>NZ_KV810742.1:152259-294310 GCF_001812895.1 Rothia sp. HMSC069C04
CGATAAGGACAGCGGTAAGATGCTGCCGGAGTTCGCACCGATTATGAACGGCGCGTATGGATACGGTGTGTGGGAGTCCTTCGTGGATTCCACGGGCACCCTGTGGGTTGGTGGCGATATCCGTAAGTCGTTGGGCGCTAATGGCGTACAGCCGACTATTGGCTTCGCGCGTTATGCTCCTCGTGATGTGACCCCTCCGGCTCCCCCGAGCGATCTGAAGGTCACGACGAACGGTTCCAAGGATCAGCTGACGTGGTCGGGTATTTCCGAGCGCAGGGTGAAGTACCAGGTTCTGCGCGATGATCGTCCTATTGCGACGGTTACGGGTACGAGCTATTCGGTGGATCACCGCGATGGCGCCCGCTATTATGTGCGCGCGGTAGATACTGCAGATAACTATTCGGCAAGCACCGAGGCTGTCCAGGCAGCATAACACCTCATCAGGGCGATATGCGCTTTTGTGACAAAGAATTTTAGTGATGTTCGCCCTATTGTCCCGGGCTGGTTTATGACCAGCCCGGGACTTTTTTGCACAATGTGAATCTATTTCATTCATTTACATGAAGGTTCTTTCATTCAGAGATATATATTTATCTTCCATTCGGGCAAAAATAGAGCATTATTTAGGGCTTATTCTCATCATTTATAAAAACGTTATTTTTGTAAGTCTAAGTATTTTCCCAGCTTTGCGTGTTAGCCTTTAGGTGCTTTGCCGCCGTGCAAGGTATTATCTTCCGGAATATAGTCATTCTCACTCCAACCACTAAAGAGGCTTCCATGTCAGTGTTCTTCAAGTACCCCTCCCGGTCCCGCCTTCTGGGCACCTTGGGTACCGTTGCGGTATCCGCCCTGGTCCTGAGCGCTTGCGCTACTGAAAACCCGAGCTCCGATAGCTCTTCGCCTGCTTCTGCGTCCGCGAGCGTTTCCGCGTCGGCGCATGCTTCCTCAAACAAGTCTTCGAGCGCTTCCCCCCAGGTTTCTGAGCAGGGCACCGCTTCTGCGTCCGCTGAGGCTTCGGGCGAGGCGTCCCCCAAGGCAGATGCTGAGGCCACTTCTTCTGACGGTCAGAAGCTTGAAGAGATTTACACCGGTTCGGAGGAAATGAAGAATGCTTCTTCCGTGCCCGTTGACACTGAAGAAGTGAAGAAGACCACCGAACTGGTCAATTCTTTTGAAAACATTCTGACCAAGGTTAAGGCAGCTCCTTCTGCCGCTCCGTCCCCGGAGCGCACTGCTGATCCGACCAGCGACGAAGAAGCTGAGCAGCAGAACGTTGAGCAGGCTCGTGCCGTTCTCGATGATGAGACGATTCGCTCCATCGAGGCTGTGGCTGTTGATTCCGCTGCCGCTGAGTTTGCCGTGCAGGCTTCCGAATACGCACTGGCAGGCTGGCACTATGAAGGTTCTTCCACTGTGGTGGGCACTCCCCGTATGACTGAGACTCAGTACAAGGGTCAGCCCGCGCGCATGCTGGAAGTATGCATGGATTCTTCCTCTGTGAAGATCTATGACGAGAATAATCAGCCCGTTAAGGATGACAATTCTCCCAAGCGTTCACTCAATATTTACACCCTCGTTCAGGTCGATGGTCAGTGGAAGATTGCGACCCATGATTTCCCGAACAATCCTGATTGTTAGGGTCTAATTAAGAGATGCCGGCTTCCAGCTACGATTCGCTAGAAACCGCGCATTATCATCCATAGCGCATTAATGTTGATGCGCACTCGATAACATTTCTTGGCATTCATTTGGAGATATTATGAAAGCCCACCTTGGCATGACGGGCTCTGGCTTTTCTCGTTCTGCTATAACCCGCTCAACTCTTTGCTTGAGCATTGCTACGGCTTTGGCTTTGCCCGTAGCTATCCCCGCTATTACGCCGAGTACCGCTGTCGAACAGACTGCGGAAAAAAGGGACTCTGCTTTCTACAATGGCACGACCTCCGAGCGTGCTGCCGCTAGCTGTTGGGAAGCCAAGCAGGCTAACCCCGAGGCAAAGAGCGGCGCCTACTGGCTGTACACTCCCGCGATGAGCCAGCCGACCCAGTTCTACTGCGATCAGGAAACTGATGGCGGCGGCTGGGTCAAGATTGGTGAGGGCCGTGACGGCTGGACCGAAAACTATGAGGGTCAGGGCGATACTTCGCAGCTCTACAGCGATGCTGCACCCGCGTCATCCGGTATGACTCTTGAACAGGGCAAGGCGCTGAGCTCCCTACCCGCCGCGAAGACCCCGATTCAGCTTTCGGGCACCACTATTTCTCAGTTGCTCAACGGCGTTCGTCCCGATCAGCTGCCCGACGGTTACCGTTTCCGCCGTGCCCTAAACACCTCGGGCACCAAGTGGCAGGAGGTGACGGTTGACCGCCGTCAGACTTCCGAGTGGACCTGGGCTCTGCGCTCGAGCGCTGTCTGGTCGAATACGACCATCACCAACCCTGACGAGTTCTCTTCCTACAACGAAGAGGGCCGCAAGAACTGGACTGACGGCACCTGGGAAGACCACATTCTGCGTGGACAGAACAACGGCTTCAAGACTTTGATGTTTGATGAGTTGGCGTCCCAGGATTACCGTATGGGTTTCCGTTACGGTGCAAACTCTCCCATTTCGCAGGATGGCTCTGAGCCGGCAATCACCGATGCGCGGAACTCCTACATCTACGGTAAGGAAAGCAACGGTGAGGCCTCTTTCGGTTACACCCAGATGTTCCTGCGCCCGAAGCTGACCCAGAATGATTTGAACCTGGGCGCTATCCCGGATTCCGGTACCCCGGCGAGCGCTCGTCGTGCCCTGCCCAATAGCCGTTCGGCGGATTGGCGCTGGCGAACCAGCGCCAGGACCGCCTCCGGTAAAACCGGCGAAATGAACACCTACGTTGAGGCCATTACCGAGGTCGATCACGGTAACGGCACCTCCAGCGTGTTTATTGGTGGCGACTTCGAGTACCTTGAGTCCTCTACCGGTGAGCGTGTTGCGCAATCTAATATTGCTGCTTTTGACCCGGTGACCGGCGAGTTGCGCCGCGATTTTAAGCTGACTGTTGACGGTCAGGTGAAGGCTGTTGAGGCTCTGCCGAATAACCGTTTGGCTGTTGGCGGTAACTTCAAGCTTGTTAACGGTGAGAAGCATGAGAGCTTCGTCGTTGTTGACGCCACAACCGGTGAAGTTGCCCCTGAATGGGCCCAGGTTAAAGTCGAAGATCGCATTCGTACCGAGGTCATGACAGTGAAGACCATTCACCGTCAGGGTGACTACGTGTATATTGGCGGCACCTTTACCCACATTTATGAAAGTGAAAAGGCGGGTGAGGCGTATTCGCGCAATATTGCCCGTTTTAAGTTGGGCGAGCCTTCTAACGGTGTGCCCGGTATTGTGAGTATAGACCGTAACTGGCGCCAGGTGTTCAACGGTACTGTCAACGGTATTAGCGCCTCCGCTGATAACTCTCATGTTTACGTAGCCGGTTACTTCACCTGGCTCAACGGTGGCCTTGCCTACCGCGTGGCTGATATTACTCAGCATATGCAGAAGGGCAGCCCGTGGGCGTACCAGCAGTCTGAGATTCCTGCTGGCGCTAATGTCTCTGACCTGCGTAATGAAACCAAAATTTGGGGTTTCCAGTTCGACGTCCAGGATGCCGGTACCGGCGTCTGGGTGGGCGGTACCGAGCACCTCATCTCTCGTTACGATAAGGCGTCCTTGACCCCCACCTACACCGCGATTACCCGCGATGGTGGAGACTTCCAGGATCTGCACCTGCACGGTAACACCATCTACGGCGCCTGCCACTGCGGCGACTTCCTCTACCAGGATTCGCGTAACAAGCGGACCCCCGTGGGCGGTTCGAGCGTGATTCACTCGGTCAAGCTGGTTGCTGCTTTCGATAAGGACAGCGGTAAGATGCTGCCGGAGTTCTCCCCTGCTATTAAGGGTGACCACGGATTCGGTATCTGGGAGTCTTTCGTGGATTCGAAGGGCACCCTGTGGGTTGGCGGCGATATTCACCGTTCGCTGGGTGTTCACGGTACTCAGGATACCGTCGGTTTTGCGCGCTTTGAGGCTCGCGATGTGGCTCCTCCGCCTACCCCGCAGAACCTGAAGGTTGAGCTGAAGGACGATAAGGACGTTCTGACCTGGGATGCTGTACAGGATACCGGTAGTGTCCGCTACCAGATTCTGCGTGATGACCGCGTCATTGCTAGCACTTCGGGTACGAAGTTCGAGATTGACCACACCGATAACGCACGTTACTTTGTGCGCGCTGTGGATAGCTCGGATAACTACTCTGCGTCCACTCCGGTCCAGGTAGCTCCGGTGCGACCGACTCCTACCCCCACGGAGACCGCGACCGCAACGCCTACCGCTGACCCGACTGCTACTGCAGACCCCACGGCAAGTGCTGACCCGACCGCGAGCGCTGACCCCAGTGCTTCGGCAAGCGCTACCCCGAGTGCAGAAGCGACTACTGAGGTACCGAAGGTCCAGGATCCGGACCCGAAGGTTGAGGAGCCTAAGCCCGCCGATCCCAAGCCTGAGAATCCGAAGGAAGAAGCCGCTAAGGACCAGATTGTTCTGCCCTACGCCTCGGATTGGAAGTACATGGTCTCTACCCAGGCTCCCAACCGTAAGTACGGTTGGAAGTACAACTTCCACTTCAGCCTGGAAGATATTGCGCAGGAAGCATGGCAGACCGGCAAGACCCCGATTGGGGTCGGTACTGGTAACCTCAACACCTCCGTTAAGGTTCCGCTCGTGCGTTCCCGCCACAATATCTACGCCTACACCACCATCCAGCTCACTCGTGAGCAGGCCAGCCGTGATCTCGTGCTGACCACTTACGCGGATGACGCTATTGCGGTGGGTGTCAACGGTGAAGAGGTTGGTCGTTCCAACTTTGACACTCGTGGAAAGCTGTGGAATAGCGCGATTGCATCGAGCTCGATTGATACCGCTACGGCTCAGAAGACTCCGGTGACCTTCACCGTTCCTTCTTCCAAGCTGAAGGTTGGCGAGAACCTCATCGCAGTTGAGGTTCATCCGGGCATCAGTCGACGAAACGTTCGCCCGAATGTAAGCTTCGACATGCAGGCAATCGCTAAGGCACCGGTTGCTGAGCAGCCTGCCGAGAAGGAAGGCGACAAGGAGGCGGATGCTCCCGCCGCACACGAGGCTGAGCAGCCCGTGGTCGACAACGCGAACAACGCGGCAGCCGGCCAGGGCGAGCGACGCATCGTCAATAACGGAGTCGGAACCCGCGTTCCGATGCAGTCTCGAAGGAACTAATACCTTCTAGATAATCTCAGCTAAATGGGGTTTGATTTTCTGAATGATTCAGGAAATCAAACCCCATTTGCGTATATTCCCCACTTTTCCGTGTTTTTTGCATCATTTATTCCCATTATTTGTGCTTCTGTCATGTGCCTCTCTGCACAATGTTCAGAAATGTTTTCTAAATCCACAATTCACGAGAACAAAGCGCCGATAACCCCCTCTAACAGCACACCAAGCCTACCCGAAGGATCCCGCAAATCTGCACCAAAGCGCATTGTCAGAGGGTTTTTACGACACAATTGTTGACCCTGACCACACGCCCCCTGTTGCACTTCATCTCGTTGTAAAATATCTATATAGTGGTGTACGTGAAAAAAGGGACCAACCACCTCTTTTTTCGCGTGCGAGACTTCCGGACTTTCTCGCAACCACCCCGAAAGGGAGTAATTCACTCTCCTTCACTCCTCTCACCGATTAAAAAGGAATGTGCATGTCCACCTCTGAGGCACCTCACGCCCCGAACTCCGCGCCCGCATCGGGATTTTCTGCGAAGTTTTCTCACACCCTGCGCTCTCTTGAAGCAGCGCAGAAGCCCGGCATTGGCGTTCCCGCCTACACCCGCTGGGTCAACCGCCGAGTAGCACGCTACTTCGCTGCGGCAGCTGTTGCGCTGGGCATCACCCCCAACGGCGTCACCGCAATTTCCGCTGCATGTTCCGCGGCAGGCATCATCGTTCTGATTACCTGCCCGCCCAGCGTTGGTGTAGGTATCTGCGTTGCCCTGCTTTTCGCGCTCGGTTACGGTCTGGACTCCGCTGACGGCCAGGTTGCTCGCGTGACCGGCGCGTCCTCCCCCGCCGGTGAGTGGCTCGACCACGTGGTCGACTCCATCCGCGTGCCTTCCGTGCACATGGCAACCCTGCTCTCCTTCCTGCTGTACCCGGCGCACTACTCCTTTACCGGCTCCAGCGCATTCAACGGCTGGATCATTGCGATGCCGATGATTTTCACCGCGCTGACCGCAGGTCACTTCATGAGCCAGATTCTGGCTGAGCAGCTGCGCAACAACCGCAAGACCGCGGCACCGCCGACCGGTGGTCCCCTGCGCTCCTTCATCAACCTGCACATGGACGCTGGCACCCTCTGCTGGATTTACATTTTCGTTGGCTTCGGCCCCGTATTCGTCATCGTCTACGCACTGCTTCTGCTGGCTAATGCCGCAACCGTCCTGCTGTCCATGCGTCGCAAGTACGTTAGCCTCGCGACCCCCGCTGAGTAAGGAGAATCCCAATGATGCACTTCACCTCTCGCACCCCTGCTGTTTCCGCCGTTATCGCAACCAACGGCAAGCGCCCCGAACTGCTGCGCGTGGCTGTCCGCTCCATCCTTGAGCAGAGCTACCGCGGTTTCGTTGAAGTTGTTGTTGTCTTTGACCGCGTTGAGCCCGACCGCCTCGAGGACATTGAGGTCGGCGAAAACCGTGCCCTGAAGATTGTCTCCAACACCCGCTCCGGCGGTCTGGCTGGCGGCCGCAACAGCGGCATCATCGCCTCCAGCGGCGAGATGATTGGCTTCTGCGATGATGACGACTACTGGATGCCTTCCAAGCTCACCCAGCAGGTCGCTCTCTGGCGCGAAAACCCCGAAGCAACCGCTATCTCTTCGGGTATTACCGTCCGCTCCGGTGGTCAGGATATCGTGCGCCTGGCGCCCGAGCGCGCAACCTTCGCTGACTTCCTGCGTTCGCGCATTACCGAAATTCACCCCTCCGCCATGCTGTACTCTCGCGAGGATCTGCTCGGCGTTGACGGTAAGCCCGCCCGCATCGGCCTGGTCGATGAGGAACTGCCCGCCGCCTACGGTGAAGACTACGACCTGCTGCTGCGTGCAACCCGCCACGGCGATGTACTGAGCGTGCCCGAACCGCTGATTCTGGTGCTCTGGGACCGCCCCTCCTTCTTCTCCGGCAAGTGGCAGTCCATGGTTGACGGTCTGAGCTACATTCTGCGTAAGTTCCCTGAATTCGAGCAGGATCCCAAGGGCCTGGCACGTATTGCCGGTCAGATTGCGTACGCTCAGGCGTCTCTGGGTAACAACAAGGAGGCGCGTGCCTACGCTCGCTCCGCTCTGCGCCGCGACCCTAAGCAGCTTCGTGCTTGGGCAGCGTATGTTGTGTCCACCGGCGTTATTAAGCCCGCTACTCTTCTTGATCTCGTCCAGAAGACCGGTCGAGGTCTCTAACCAGGTATCGCACAGACATGGTTTCCTCTTCCGTTCTTTCCCCTCCGGGTACTTCGCCTGTGGCGCTGAAGGATTCCGCCGGGTCGGTGGCCACGCCGCCTAGCGGTATTCTGCGTGCCCGCGCGCGCAACCGTCCGGTATCTACGGCGCAGAAGAAGCTCCCCGCTTGGCCTCTGCTGGCGTTGCTGTACGGCTTCCCGGCGCTGTGGGCTTTGGGCGTGCTTCAGATTGCACCGCTGGTACTGGCAGCGATCATGCTTTTTTACCTCATTATTCGAGGTAATGTGCGCGTGCCCGGTTCTCTGTGGGTGTGGGGCGCATTCTGCGTGTGGGTTGTTGTTGCGGCGCTTGCGCTGACCCGTTCGACCGACATTATTGGTTGGGGTCTACGCTTTGTAAATATTCTCAGTGCCGGCATTTACGCCCTGTACTACTACAACGCGCGAGCCTCTATTAGCATCAATAGGCTGCTGGGCGGTCTGGCGACTCTGTGGGTGACCCTGATTGTTCTGGGGTACGGTGGTGTTCTCTTCCCCGAGTTCCGCCTGCGTACTCCGATGAGCTTCATCATGCCTTCTGGTTTTATGCAGAACCCGCTGGTGCGCGACTACATGCTTCCTCCCCTGGCTGAGGTTCAGCGTCCTTGGGGTGCTCCCGAGGCGTATATTCGCCCCTCCGCGCCGTTCCCCTACGCGAATAGTTGGGGTCTGGCGTACACTCTGCTCACCCCGGTGATGCTGGCGTGCTTGCTTCGCCTGCATTCCATCTGGCTGCGTATTGCGTTGCTGATTGGTATGGCGCTTTCTACTGTGCCTGCGATTGCGACCAGTAACCGCGGCATGTTCATTGGTCTAGGTATCAGCGCAGCGTACGTACTGTTGCGTCAGTTCCTTGCGGCTAATTGGCGTGCTGTGGGTACGGGTGTTGCGGCGATTACGGCTGTGGTTGTGGCGCTCTTTGCGTCGGGCACCGTGGATAACATTCTGGGTCGTCAGGACTACTCTGACTCCACCGGTGGCCGTGCGGCGCTCTACCGCGCCACCTGGAAGGCGACCTTGGAGTCCCCGATTATTGGTTACGGCACTCCGCGTATGGAACCGAGCATTGGCGTGTCAATGGGTACCCAGGGGTACCTGTGGACTCTGATGTTCTGCTTCGGCTTCGTGGGTCTGGCGCTGTTCGCGCTCTTCATGGTGTGCACTGTAGCAGGCGGCGCACGAGTGAAGACCACCTCCGGGTACTGGCTGCATAGCGTGCCGGTCGCGTGCTGCGTCGTCTTTATTTTCTACAGCTTCGATATTGCTCAGATGACCATTCTGATGCTCGCGTCGATGGCGTGTATTCGTTCCATTCGGGATGGTGAGGGGCTATGA
Organism: Rothia sp. HMSC069C04; assembly: GCF_001812895.1. NCBI lineage: Bacteria > Bacillati > Actinomycetota > Actinomycetes > Micrococcales > Micrococcaceae > Rothia > Rothia sp. HMSC069C04. The sequence continues at coordinate 161,146 of NZ_KV810742.1, forward strand.
CGAAGAATCAGTCCCCTCGTGGTTTAGAGACCACTGCGGTTTCAGCTTTCGATGATGCCTACTCGACGGGCGGTCACCCTAGCCGCCGTGCACGCCTGCGTGAGAGCGGCGAGTACGTGGATCCTGTAGTGGAGCAGGCTGACTCGCAGGCAGAGTCTTCTACCGATGAGTTTGCTCCGACGGTGGACGATATCCGTTCCGGTCGTTTTCCTGCGACCACGGCGCTGTCGATTGTGCCTCCGGCTCGAGGCTTTGCTTCCGAAGAGTTACTGCCCGATTCTTTGGAGGCGGGTTCTTCGGAGTCAGGTACTTCAACTGCTGGTTCCTCAGCGGCAAACGCTACCGCTGTAGTGGGTGCTCATCTGTCCGGTTCCCGGCGGGTTGCCTCGGCTACTGCTGAGTCTGTAGAAAAGGCGCAGGAAGAAAAGACTCCGAATGAGAAGGCTAAGCCTTCCGCGTCAGGTGCTCAGGCAGATAGCGCCTCCACTAAGAATGCACCGGTTACGAAGGCTCCCGCTAAGGGTAAGCAGCCCAGCCTCGCGAAGAGCGGTTCTCTTGCTTCTCTGTGTGTGATGTACGGTGCGGGTATTGCGTTCGTGACCACGATGGTGGTGTCGAATGGTATTGGTGCTGAGGGTTCGGGCGAGTTTTTCCGTCTGATGGCGCTATTCGCGATTGCGATTTCGCTGGTGACCTTCGGCGCGGATACGGGTCTGGTTCGTACGATGAGCGCTCAGCGTGCGCTGGGTCGTTACGGGGTGCTTCCGCAGCTAATCCGTTACGGTCTGATTCCTTCGCTGGTGACTTCGGTGCTTCTGGTGGCGGGTGTTTACATCTACACCGAGATTGTGCCGATGGCTCCTGAGTATCAGGCGGCGATGCGCGTCAGTTCTGCTTTCGTGCTGGTGGCGGCGCTGATGACGGTGTTTTTCGGCGCGCTGCGTGGTCTGCACCGCGTGGTGACCTTTACGGTTCTGCAGAATGTTCTGCTTCCTACTCTGCGTTTTGCGGCTGTGGGTTTGGTGGTTCTGTTCTCGGGCCAGCTCATGGATCTTGTGTACGCCTGGACTGTTCCGGTGGCGATTACTGCGGTGGTTGCCCTGTGGCTTTTGGAGCGGGCGTTCCCGAACGAGGAGCATGTGGAGGTTCTTCCTTCCGAGGAGGCTCCGACTGAGACGTTCCGTTCGTTCTGGGGTTTCAGTTCTGCGCGCGGTGTTGCAACCGTTGTGGAAACCATCCTGGAGTGGATTGACGTGCTGGTAGTGACGGCGTTCTTGGGTGCCGCTGCCGGTGGTATCTATGGTGCCGTGAACCGTTGTGTTCGTGTGGGCACCATGATTGAGCACACCGGTCGTGTGGTGACCGGCCCGTCGATTAGTGCGGCGTTGGCGACCCGTCAGCTCGATCGTGCTCGAGAGATTTTCTTGTCGACCACTCGCGTGTTAACTGCTCTGTCGTGGCCGTTCTACCTCTCCCTGGCGTTCTTTGGTCCGGTTCTTCTGGGCTTCTTCGGTAAGGGCTTTGAGTCTGGCGCCGGTATTCTCTGGGTGATTTGCCCGGCGGCGATGCTGTCGATGAGTGCCGGTGGTGTGCAGTCTGTTCTGCTGATGAGCGGTAAGAGTCGCTGGCAGCTGTTGAACAAGCTCTCCTCGCTGGTGGTGGCTGTGACTTTGAACTTCACCTTGGTTCCGGTCTGGGGCCTGTACGGTGCGGTGACGGCGTGGGCGTCTGCTCTGCTGATTGACACCTTCCTTGCGAGCTACCAGGTGTTCCGCCTCGTTGGTATTCGCGCTTCGGTTCGCGAGATGGCTCCGTCACTCTTCTTGGGTGCGGCTGTTCCGACGGTGTGCGCTCTGGCGTCTTTGGCTTTCTTGGGTCAGAGCGTGCTGGGCGTCATCGTGTACGTGGTGCTACTGGTGCCGGTGTACGGCGCGGTGCTGTTCCGCTTCCGCAAAGCACTCGGTATTGAGCGTTTCCTGTCCGCCCGCCGCGCGAAGTCTTAAGCCTTCAGCTTCCTCTACGTTTTTCTCCGATATTTAGTGTCCGTTTCTCTTCCTCTAGGATGTCCTCATGGATAACACCTCTCATACCTCCTCGGTTACCCTTGGCAACCAGGTACGTCGTATTTTCCGACACCCTCTGCTGATTCTGCTGTCGGTTGTGGTTTTCGCTGTGGCGGGTGCCGCCTACGGCTACATGACCAATAGCAAGTACACTTCTAAGGCTTCGCTGGTTGTTTACCCGCTGGTGGTTGATCCCGCCGGTACCGGTAGCGCCAACTCCGCGAAGGTGGATATTGCGACCGAGTCTCGCGTTGCGTCCTCTCGCGAGGTTGCGCAGAACGCGGCTAAGGCTCTGATTGCTAATGGCGATACCCTCTCTGAGGCTCAGCTGACCAGCCGCCTCATGAACTCCGTCAAGGTGACCGGCACCTCCCAGACTGCTGTACTGGATATTGAGGTAACCCGCCCCAACGGTACGGAGGCTGCACGTTACGCTAACGCTATGGCGAACGCATACCTGCAGGTTCGTTCCGAGTCGCTGAAGAGCAGCGTTGATTCTGCTCTGCACCAGATTGATGAGCAGATTTCGGCCCTCGAGGGTGATAACAACCGTGCGGGTCTGCTCTCTCAGTTGCAGGACCGTCGCGCTCAGATTCAGCTGACTTCCACCACCGGTGGTCGCGTGATGAGCGAGGCTCAGGTTCCTTCTTCTTCCTCGGCTCTTGGCCCGGTGAAGATGGGTATTGTTGGTGCTGTTGCCGGTCTGCTGATTGGTGCTGTGCTGGCGTACGGTCGTGACCGCACTATGCGTCACGTTGGTTACGCTGATCGTCTGGAAGATGCTGGTATCCCGGTTCACGAGCTGGGTTCCACTTCTGAGGCGAATGACGCGTTCATGCTGCTGCGCACCATTGGTGCTCCCGACGGCGACGTGAAGAGCGCTGGCGCTTCCGGCATTGTGATTCTGCCCGGTACTGACCGCGGTGTTGAGCACCTATACCAGATGCTGCAGCGTGTTCTGCCCACCGAGTACGCACGTTTCACCGATTACGCTTCGGTCCGTGACGCGCTGACCCGCCACACTCCCGAGTCGCTGGTTGAGAAGAGCGAGACTCCTCTGGTGATTAGCCTGAGCACCGCTACTCCCCTGTCGACTCAGCTGCGTTTCGTCCAGGCTGGCGGCGTGGCTCTGGTTCCGGTGACTGCGGCTACTTCTCTGCAGCAGGTTCGTGAGCTTTTCGCTCAGCTGGATCAGCTTGAGGGCGTGAACGCTCTGGCTGTGTTCCTGGATCGCGAGTAATCAGACCGCGAGTACTCGGGGTTCTGTTGATGGATGCCTCGCTTCTGTGCGGGTTCGTCCTTCGTCCTTGAGCGTAGGGTGCGGTGACACCTGCTGAGGCGAATCTGTTGATGCAGGCGTTGCCGAACCCGTCAGCTCACCCTTATCTTCTCTTCTTACTTTTCTCTTGTATTGGGGCTTTAGGAGAACACTATGACTGAGGCAATTTCCTCTCAGGCACCGAAGAAGAAGCTTCTGCTGGTTTCTAGCAGTGGCGGGCACTTGAAGCATCTGACGGCTACTTCTGCTGCGTGGCAGAATTATGACCGCGTGTGGGTTAGCTTTAAACAGCCCGATGTGGAATCTTCTCTGGCTGATGAGAAGACCTATTGGGCTTATTACCCGACCACTCGAAATATTAAGAACGCTATTCGTAATCTGTTCTTGGCATTTCGTATTTTTCCGAAGGAACGTCCGGATGCGGTTGTTTCTGCGGGTGCGGGTGTTGCTGTTCCTTTCTTTGTTGCGGCTAAACTTTTTGGCGTAAAGACTCTTTATATTGAGTGTTTTGACCGCCCGACTCTGCCGACGATGACCGGTAAGATGCTGTACACCTTTGCTGATCGAATTATTGTTCAGAGCGAGGAACAGCAGGAGAATTTCCCTGATTCTCGTGTGATTCATCCCATTTTCTAAGAGTGATGAATTTATCCTGAAAATAGCGTCCTCGCGTGTGCTGAGGGCGTTATTTTCAGGGTATAGTATTTATTAATACATACAGATACGCATAAGTCGTGCGCTCCACTGTGGACTCACCATCCAAGCGAACTAACCACTCGCCAGAGAAGCGTATGCGGAGATTACTCACCATTTTCTCCGGCACGACGCCGCCGCGTATACCAATGATGCCCTCCGGATTTTTGCGTCAGGTATACGGGGTTACTACCGATAAATACATAGAGAGGAATAGGCTATGTCTATTCAGGACTTCCCCCACGTCAGCGTTGATACTTCCAAGTTCGACCTGCCCGTATTTACCCCTGCCGTCGCGCCCGTTCGTATTCCTACTAAGACGTACGATTTGGTGGTGTCCCTCGGCACCGACGTTCACACTTTTGATCGTCTCTTGCGTTGGGTTGAGGCTTATCTTGAGGCTCACCCCGAGGTCACCTGCCTCGTGCAGCATGGCCACACTGCGCCCATTAAGCACGCAGACAACCTTAAGCTTCTTCCCGCCTCCGAGCTGCTGGACTACTACGCAACCGCACGCGTAGTACTGGTTCAGGGCGGCCCCGGCTCCATCCAGGATGCACGCCGCACCGGCGCTCTGCCCCTGGCTGTTCCGCGCCGCGCAGAGTTCAATGAGGTCGTTGACAACCACCAGGTCCCCTTCACCGCTCTGATGGAGAAGCGCGGCCACGCTGTTGTCGTTGAGAGCCGCGAAGATCTCTTCGCTAAGCTCGATCTTGCCCTGGCGAACCCCTCCCTGTTCCGCACCGCTGAGCCTTACGTCTCCACCCCGGAGATTTCCGCAGCTCAGCTGGGTGAGGAACTGCAGGACCTGCTCGCCGGCAAGACCCACCGTAAGGATTCCTTCTGGGGCCGCCTGAAGCAGGCTGCTCGCGCGCACCGTGCGGGTAAGGCTGAGATGGCTCGCATCGACGCGATGGCTCCCAGCGCCTAAGGTTTTCTTGCTTTCTAAGCTCAGCATCCTCGTGATGCGGTGTGGGAGGTGCCCGGCCGGGCGCTTCCCACATTTTTAGACCGGCATGCGAATCCTCCAACCACCCTGTGAGAGGCTGTGGATGTTTTCCCTTGTTCACGGCATATTCTCAGGTGGATTCGCGTCTTTACATTGGTTGCGAAACCCCGCGCACCGTATCCTTAGTAAGGGATAATGCGCGGGGTTTTCGCGCACTACGAAAGGAACAATTATGGCAGTTCAGGAATCGACCGTTATCAACGCAAGCGTTGAGCAGGTTATCGAGGCGTTCTCTAGCGAGGATTTCGCACGCTTCGTATGCTCCGAGGTTGGCGTGGAGTTCGGTAGCTTCTCCGTTTCCGGTGACACCTCCGCCGAGTTCACCGCAACCACCGAGCGTACCGTACCCGCTGAGCGCGTGCCGGACATCGCTCGTAAGTTCGTCGGCAACGGCGTTGCTATGACCCAGATGGACACCGTAAGCGCACCGGCTGCTGACGGATCCCGCACCGTTTCTACCGAGGTCAAGGTCAACGGCGTGCCCGTGTCCGCTCAGGCTACTCAGAAGCTGACCCCCGAGGGCGAGCAGACCCGCCTGGACGTCAACGGTGAAGTCTCCTGCTCCATCCCGCTGGTGGGCAAGAAGATTGCAGCCGCTGCTGAGCCGCAGGTTGGCCGCGTGCTGAAGGTTCTGGGCTCCTCCGCTGAGAAGTGGCTGGCACAGCGCTAAAGCTTATGAGACGCTCACCTTTGAGGTGTAGCTGATATACCGCCAATATGCAGAGAATCCCCGCCGTAAGTACTTACGGCGGGGATCCTCTTTGTGTCTTTATGAGTCTTATGAGCTCTAACGCACCTATGAAGGGGTAGGAGCGTTAGGAGGCGACGGTCGCCTCGGAGTATTCGCGTTCGCCAAGCAGCTCAGCAAAGCGGCGCATCTCTACGCGCAGGTCGTGCTCTGCTTCGAGTAGGTCAACGACCTTGCGCAGCTTGGTGCTGGAGGTGTGCTCGGTGTAGGGGAAGTAGTGTACTTCCACGCCGACCTCTGCGAAGCGTGCTTCCAGGGCATTGCCCTTTTCGGTGCCCTTCCAGTCGTCGCCCTTGAAGAAGACGTTGAAGGGCTTCTGCTTCCAGGTTTCGAGCTTGTCGGGGTTGGTTTCAACGTGCACTTCGTCCACGTAGTCGATGTGGCTGACGATGGCGGCACGCTCTTCGATGGGGATGACGGGGCGACGACCCTTGGTCACTTCCAGAACGTCATCGTGCACGACGCCGGCAATGAGGTAGTCGCAGTTTTCCTTAGCCTTGCGGAGAATCTCGAGGTGGCCGTAGTGGAAAAGGTCGTAGGCGCCTGCGGCGTAGCCAATAATCATAGGGCTTCCTTGTGGTTGGTAGCGGCGATGGTTATTCCGGTGTGGTTGAAGTACCGGAGGGTGAGAAACGTATCCGCGGTCTAGGGTGAGAGCATGAGATGAAACGAAGAATGTGCAATATTGAGAAAATATTTTCTTATATTGCCCTATTTCTTCGCGCTGTTGCCTTAGAACGTGCGGGTCCGAAAAGAGTTTCTCGAGGGTGCTGGTTGGGCGCCCTTCGTCCTTTTATTTTACCAGTCACCTTTTTGAAGGAAAAAGGAAAAGATATAAATATGAGGCGGATACAGTGTAGTATCCGCCTCATATTTTCTATACGTCGCTTGAAATCAAAGAAAGCTTATATAGATAAACAATTAACCGCTAGATTTTAGCGAAGAGTTTTAGCCAGTATTTTCTGCACGCTTTGACCGCATACACTTACGTTCTTGTGCAATATTTTAGGTTCAGTAGCCATTCGGTATTTTCGATTGGCGTTCAAATACTAGCTACTCCCCCACCGGTTCAGCCTACCTTCTCAGCAAAGGTTTAGTTCTTCGCAGCTGCTTCCTTAGTGGCTTCCTCAACGGCAACCCAGGAGAGCATTGCGCACTTCACGCGCGCCATGAACTTCGAAACGCCGGAGAAAGCCGCCATATCGCCGTACTCCTCTTCGTCCAGAGTCACCTTACCGCGCGAACGCAGCATCTCGCGGAACGCATCCACGTGGCTCTGCAGCTCGGAGGTGGTCATGCCGGGAGCCATTTCAGAGAGCACGGAGGCGGCAGCCATGGAGATGGAGCAACCGTCGCCTTCCCAGGAGATCGACTCGATAGTCTTCTCGCCGTCCTTCAGCTCGTCAGAGAGCACCACACGCAGGTTGATTTCGTCACCGCAGGTGGGGTTGTACTGGTGGTTATCGGCGCTTGCGTGGCCGGCGGGTACCTCTACGAGGTGCTCGCCGCTACGCTGCTTGGAATGCTCCAGAATAATTTCCTGGTACAGAGATTCAAGAGACACGGTGTTCTTCTTCCGTCAGTTGGTCTGTCTGAAAAATTGAGGCGTTATTGTCTAACGCGTCTACGTTTAGAACCCGAAGTAGGGGCGCACCTCGGCAAGTGCCTTCAGGAAAGCGTCCACATCTTCGGTGGTGTTGTAGATGTAGGTGGATGCACGGGTCGAGGCGGTCACACCGGCGCAGCGGTGTAGCGGCTGGGCGCAGTGGTGGCCCACGCGCACAGCGATACCCTGGGTGTCGAGTAGCTGGCCCACATCGTGCGGGTGCACACCCTCAATGGCGAGAGCAACCAGGCCGGCACGCTTGGAGGGGTCGGCGGGGCCGAGCAGGCGCACGCCCTCAATCTTCTGAACACCCTCAACCAGGCGAGCGCCCAGTTCGTGCTCCCATGCCTCAACGTTCTCCATGCCCAAGTGCTGCAGGTAACGCACGGCGGCGGCGAAGGCGACTGCCTGCGAGACGCGCTGGGTACCCGCTTCAAACTTGATGGGGGCGGGCATGTATTCGGCATCCTGCAGACCCACGCGGGTAATCATGGAGCCACCGGTCAGGAAGGGTGGCAGGGCCTCAAGCAGTTCGGCACGACCGTAGAGGGCGCCAATGCCGGTGGGAGCCAGCATCTTGTGGCCGGAGAACGCCGCAAAGTCGACGTCCAGGGCGTGGAAGTCTACGGGCATGTGCGGCACGGACTGGCAGGCATCCAGCACAACGAGCGCACCGTACTTGCGTGCCATGGCGACCATGCGGGGCACATCGGTAATCGCGCCGGTCACATTCGAGACGTGGGTGAACGCCACGATGCGGGTCTTCTCGTTGATGATGCCCTCGGCAGCAGCGTAGTCGAGCTGACCGTCCTCGGTGGAGGGGATGTGGCGCAGAGTTGCGCCGGTTCGCTGAGCAAGAATCTGCCAGGGAATGAGGTTCGCGTGGTGCTCAATCTCGGTGGTGACGATTTCATCGCCGGGGCCCAGTGCGAAACGCTCAGCAGCCGGACCGCCGATACCCTGAGAGGCGTTGCCAATGGAGTAGGCGACCAGGTTCAGCGCCTCGGTTGCATTAGAGGTCCACACGAGCTCTTCATCAGTGGCGCCAACGAAGTTCGCAACGGTGATGCGCGCGTCCTCGAACAGGTCGGTTGCCTCAACCGCGAGGGTGTGTGCGCCACGGTGTACAGCAGAGTTAGCGTGCAGGTAGAAGTTACGTTCAGCGTCGAGCACCTGAAGCGGTTTCTGACTGGTCGCCCCCGAATCCAGGTAGACCAAGGGATGCCCGTTGACCTCAGTGTTGAGGATCGGGAAGTCCTGGCGAAGCTGGCGTACGATCTCGTCGCTCAGCGGGGTGTTGGCGGGGGTGGAGTATTCAGCCACGGGTACCTTCTTCTCTCGCTTATACGCTCCACGGGTCGGGTATTTTCCCGTCGTGGAGCGTATAACGTCATTCTTTTCTAGCTTATTCCCTCACCGGGCTCTTGCATAGTTAGGTAGAGCCTAGTTCACACATCGGCCCGCATCATGCATTACCCCAGTTCAGTGTTGACCCAGTTCAGTGTTTACCCGGCACGGGTCATACGGCTAGGAACCTGCGCCGTGGTAGCGCTGCTGGGTTGCCAGCAGGCCTTCCTTTACGAGCATCATGGTTGCATCCGCTGCGTTTGAGATGAGGAAGGGCAGGTCCTTCGCTTCAGTGCTACTGAAGGGCTTGAGCACGAAGTCTGCGGTGTCCATGCGTCCGGGAGGACGACCGATGCCGGTGCGAACACGGTAGTAGTCCTTGGTGCCCAGCGCCTTGGTGATATCGCGCAGACCGTTATGGCCGCCCTCTCCCCCACCAATCTTGAGCTTAATGGTGTCGAAGGGGATATCCAGTTCATCGTGCACCGCGATGATACGGTCGGGGTTAATATCGTAGAACTGGGCTAGAGCCGATACCGGGCCGCCCGAGGTGTTCATATAGGTCAGGGGCTTGGCCAGCACTACCTTGGGTCCGCCTATACCCAAACGTCCTTCCAGCACCTGGGCGCGCGCGCGTCCGTGCTTCTTGAAGCCACCGCCTACTTCACGCGCCAGTTCATCAACCACCATCTGGCCGATGTTATGGCGGGTTTTCTCGTACTCCGGGCCCGGGTTCCCCAGACCAACAATGAGCCACGCATCAGACATATCTTCGCCCTTTCCACGGCGCTGTAAAAGGTTTTTTAGAAAATTCATGGACTACACCATTCTATGAGTATGGCCCGCTACCACCTCAGAAGAGAGGTAGCGGCGGGCCATCCACAGATCACTGTTGCGCTAGGCGCAGGGCGCGGTCTTAGTGCTTTGAGTTATCTGAGTCGTGAGCTTCGCCAGCCTAATCTGATTCCTCGGAAGCTTCAACGATGTCACCCTCGGGTGCGTTTTCGCCTTCTTCACCGGGCTCGGGAACGTCGAGTTCCTCGGGCTCAGAAACGTTAACGATCAGCAGTTCAGCGTCTGCAACCAGGGTTACGCCTGAGGGCAGTTCAACATCTGATGCCAGAACGTGAGCGCCAGCTTCGCGGCCTTCGATGCTCACGGTCAAAGCTTCGGGTGCCTTCAGTGCGTCAGCTTCAACCAGAAGAACGGTTTCTTCCTGGTTAGCAACGGCGCCAACAGCGGGCTCGCCTTCAACGTGTACAGGAACCTCGATCTCAACGCGCTCGCCGCGCTTAACGGTCAGCAGGTCGATGTGCTGCAGTTCGGGGCGGATTGCGTGACGCTGGATGTCCTTGATCATTGCGAGGTGTGATTCACCTTCGATGTCGAGGTCGAGGATAGCGTTGGGGACGCGGGCAGCCAGGGTGGTTGCGTGGCCGGGGAGTACTACGTGCTTGGGCTCTTCGCCGTGGCCGTAGATGACGGCGGGGATGTCGCCTGCCATGCGGATGCGGCGCGCGTAGCCCTTGCCGAAGTCGCTACGTACGGTAGCTGAAATTTTGATGGTATCTGACATGAGTCGTCCATCCTTTCTTGGTTAGAAGTGATGCGCCAAGTGGAATAGGGACTGGCGCCAGAAATCTCTTTCCAACCAGCCACCGTCAGTTACGGACCTACACGTTTCGTGTATTCCACCGCCTTGGCCAAGACAATATTGTACAGGTTCCCGGCTCTTCTTCAAGGGCCGGGAACCTGTGATATGGCGCTTTTCACGCCTTTTATGCTGTTATCAGCAGATATAGGACCAAATCCTAGAGGATTAGGAACCCATTTCTGCAAGGTAGGCGGCGAGCGCCTCGCGGTGATTGCGCGGGGTGAAGCCTGCAGCAATCAGCTTGGACAGGTCCATTGCCGAGTTCGTCGGACGGTGAGCGAAGAGCTCAGCGTTGGCGAAGTATTCCTCGGTGGTGGTGTCGCTGACTCGTGCCGGGTCGTGGCCGGTGCCTTCGTACACTGCACGAGCGAACTGTGCCCAGTTGATGACTTCACCGGTGTTCGACACGTTGTAGGTGCCGTATTCAGCGCCGGAAAAGAGCAGGTGCAGGGCAGCTGCTGCCAGGTCCTGGGTGAAGGTCGGGCGGCCCCACTGGTCGGCGACCACGGACGGGTCGATACCGCGCTCAGCCAGGGATGCCATGGTGCCAACGAAGTTCTTGCCGGCGCCAACAACCCAGCTGGTGCGCAGGGTGTAGTGCTTACGCCATGCGGCGGCGGCAACCTCACCGGCAGCCTTGGATGCGCCGTAGACGCTCAGCGGTGCCAGGGGGTAATCCTCCGGGTATTCCTCGCCCAGGGGCAGGGAACCGTCAAAGACGTAGTCGGTGGATACGTGAACCAGCGGCAGGTTAGCTTCTTCACAGATGGAGGCAAGAGCGCTCACACCCAGAGCGTTAGCTGCCCAGGCATCACGGCGACCCTCGGGGGTTTCTGCCTGATCCACTGCGGTGTACGCTGCAGCGTTGATGACCGCGCGGAAGGAGCGCCAGCGGAATGCGTCACGCCACTGCTCGGGCTTGCCCAGGTCGAGGCGGTCGCGATCCACAGCCAGGAAGGGTACGTTCTGCTCGGTGAGCTGGCGAACCAGCTCGGTGCCGAGCTGACCGCCCGCGCCAATAATCAGGATCGGGTCGGCTTCCAGGGGCTTGATCTCGTTCAGACGCGGGTGGTTACGGTCCTTCTCGGAGAGCTCTGCCTTCGCCAGGTCGATAGGCCAGTCGATTGCGACGGTCTCATCGGCAAGGTTCAGGAAGCTGTAGCCGGATACTGCATCCGCCGACCAGTGGTCGTTCACCAGGTAGGTGTAGGCGGTGTTCCCTTCCAGGGTCTGGAAGGAGTTACCCACGCCGCGGGGCACGAAGATTGCGGTGTCCGGGCCCAGCTCCACGGTGACGACCTTACCGAAGGACTCGCCGGCACGCAGGTCAACCCACGCGCCGAAGATACGGCCGGTCGCAACAGAAACGTACTTATCCCACGGCTCGGCGTGGATACCGCGGGTGGTACCTACCGAAGCGTTGAACGAGATGTTGTTCTGCACCGGGTTGAAGTCGGGCAGACCGGCTGCGACCATCTTCTCGCGCTGCCAATTTTCCTTGAACCAGCCGCGGTTATCGCCGTGAACCGGCAGGTCAATGATGAGCAGGCCGGGAATCTCGGTTTCAGTAACCTTCAATTCCTTGGTCATTACTGGCCAGCCTTTGCGTACTTCGCCTCAACCTCAGCCTTCAGGGGCTCCCACCAGCCGCGGTTGTCGGTGTACCACTTAATGGTGTCGGCAAGACCGGATTCGAAGTCGGTGAACTTCGGCTCCCAGCCGAGCTCTGCACGCAGGCGGCTACCGTCGATTGCGTAGCGCAGGTCGTGACCGGGGCGGTCAACCACGTGCTCGAAGTCGTTCTCGTCCTTGCCCATCAGTCGCAGGATGGTGCGCAGAACGGTGATGTTGTTCTCTTCACCGTCTGCACCGATGAGGTAGGTTTCACCAATCTTGCCCTGCTCCAGGATGCGCAGCACAGCAGAAGAGTGGTCGGATGCGTGAATCCAGTCACGAACGTTCAGGCCCTCGCCGTACAGCTTCGGGGTCAGACCCGAGAGGATGTTAGTAATCTGGCGGGGAATGAACTTCTCGATGTGCTGGTAGGGGCCGTAGTTGTTGGAGCAGTTAGAGATGGTTGCTTCAATACCGAAGGAGCGGACCCATGCGCGCACGAGCAGGTCGGAGCCTGCTTTAGTGGAGGAGTAAGGGGAAGAGGGGTTGTAGGGGGTGGTTTCGGTAAACTTTGCCGGATCGTCCAGCTCGAGGTCACCGAAGACCTCGTCGGTGGAGATGTGGTGGTAGCGAGTGCCGTGCTTACGGACTGCTTCCAGGAGGCTGAAAGTACCGATGAGGTTAGTGTGGATGAACGGTTCAGGGTTAGACAGGGAGTTGTCGTTGTGCGATTCCGCTGCGTAGTGAACGACAGCGTCTGCCTTGCCGACCAGCTCGTCAGCCAGCTCGCGGTCGGCAATGTCGCCTACGACGAGCTTGAAGCGGGATTCAGGAAGACCCTCCAAAGACGCAGCATTTGCGGCGTAGGTCATCTTATCCAGCACAGTAATAGTGTGATCAGTGTTATCGATGAGGTGGTGAACAAAGTTCGAACCAATAAAACCGGCACCGCCGGTAACAAGAATGTGAGCCATACGGTAGATTTTACCTGGCTAAACAGCGATTTTTACGCCTCAACAAAGAGATAAACATGACACAATAAGAAGTTATGAAGGGAATTATTCTTGCCGGCGGTACCGGAAGCCGTTTGCACCCTATCACTCAGGGTATTAGCAAGCAGCTCACTCCGGTCTATGACAAGCCGATGATTTACTACCCGCTGTCCACTCTCATGCTGGCGGGTATCCGCGATATTTTGATTATTACCACTCCTGCTGATCAGGAGCAGTTCCAGCGACTGCTCGGTGACGGTTCCCGTTTCGGTATTAATCTCGAATACAAGGTGCAGCCTTCCCCGGACGGCCTGGCACAGGCATTTATTCTGGGTGCCGACTTTATTGGCAATGACCCTGTAGCGCTCGTGCTCGGTGACAATATCTTCTACGGTCCCGGCCTGGGTACTCAGCTTGCCACCTACGAGCAGAAGGACGGCGCAACCGTCTTCGCTTACCGGGTTGCTGATCCTCGCGCCTACGGCGTGGTGGAGTTCGACGAGAACTTCAACGCACTGTCCATCGAAGAGAAGCCCGAGAACCCCAAGAGCGACTACGCTATTCCGGGTCTGTACTTCTACGACTCCAAGGTTGTAGAGTATGCACGCCAGATTAAGCCTTCCCCGCGCGGTGAGTTGGAAATCACTGACCTCAACCGTGTCTACCTGGAACAGGGTAAACTGAAGGTTGAGGTTCTACCTCGCGGTACCGCATGGCTCGACACCGGAACCTTTGATTCACTCGCTGATGCCACTAACTTCATCCGCACTGTTCAGAGCCGTCAGGGTCTGTCAGTTGGTTGCCCGGAGGAAATTGCGTGGCGCCGCGGTTGGCTCTCCGACGAGCAGTTGCGTGACATTGCTACCCCCCTCGTCAAGAGCGGTTACGGTAGCTACCTGCTCGGATTGCTCCGCTAATAAACACCAGGGGACTTTCGTATCCCTTCACCACCTGCAACAACACTCCACGTCGCAGGTACACTAACTCAAACTTTCTGGAGTATTCTCACTACCATGACCATTTTGGAATTTTTCCGCACCACGAGGGCTAACCTCTGGCTGCTGATCATTGGCATCGTTGTCGGTGCCGCAGCGGGCTTCGGCTATGCCTCTCTCCAGCCGAAGGTCTACGCTGCATCCTCCTCGGGCTACGTGACCGTGGGCGAATCCGGCACTGTGGATGTCCTCTCGGGTTCTTCCGCCGCTAAGGAACGCGCTCGCTCCTACGCAGCTATCGTCTCCTCCGAAGCCGTGGCACAGAAGATTAAGCAGAACAACCCCGACCTCTCCCTGACCACCGGTCAGATTCGTGCGAGCCTCACTGCAACTGCGGGTGATAACGCTGCACTGATTACCGTGAGCGCGCAGGCTTCTTCCCCGAAGAACGCACAGTTGCTCGCTAACGGTGCTTTGCAGGCTACCGCCGACTACATCAAGGAAATTGAGCAGAACCCCGGTAACGCTCAGGCTCTGGTGAACGGCGAAAACACCGCCGCTTCCCCGACCACCAACAACACCGTTCGCGTTATTCCTCTGAACAACGCAAGCGTCAACCCGCCGTTGGTGGCCCCGAACTACCAGCAGAACGTGCTCATCGGCGCCGTTGCTGGCCTCGGTCTGGTGTACCTGGCAATCTTCCTGCGCCGTGCTCTGGATCAGCGTATTCGAACCCGTGACGACGCTACCAAGGCAACCGGTGCAAGCATCCTGGGCGTTCTGCCTGTCAGTGAGGACCTAAACGAAGAGAACATCGTTAAGGGTGACACCGACGATCACATCGCACAGGAGTCCATCCGCCAGCTGCGTACTAACCTGCGCTTCGTGAACGTTGACACTCCCCCGCGTTCGTTCATCGTCACCTCCGCAGTGCCCGGTGAAGGTAAGTCGACCGTGTCGCTGTCGCTGGCTCGCGCAATGGCTGACGCAGGTTCGCCTGTCATCCTCATTGACGCCGACCTCCGCCGCCCGACCGTGGCTAAGAAGCTGAAGCTCGACGCTAAGGTTGGTCTGACCCAGGTTCTGGCTGGCCAGGTTGAGATCGCTAACGCCGTGCACCAGCTGGGCGATTCGAACCTCTTCGTCCTGCCTGCAGGTCGTATCCCCCCGAACCCCTCTGAGCTTCTGGGCTCGGATAAGATGCGCCAGCTGATCAAGGAACTCTCCGAAGAGTTCATCGTGGTGGTCGACGTTCCGCCGCTGCTGCCCGTGACCGATGCATCGCTGCTTTCCAACTCTGTGGACGGCGTGATTCTGGTCGGTTCGATTGGCCGCAGCCACCGCGAGCAGATGACCGAGGCGTCCAGCATCCTGAAGAAGGTCAACGCAAACCTCTTCGGTCTTGTTCTGAACCGTGCACCCCGTAAGGGCCTGGGTAACTCCTACTACGGCTTCGGTTACGCAAGCACCTACGTGGGCTACGCAACCTACTACGGTTACGGCAAGGACGGCGACAAGAAGTCGTCGAAGAAGTCCTCAGCTAAGAAGTAATAGCGTAATAAGCACCCTAAATCTTAGGGAGCGACTTAGGGCGGGATGGGCAGTTTTTCTGCCCATCCCGCCTTATACTTATCTGGTATACATGTGCACCGAAAGGCTATTGTGACCACTCACTCACCCAATACCCCGGAGCCGCAGACTACTCCTCTCGCGGCACGGATTCGGCTTGCGCACGCCTACTTCCAGCGGATTGCCGACATGCACTCCATCGATATTCTGCATGTCAAAGGCTACGCTTTCTCTCAGGAAATTTACCGCAAGGGTAGGTACAGCTCCGACGCTGACCTGCTGGTCCGCCCCTCTCACGTGGACCGCTTTGTAGAGATCCTTCTGGCAGATGGATGGCGTATTCAAGCGCACTTCGAAACAGGCTCCGTGTTCGAGCACGCAATGACGCTCTACCACGCTTCATGGGGCCTAACTGATATTCATCGGTTCTTCCCCGGTCTAGGACGCCACGGCGACTACGAGAGGGCATTTGACCGTGTCTGGGCGGCACGCAAGACCCGCATGATTGCTCACCGCCCCTGCGTTGTCCCCAGCGATTTGGATGCGCGTCTTCTCGTGGTGCTTCACCGCGCCCGCGCGGCATCGCGCTACAGCGCAGATATTAACTACCTGGTCTCTCTGCTCTCGTACAGCGATTGGCAGCGCCTGCGAGCCCGTGCCGAGGAGCTTGATTCTTCCCTCGCATATAGCGCGGCTATGGGCGGTCTGGAGCAGTACCGTGATGACCGCGACTACCTGCTGTGGCTGTCGGTTTCCCAGGATGTGCCCCACTATATTCAGTGGATTGGGCGCCTGCAGTCAGCGACGACCCTGCACGATAAGCTACGCACCCTCAAGAACATTTTCCTCGTGAATAAGGACCATCTGGCGATGCAGCTGGGACGCACCCCCACTAAGGCAGAGATACGTGCAAAGTTCTTTGAGCGTTTCGGAATCAAGGTGAATAAATGAGCAATCCAGTAGATTCCCGTCAGACCGTATACGGCATCCCTGAGAACATCGCGTACGTTCATTCTGAAGAGTTCGCGAAGTACTCCCCCACGGCAACTTATCTCGCGAATCTTGCCAACGGTGAGCTGTCTGTTCTTCAGGATTCAGCCTCCATTATTTGGAGTATTTTTGAAGATCCGATGTCTCTGCAGGATGCTATCGATGAGCTCTGCGAAATGTATGAACAGCCCATAGAGACCATGGGACCACAGATTGAGGGTTTTATTCCTGAACTGCTCTCCAAGGGGCTCCTAGAGGCCCGCTAAGGCTCTCAGAACGAATAAAAAAGGCGGGGCGGTAGGAACTTTATAGTTCTACCGCCCCGCCTTCTTCTATGAGCCGTCTAGCTCTTTTAGTCTTCGGGCAGAGCCTGCACGTAGGTCTTCAGACGGCTGATGAAACGAGCCTCCGAGAAACCGTCAACGTGCTCACGGATGTAGTCGGCATCCCAGTCGTCCGGGTTGAAAGCCTTAAGAGCTTCCACCAGCTGCTCCACGGTCGGCTGGTTGATGAACATGCCGGTCTTGCCTTCCTGAATGGTATCCAGGAAGCCGCCCGCACGGTAGGCAATCACGGCCTTGCCGCTAGCACCCGCTTCTAGCGGGGTAATGCCGAAGTCCTCATACGAGATAGCCAGCAGCGCCAGGCAGTGACGGTACGCATAACGTAGCTGCGCGTCCGAAACGCCCGAAGCAATACGAATAGTCGGGCCCGCAAGCGCTTCCAGATGTTCCTTTTCCGGACCGCGGCCAATCACCAGTAGCTTCTTGCCCAACTCATTGCAGGCTTCAATAGCCTTATCAACATTCTTGTAGGGCAGCAGGCGAGAAACAATCAGGAAATAATCGTCCGATTCGGTGAACTCTTCCAGACCCGGGATAGGCTCAACCGGTGCGGCGGCATCTACCGAGTGCGGCGGGAAGAAAATCGGAACGTCCTTTTTACCGTAGACGTTCTCGATGCGCTTCTTAATCACGCTCGCGTTCGCCACGTACACCGCCGAGCGGTGAGCCGCCCAGTGATCCCACAGCATCAGTGCAGGACGCAGAGTCTTCAGCAACAGCGGCACGGGGCCGGTGCTCTTCTCACCCAGGTACTGATCGCTCAGGTACAGCCAACGCGCCGGCGAATGGCAGTAAATGAACTTACGACCGGCGAAGTTGAAGCCGTGCGCCCAACCGGTTGTCGATACCACAGCACGCTCAGCCGGCACCTTCAAGAAAGAAGAAGCAATCGGCAGAATCGGCAGAGCCATGCGGTGGTTACGACGCAGGTAACCAATCTTGTTCAAGGGACTCGTGATAATCTTCGCGTCTTTGAACTCGGGAAAGGTGCCCTCCGGGTCGTACAGAGTCGTGTAAATCGGTGCGTCCGGGAACGCACGGTGCATCGCCAGAACAACACGCTCCGCGCCACCGCGCTGAGTCAGGTAGTCGTGGGCAATTGCAATCTCTTCAGTAGCCTCAGGCTTCACCAGCGGCACGTAACGACGCACCAGGCGGCCAAGCTTCTTGAGGCTCTTCGGGATATCCGCGAGCACCGCGTCAGGGTTCTTCGGCCCGGTAAACGGAGCGGAGGTCAAGAGCTGAGTGAGTGACATTTTCTTTTCCTCCTAGAAAACTTTCTGAGCTCGCTCAGGATAGTGAATACCGGCGTAGGATGCAGCCTCAACCTGCAGTGCCACAAGCTTCTCAGCAGCCTTAGCGGGCAGCTTGAGCAGAATCTTATCGCTCGCATCGCCCAGAGCCTTAATGGTGTTCTCGGTGGTGAAACGAGCGAGGGTCTTGACCAAGAACCCCCACGGACCCGTCGGGTTCGGGGCAGGGTGTGCTTCCTCGCCGTGCTTACGGACGAAGATGGTGCGGGCGGAGCCCGAGTGCAGGGCGCGCAGAGCACGCACTGCAGTGGTAGTAGCCTCGGCGTAGTGCTTGACCTCGACCTCATCAGAGATGATGATGCGGCCACCAGCGTCATGAACCATTTTGCCCATGTCTACGTCTTCCCAGCCGTAGAGGCGGTACGCGGGGTCGTAGCCGCCAGTACGGTCAAAGTACTCAGCAGAGATAGAAGAGTTGCCGTTCCAGTACAGCCAACGGCCTTCTTCAGCTACGCTGAGGGCACCTTCTTTGAATCGGGCATCGCGGAAGTTACCGTACACACGAGAGTAGGGAGTGTCCGGGTACACGTTCTTCAAGGTACCAATCACACCGTCGTAATCACGGTGCAGGCGGATCCGCGCTTCAACGTAGTCGGCAGCAGGCTCAAGGTCGTCATCGCAACGGATAAGAACATCCGCATCAGCCGCACGGTGGCCAGCGTTCAACGCAGCCACGCGGCCGCGGTTCTCCTCGAAAACGATCTTGGTCAGGTTCAGCTTGCCTTCTGCAATGTAGCGGTCAAGCACAGCTTCACTGTTATCAATATCGCCGTCGAGGACCACGATAACCTGGAAGTCCTTCTCGGTCTGGGCGGCAAGGGCATCCAGCGGGTAGTGCAGAATATCTGCACCACCGCGAGAAGGGATGATAACCGCAGCCTTGTAGCGGTGAGTAGTCGTCATAATTTTCCTTCGGGGTTTGAGTGAGAGGATATCCGTTGGGAATGGCCTATACGTTTAGAAGCACCTTAGCGGATAAAACGCTCCAGAATCTCACCAACACGGACCTTACCTGCTTCAGGTGAGTAGTTTTCCTGCCAACGCCAGAACAGCTCGGAGGTACGTTCTGCCAGCTCTTCAGTCTCTTCACGGATTTCCTGACCCAGCTTCTCAATGGCCTGGGCGAGTGCCTGCGGCTGGTTCACCGGGACGATGTAGGGGTAGGAGCCGTTGCCGCCGACGACCTCCATCAAGGGTGCAGCGTCGCTGATAACGACAGGGATGCGTGCGCTCATCGCTTCAGCAACCACAAGGCCGAAAGACTCTTCAGCACCCGCCGAGGGGACAACCAGCATGTCAATGTTAGAGAACAGGCGGTCCGGAGTGGTCCAGCCCAAGCGAGTGCTGAACGGTGCGACACGGGCCAGAGCAGTCTCAACCTCAGCACGGCCCTCTTCAGAAGCGAATACAGGCTCGCCACCGATGATGAAGTCGTAGATAATCTCGTCCTTGTTGAGGATGCTCAACGCCTCGCACAGAGTAGGAATACCCTTAGCAGGAGTCAGACGACCCAAGAAACCAACACGCAGACGACGATCGCCAACGTGATGGTCCAGCTCAGTTGAGACACCGTTGACCCAGTTAGCGAAAACCTCGCTGCCAGGGCAAGCACGTGCGACGTAACGGCTAGGCACCAAAGTAACCGATGCATTACGACGAGCGAACGGTACCAGCTTGGCATTGATACCAGTAGCGTACTGATGCAGGTGTACGATGCGGTTCTTACGGCCACCCGTTGCTACTGCGGGAACCAGACCATTGCACCAGAGCAGTACATCCTTGTTCTGAGCATGCCATGCACGCAAAGCAAGCATGTACTGTGCGCGGTTCTTAGCAGGCAACATAATGCGAGGGAAACCCTCATCCGCGGCAGCTTCCATGAGTTGCTTCGGTTCCGAGGGGCCCACAATGGTGACCTTGTACCCGAGGTTACGGGCTGCGCGGGCAATGTTCAGAAGCATGACCTCGCCGCCACCAATATCACCGTTATTGGTAGCAATATACAGTTCTTTTTTCATTGTTCTACTCCTAGAGCAATTCACAAGGGGAAGGGGATATTGTTCTTCTACAGAACCATCTAGGTTCCCCTGATACGCCAGAACAAGGGGCTCCAATAAGCGTTGCGCGTTATGCTCAAGACTTAGAGAAACTGCCTGTCGAGGCAGAGGATACAAAGTGAATATCCTCTACGCCTTATGGGCATTCTGGGCAGCTAGTACGTGGTTATCGGCTTCTTCAGCATCACGAATCTCAATTCGTTCGTCGAAGCCTTCGACGCTCGACTCATCATGGCCGGTGCCCAAACGCTGTTCACGTTCAAGCAACAACACACGCAAAGCCAGACCGCAGGCAACAGCCCACGGCCAGGTGTAGAACACCTCGCCCAGACGCGACGCACAAATCATAATGGCAACGCCAGCGCCCTGCACAACGTAGAACTTCGCGGGCAGGGTCTTCTGGCCGCTAAACACATTCACGATGAAGAGCAAGGTAATAGCAACAACCAGAATCATCCAGGGCCAGCCGCCCTCCACAAGCGCAGACCAGTATGAATTGTGGAAGAACCAGGTCTTCGAACCAGTATGTGCCAGATAGACATATGCTTCGCCCAAGCCCTGTCCGAAGAAGCCAGAAGCCTGAACCTTAATCTCAGATGCCTGGTCAATCAGTGAACGAAGCGCATCGGTACCGGTACGATCTGCGAAGGCACCAGACTGCGCGTAGTCATTGGTCAGAATATCGATCAGCCAGTACAGGGCCACACCCAAGGCAATGCGGCCGAAAGTCTTCATACGGTGAGCAATAACGATCCAAATCAGACCCGCTGCATACGCCGCGATAGAGGTACGAGAACCCGTAGCCCACAACAAAGCAGAGAAAACCACAATGGCAAGAATGACTTCGATCTTGTTACGGGCGAAGCTCAGAACCAACAGGCCAAAGAGGCAGTACACCAGACCCGAGAAGTTCTTATCGCCCAGCCAACCGGTCAGATAACCAACATAACCAGTTTCCGGGGCAAAACCCGCAAAATATCCTACCGCATTGAAAAGAATCGCTGTTGAGTAGCCCAGAATAATCGAGCGGATATGCAGACGCCCAGCGGCGATAGTCCAAATCAATACCGTTGCCGCTACAAGACGAAGCAAACGACGCGTCCAATCCGATGCGTCCTCGGAATGTACACCGTAGAACGAGACAATTGCGAGGTAACCCATTGCAATAAACATAATTGCGCGCAGACCCGAAAAATGACTCACGTCAAAAGTTGGCTTACGGGTCAGACCGTACAGCGCCAGCAAAAGAATGATTACCTGGTTAAAGGGCAAACCAACACCCGGTACCGGGTCACCAAAAAGCAAGAGGAACGCCATGATGAACTCAGGCATACGAATCTGGCTGGTCTGATGGCGGACGTAATTACTACCGCGAGACACAGTTTCAGAGAAACGCGAAACCTCTGGCTTCTCGGTGGGTTCGTTCAAATGCGCGTAAACCTGCGAAGTCTGGCTCATCATCGGCCTCCTCGAAGTACACGAGTGTAAATATCAACCGTCTGAGCAGCCATCTGCTCATTCGAAATCCAGGTGAAAGGCTCAGCCTCACTCTTCTGCAGCTGCGCACGCATAGCCTGCAGAACATCCTGAGTCAAGGTTGCACTTTGACGGCCTACCAGCTCGTCGGCGCCCAAAATCTCCGGGTTACCACCCACAGCGGTAGCGACCGTCTTCAGACCGGCTGCCTTAGCGTCCAGCAGAGTGTAGGAGCAGTTCTCCCACACCGACAGCTGAACAATCATGTCGCTACGGCCCATCGCCTCAATCGGGTTAACGAAGCCGCTGAAGGTCACCGATTCCCCCAGGTTCAGACGCTGAGCCTGAGCCTGCAACTCGGACGCCAAATCACCAGAGCCCGCAATCTCAAGATGAGCCTGCGGGTAATCAGCACGAAGCTGCGCAAAAGCGTCCAGTAGCACGTCAATGCCCTTCTCAGGGGACAGACGGGACAGCGAGAGAATACGCGGACCTCCCTCTGCGGGAACACGCTGCTGCTCAACAGCCGCGTGCACCTCGGGGATATCCACGCCGTTGTACACCAGCTCAACACCGCGAGCACCCCACTTGGCACGCATCTGATCAGCGGTAGAACGAGAAACAGCAATCGCCTGATCGGTACCCCACAGGCGCACACGATGCACGGTCTCCATGAGCTTAGAACGCCAGGAGCTACCGTGGTACACCGAGTCATTACCTGCAATACCGTGCTCAGTGGTCAGAAGCTTCGGTACGCAGGTGCCGCGCTTGATGACGCTACGGATGCGTAGTGCGTTGACCACAGCGGTTGCGACAACGTCTG
This sequence comes from Rothia sp. HMSC069C04, assembly GCF_001812895.1. Classification (NCBI taxonomy): domain Bacteria; kingdom Bacillati; phylum Actinomycetota; class Actinomycetes; order Micrococcales; family Micrococcaceae; genus Rothia; species Rothia sp. HMSC069C04. The sequence continues at coordinate 183,658 of NZ_KV810742.1, forward strand.
CATACGCCAGGTGGCTGTGCACAATATCCGGGCGGAGCTGCTCAATAGCCTTCTGCAAAGAAGCAAAAGAAGTCTTAAAACCGTAGTCGGGACCGAATTCAGCCTTGATGACGGTGACGCCCAGCTCCTCAAGACGGCTCGTGAGCTTACCCTCGGGTGCGAGAACCACCAGGTTAAAGCCGGGGAGCCCGGCACGTGCCATATCGACAACGTGCCGAGCTACTCCACCAAACTCGGGAACCGGAACGACCCACAGGGCAGTGGGAAATCCGTTTGAATTCATGAGTGAGTGTCTACTTTCTACAGCCACTTCTCGAGGCGGTCCAGTGCGGTGAAGAAGCCTTCACCGTTGTTGATGTGGCCCTGCCAGATTTCGGGGATGAAGGATGCTTTCGGTGCCAGCTCACGCAGCTGCTTGCCCAGGGATGCCCAGTCGACATCGCCTTCGCCGACCTGAACGCCCTCACCGTCAACGCCGGTACCGTCCACCAGGTGCAGGTGGATGGACAGCGGTGCCAGCTGCTCAACAGCCTCCGACAGCGGAATGTTCAGGAAGTTGCAAGCAAGCATGGTGTGGGAGATGTCCAGGCAGAGCGCGGTGTCGAACTCACGCGAGAACTCCGCGGTGTCCTTCGGATCCAGGAACAGGTTATGGTACTGCTGACCACCCATCAGCCAGGGGTACGGGGGCAGAGTCTGAGCCGCCAGGCGAACACCGGATGCGTCCAGACGCTTCAGCGCCTCACCGATGCGCTCGTACTTCTCAGCACGTGCCGATGCGGGGATGTGCTTGTCCTTGGTGAAGCCACCCATGGTCACGACCATGACCGGGTCCTCGTCTACGGTGAAGTAGCGGGTCAGGTCACGGGTGATGTCAATGGTGCGCTGAACTTCAGCGATGGAGCGCTCCCACACCTCGGGGTCCTTGGACGCGAGGTCCACCAGGAAGTCGCCTGCGAACAGGTCGGGCAGGTGGGTGGTGAAGCCCATGTCCAGCTTGGAGTCAAAGACGTCGTCGATGTTGATCTCGAGGTCCTTGTAGGAGAAGTGGAACTCCAGGAAGTCCGGCTTTGCCTCTTCAATCAGCGGCTTGTAGTCGTGGTAACGAACCGGCAGACCCCAGGGGCGGTCGAACTTGAAGTCGCGGCGGGTCACCAGATCGTCCTTCAGGTCGCCCTCGAAGAAGAACGAGCCTTCTTCAACGTCGCGCTGCATGGTGCGGCCCAGCAGCTGCGGCAGGTAGTTCGGCTGCAGACCACGGCCGGGGGACTTCACAGCAACATCGGCCTCGGTCACAACCTCGCCCTTAGCAATGTGACGGGTAGCAACCAGGGACTTAGCCAGGTTCACGCGGTTCATCAGCTCACCGGTGGACACCTCGCGAGGAGCAGCGGAACCAATAGCGGCCTCAACCTCACGGATCTGCTGAACCATTGCCTTGAATTCCTCAGGCAGCAGGGAGACGGTGTGGTCGTTACCCTCGAGGGTCTTGTCGGTGGTGAAGTGCTTCTCAATGATCTTCGCGCCGCGAGCAACAGCAGCAATCGGCACGTGGTAGCCACGCTCGTGGCCGGAGTAACCGACCAAGCACTGACCAATCTCAGCCAGGCGGTCCATGTACGCCAGGTTGACGTCCTTGAAGGGTGCCGGGTATGCGGACTGGCACTGTAGCAGAGCGTAGGATGCGCCAGCGTTACGCAGCAGAGCCACGGACTCGCGAATCTCTTCCTCACGGCTCATACCGGTGGAAACCAGCATGGGCAGGCCGCGGGAAGCCACGTCGCGCAGCAGCTCGTGGTTGGTCAGGTCGGCAGAAGCAATCTTCATGCCCTGGATACCGTAGTCAACCAGTGCCTGAACGGAGGGTGCGTCCCAGGGGGTGCACATGATGTCCATGTCGTGCTGCTTGACGTGGTCGAAGACCTCGTACATCTGGTCAACGGTCAGGGAGAAGCGGGACAGCAGGTCCAGGGTGTACTGAACGCCCAGGTCCTCACCTGCGGTTGCCGCACCGCGCTGGCGGTACAGAGCGTCCATGTCGCGCAGCTGGAACTTCACAGCGTCCGCGCCGGACTCAACAGCCAGGTCCACCAGCTCCTTAGCGAAGTCAACGCTACCCTGGTGGTTGTTACCAATCTCAGCAATGATGAAGGAGGGGGAATCCTCGCTGATGGTGTGCTTACCGATGCGCAGGACGTCCTGCTCATCCATTGCCAGTGCCACGAGGTGACCGCGCTCGTCGGTCAGCGGCACGTGGTTGATACCCTTCGCGAAGTATGCGCGCAGGGTCTCGGGATCAGCATCAGCCGGTGCGGTCTGCGGGTTGGTGTTTGCAGCGTCCAGGGCGCTGGTCTCCAGGGATGCGGTCGGGTTAGCAATCAGCCAACGACGGAAGTCGCCGTCAGAGAGCGAACCGCGCAGGATACCGGACTCGTTCACCAGGAAGATGATGCGCTGGCCGTTAGCAGAAATCTTCTGCAGGGCGTTGAGAATCGGGTCTTCAGCGAAGACCACGTAGGGGGCAATATTGCGTTCAATAATCACGATTTTGACCTTTTCGTTTGAGTGTTTAGTTGAATGCCTGAGTGCCGGTCAAGCCGGGAGCTGCAGACGAGGTACTGCCGCGGGTGAAGGTTACTTGTCTTCGGCCAGGATCTGAGTGAGCTGGTGCTCTGCCACGGAGAAGTCAATCGGTGCGTCAATGTCGACGCCCTCGACCTCGTCCAGCATGAACAAATCAATGGTACCGCCGGGGTAGCCCGCCAGGCGGTTGTGGTGGTCCATGTACACGTGGGTCTTGGTGATGTACATCGAACCGTTCTCACGGTAGCGGAAGGTTTCCTTGGTCAGCTCCTGGCGGCGCGGGCGAGCCATAATCTCGAACGCCGCGGTGGGCTCACCGTCAGCGTGCCAAGTCCAGATGAACGGACCAATCGGAATCACACCGACCATGGAGTCCTTACCGTTCTCCGCGAACTGGCGGACCGCACGAGCCAGAGTACCGGGCAGACGCACCGGGCTGGTTGCCTGCAGCAGCATGACAGCCTCGGGTTCCCAACCGTTTTCGGTGTAGAACTCGATGGCGTGCTCGATGACCGGCTCGGTTGCGGTGGTGTCTTCAGCCAGGTGTGCCGGACGAATGAACGGCACCTCAGCACCGTACTCGCGGGCGATATCAGCCAGCTCAGCATCGTCGGTGGAGACGACAACGCGCAGCTCGTGCTCGCCAGCTACTTCTTCCTTAGCAGCCAGTGCCTGCTCGATGGTCCATGCGACCAGCGGCTTACCCGCGATGGGGCGTAGGTTCTTACGCGGAATGCCCTTTGAGCCACCGCGCACGGGGATGACGCAGAGAATACGCATTATGCCTCCAAAGTTTCAATCATGAGTTCAGCGATACGCTGTGCCGGTTCCTTCTTCGGCTGAACCGGTGGCGGGGTCGGTTCCTGACCCCACTGGTTCATGCCGTAGCGGTCCCAGAATTCCACGAGCCATGCCGGCGGTGCCGGGTGGTAAACCCACGCCGGGATACCGCGGATTGCAGCCTCCAGAACACCGGTAGAGAAGATGGATACCACCGGGTTCGGCACCTCGTTCAGCGGGGTGCCGGAGCGGTCAATGCGGATGCCTTCCTTCTCCCACAGCTTGTGGGTCAGCACCGACAGCTTGTCCTTCTCGCTCGGGTGCGGGCGGTAGGTTCCACCAAACTTCTTCAAGAAGGAGTGCGAAGCGTACGCGAAGGATGCGCGCGGCAGTTCCGCACCGTGCATCTGGCCCAGGAAGATCGGTTCCAGGTCGTTCGGCTTCTGCGCTTCAGCACCGGCAGCTTTCTGTGCCGCCAGGTAGAGTAGCTGCGAACCCACCGCGTGGGTGGTCACATCGCGGCGACCCGATGCCCAGAATTCCGCATCAGCTTCGCTGAAAGCCAGCAGGGTGCATCCAACCGGTAGCGGCGGTGCCTGAGGCACCAGCAGACCGTGCTGGACCATCCAGTACTCAGCGCCAATCGCGCGAGAGAACTCGTAAGCTACTGCACCGCGTCCAAGAAACTGCGCGGCAGATAGAACGATACGAACATCCGGCAGGAGGCTAATCAGCTCATCGCCGGAGATTTCCTGCTCGGACCAGTCCTTGCGCGAGTAGCGCTCGCTCGCATACTGTCCGTCCAGGTACTCGCTAGCGTCCTCGGGAACCCACAGGGCAACATCGACAGCATCCAGATGCTTGAGAGGTTCCAAGATTGCGTTGCGGTTCGTTGGAGAGAACGAATCCATAACGATCAGCACCTGAGGCTTAGTACCGCGAGTGTACAGAAGACCGCGTACGGGTTCCTCCCTGCCAGTCTGAGAACGTGCAGAATCAAGAAGCGTGTTCAGCTTATACTTAGCCCACTTCAGCTTCTTCTGACGCCTCTGCCACGCCTGCCAAGCATCCAAATCTAGAGGGTACTTAAGCATCCTGCTTCTCCCCAGAACGGACTCGAATAACGGTAGCTGGAATGCCCACAGCCACAGCGTTAGCCGGAATGTCGCGGGTGACCACAGCTCCAGCACCAATCACCGCGCCGTCTCCAATAGTGACGCCACCGAGCACAGACACATTCTGACCAAGGAAAACACGATTACCAATCACGATGTCACCACCGGGCTGCACATCGTGCAGAGAGTCCAGAGGATGCTCACCAGAATTGACCATCACGTTATCGGCAAAGACACAGTCCTTACCAATAGTCACATTCGACAGAGCGTGAATATGGCTACGGTGACCAACGTAGGTACCGGAACCAATACGCAGAATACCTCCGGCTTCAGAAGCAATCCACGCATCCTCGTAGATTGCAATCTGGTCACCAAGGTAGATGTTCTCTACACCGACCATGCGCAGGGGACAAACAAGAACAGTACCCGAGCCGAAAGAACCGAACGCTCGCGAGTACAGGGTCTTTCCTAGCAGGTCTGCCATGTGCCAACGCACGCTCGGCATCTTGGTCACAATCTTAGAAAGGTTTAGGCCCATAGCTGCTCCAAAATCTTTACACGCTGATCGAAGGTGTGCTCAGCCAGAGTACGCTTCTGACCGGCCTCACGAATCTGGCGAGCCCACTTCGGCTCACGGAAAATACGGGTACAAATCTCGATGAGCTCATCAATGCTCTCGTAGACCAGAACCTCTTCACCAGGAATGTAGTAGCGATCCACATCGGCACGGTCAATCACCTGCAGAGCGCCCACGCCGGGAGCCTCAAAGGTGCGCATGGTGAAACCATCCTGGTTATTGTGGATGTTCAGCGTTGCCGGGGAGGACGCCATAATGCCGTACGCCTCAGAGCGGTCAATATCGCGACCTGCGGGCACGCCGGAATCCTTGAACTGCTTAGTGCGCAGAATGTCATAGGGGTGACGCGACCAAGCACGACCGTAAGCACGCACCGGCAGACCGGCTGCGACCAGCGCCTGCAGGGTCTCCTCACGGTTCGGGTACTTAGCACCCACAAAGTTGATAGAGTCCTCACGCATGGGGACAACCGGGCAGTGGGTGTCGTAGGCGTTGGGCATGTCGAGCACCTCGAAGCCCTGCTCACGCAGGTGCTGCGCGTCCAGCGGGCTGTAGCTTGCCAGCGCGCCCAGGTGATGCAGGTCCTCTTCGGTATAGCTCATACGGCGCATTTCGTCGTAGAGCCAGGTGCCGTAGCGAACACCGGAGGTCTCCAGCAGGTCCCACCATTCGCGGGAGAGCATATCGCCCTTAATGACCAGCACAATATCGGGGCGGAACTCGTGGAAAGCGTCAATCGCCTTACGGGTTGCCTGCGCTGCGAAGCTTTCGGGGCGGTACTTCTCGGGCAGCTCGTGGGCAAGCTTGTTGAGGATACGCTCGGGCAGAGTACCCGGCGCATCGTAGATGTGGGTGCGCACTTCGTATCCGTGCACTTCCAGGGATGCCTGAATTGCCTTCCAGTACCCGTGGAATGCGGGTGAGAGCAGTAGAAGTTTGGGCTGAGTCATATGAGGATTGAATCCTGTCGGCGTTTGCTATGAGAACCCGCAGGGTAGAACCGTGCGGTGCTATGTGTTGGAGTGAAGAGGAACGGAAAGTTTCACCTGCAACTTGAGGCAAAACATACCTACTGAAATTTTACAACGAAAGCAGGAGACGACACACTCGAGTGCACTGTGTCGCCTCCTACGTTCTATGTGAACCTTCTTATGAAGAGTGCTAGAAATCTTGCGGAACTACCGCTGTAGATTCCGCACGTTTCGCGCCTAGTTCTCGCGGCGCTCTGCCTTGGCGATACGCTCCAGCTCGGTGGCGAGGAAACCACGAGCGTCCACATCCTTATTGCGCAGGCCGCGCACCGAGTTCACCAGGAAGTTCGCGTAGCTGGTAGCACGCAGAGCAACAGCAAGCTTCTTCTCCCAGCCCCACTTATCCGCATAAATGAAACGAGCAGTGGTCAGCCACTGTACACGGCGCTCGGAGGGCGAAGATCCGCCTCCCTCGTGGGTGACGGTTACCGAAGGAATCAGGTAACGATCCACACCAGCGTTCGAGAGGCGGTACTGGAAATCCACCTCTTCGCTGTTCATGTAGAAACGCTCATCCATGCCACCGATGCGGTTGAAGGTCGCACGAGGAACGACCATACATGCGCCCATAACCCAGTCAACCTTCGCGTCCGAGGTGCCGGTGCACGCCTCAACGTCGTGGCCAACGCCGCGGTGCCACCAGTTAGTCGGCTTAAAACGAGCCAGCGGAGTGAACCATTCCCACGCAATATGCGCTGCGGTGGGAAACTTGCGTGCGACCCACTGCTGCTTGCCGTCGTGGCCAATAATCTGCGGGCTAGCCAGCACCTCGCCGTGGCGTTCCACGGCTGCGAGCATGCGCGAGACGAAGGTGTTATCCAGCTCCAGGTCGCTGTTGAGGATGAAAACCCATTCACCGGTCGCGGTAGCAACACCGGAGTTCACAGCTTTACCGAAACCACCATTCACAGGGCGGCGAACCACGGTCACGCCCTCAACCTCGGGGAAAGGGATTGGCGAAACGTCATCCGAAACGACGATTTCAATATCGGCGGGGTCAATACCCTGCTGAGCACGCAGAGTGTCAATAATGGCAAGAACCGGCTCCGGCTCGCCGTAGAAAGGAATAACCGCAGATACGCGGGGAGTATGAGTCACAATAATGTCCTTTGAGTGAGGTGCCTGAAAATCACAATCGATAGAAGGCTAAATTATGGGGGCGACCGTATTTACTTCTGCATACGGTCACCCCCATAGTTTCAATTAGTCGGGTAGCTGGCCCAGGCGAACGAGGTTCGCAAATTCTTCATTTGCAGCCTGAACTTCCTTGAAAGTTCCCTTATTCGCAATGCGGCCCTGGGAGAGGTACACCAGCTGATCAACGTTACGCACCGTGGAAAGACGGTGAGCCACGATAATCACGGTAATCTCCTTGGAGATGCGGTTAATGGTCTGAGTAATCTTGTGCTCAGTCTCATTGTCCAGTGCACTGGTTGCCTCATCCATAACCAACAGGCTCGGGTTGCGGTACATCGCACGCGCAATGCCCACACGCTGACGCTGACCACCGGAAAGGCGGTTACCGTTCTCACCAATCGAGGTGTTAATGCCGTCTTCCAGGGTCTCGACAACAGGCATCAGCTCCGCCAGCTCGAGGCAGTAGATCACACGGTCATCATCAATGTGCTTTTCGGGGATGCCGAAGGCAACTGCCTCACGCAGCGTGCCGTTACCCAGGTAGGGATCCTGAGGGACATAACCAATCTTCTGGTACCAGGAATGCAGGTCAGTATGGATGTCCTTACCCTGGCTAGAGATCGTGCCGCTCGTCGGGGTCAGCAGACCAAGAATCAAGTCAACCAGAGTAGTCTTACCCGAGCCGGAACCACCCACGAAAGCAACCGAGGTACCAGCCGGCACATCCAGCTGAATGTCCTTGAGAACGTCCTTATCACCGTCCGGGTAACGGTAGACCAGGTTATCGATCTGAACATCCACGGGCTCAATGCCCGAGTTAATGATGGTTGCCGGATCAATTTCATCCTTGAATTCAACCATCTGCAGGCGCTGCTCTTCCGGGCTCATCGAGCGGATGACCTTAGCAACCTCTTCACTAGCGAACTCGTTCGCGCGAATACCGCCCAGGGAAGCAATCATACGGGTAGCGTTCGGAAGGATGCGGATACATGCGGTTGCGAAAAGCATAAGGGAAGGAAGACCATCAGCACCCTGAGTTGCGGTCACCAGAGCCAACAGACCAGCGATACCCACGATGAAAATAACTTCAAGAGAGTACTTGGGGAAGTCATTCAGGAACGAGAGGTTAACATCGCTTTTAACGCTTCGTACTGCGGGCTCGCGGTACTGCTCGATAGCAGCCTTGTGTGCATTCGTAATACGAATTTCGCGGAAGCCCCTGATGTCGTCCAGAAGGAAGCGCAAAGCGTCTCGGCCCGCGCGTGCCGTTATCTCACCATACTTCGCGTTACCGCGGCGCAAGAAGAACTGCATGACAGCAATGGTGATGCCGAAGTATGCGAAAGCGATCAGCGCCGGAACCGGCATGACGCAAAGAATCATGATGAGCAACACGATGATAGACAGGAAGTCGCCCACAAAGTTAATAATTGATCCCACAAAACCGCGGTATGCAAACACCACGTAGGTGCTAATCAGGTACGCGGTTTCTTCAGGCTGGGACTTCTTGTGGTTGAAGTAGCTATCCTTCATGTAATGATTGAGGATCGTCGTCGACGTCGCCAGCTGCTGGTAACCGGTAAACTTCAGGCTCCAGCGCTTAAAGAGGAGCGCAACAACACCCTTAATAACAAAGGCGAGCACCAGAACGAGACCCAGATAGACCACCAAATCAGAACGCTGAGGGTTGCCGAAGATATCGGAAATTACAGCCAAGTAACCGGTAAGTTCCGCGCCCATCGCAATATTCACAATGGGAAGAATGGCAGCAACGCCGACCATTTCCATCAAAGATAGGAGGAACAGACCGATCAGGTTAAAGACAAGCAGCGTAAAGCTTCGTCCCGGGAAAAGCAGGCGAAGCTTAGTATAAATACTCTTCATTGGTCCTCGTTGGTGAGTGTACTCGCTGGCTCCTGAGTGAGAAGAAGACCAGCATTTCACGCCAATTCTAGCACGCGGCATCTAAACATTTTCAGCATCAAACTTGTACTTTTGGTCATCTTTAGTCGCAAGAAGAACCTCTAATTCATAGCTAAAACATAAGACATTTAGGGGTATTTGCCACACACAGGAAAAGGAACCGTTGGAGGTGCAAGTAACTCGGTATGATAGATACTATTCATTCAGCAAACCCGACACTTCCGGCTTCCCTGTTCACTGTTGGGTACGTCAATTAGAAAAGGCTTTTTGATGGGCATCTTCAACATCAAGTCCCTCAAGGACAAGTACGCGTGGGGCTCCTCCGAGGACAAAACCAACTCCGCAGAAACTGCCGAGGAGCAGCAGGCAACCACCGCCTCTCCCTCCGCAAATATTGCTGATGGAGTCCGCTCCCTCATTAAGAGCAACCCCGACCTAGCGGGCAAGAACCGCCGCGGGGTAGCCGGTCGCACCATCTCCCCTGACGGATCCCTCCTGGAAGCCGTAGACGATTACGAGGTATACACCGCTACGCAGACCCCTCAGCAGGAAGTCACCCCGGAAGAAGAACTGAGCGCAGACGGCACCGCAACCGTCTCCGCACAGCCTCTCACCCACACCGACATCGAGGCCACCCCCGGCGACATCCTCGACGTAGACGGTAAGCCCACCGGCCCCAGCATTATCCGCGTGGGCCAGCACAACGCGCCCACCGTTGATGCCGAAGAGCTCGCCAACCCCGAAGAAGCCAACAGCCAGAGCGCAGGAAACGCACACTCCTCCCCCACTACTAACTCCCGCAGCGAACGCACCCCGCTCTTCAAGTTCTCCCCCAAGACTCTCAACCGTACCGACAGCACCGACAAAGACGGCCCCTTCGAAGCACTCTTCGTGTGCACCGGCAACATTGCCCGCAGCGCATCCGGTGAAGTTATCGCCAAGCACCTCGCCGCAGAATACGGTCTGGAAGACAAGTGGATTTTCGCCAGCGCGGGCACCGGAGCACTCGTCGGTCACGGCGTCTACGAGCACGTAGCCAACGAGCTTATTGAGCGTGGCTACAACCCCGAAGGTTTCGCCTCCCGCCAGCTCAACGGCCAGATTGTCGAGAACGCCACCATCATCCTGGTCGCTGAGAAGGTACACGCCGACTGGATCGTGCGCGAGTGGCCCCAGCACCACGCCAAGATCAAGCTACTCAAGCAGGTTGCACGAATCCGCGAGGACGCACGCCGCGCCGAGCCGCTCTCTTACCTCTACTCGCACGGTGCTCGCCCGCTCGATAGCGACAAGCTGGAAGACCCCTACCGCCGCGGCCCCGCAGCAGCTAAGGTCGCAGTGGACGAGGTGGAGCAGTCCCTGCGCATCATTCTGCCCTGGCTCGCACAGGCACACCGCTAAGCGCACACCGCTAAGCACACGACACTAAATACAGCACTAACCCGGCTGGAACAGATATCTGCTCCAGCCGGTTAGCTTTAGCCTCTATAACTTAGCCTCAATAGCAGAAAGTCCCCCGCCGACAGTAGTCAGCGGGGGACTTTCGTTAGGCTTTAGAAGCTTAGTGCTCGAAAATCTCGGTCACAGAGCCCTCATCGAAGACCTCGCGAATAGCGCGAGCAATCAACGGAGCGATGGAGAGAATAGTCAGGTTATCGAACTGCTTCTCTTCCGGCACGGGCAGGGTGTTGGTCACGACGACCTCCACAGCACCGCACTGGGACAGACGCTCAGCAGCCGGATCAGACAGAACCGGGTGAGTTGCCGCGATGATAACTTCCTTTGCGCCCTTGTCCATGAGGACCTTCACGGCGCCAGCAATGGTGCCACCGGTGTCGATCATGTCGTCAATCAGCACGCAGGTACGACCCTCGATGTCACCCACAACAGTCTTAGAAACAGCCTGGTTGGGGACGTTGATGTCGCGGGTCTTGTGCACGAACGCCAGAGGCGCGCCGTCCAGCAGGTCAGCCCAGTGCTCAGCCACGCGGACACGACCGGTATCCGGGGACACAACGGTCACGTTGGACAGGTCGTCCACGCGCTCGCGGATGTGCTTAGCCAGAACCGGAATTGCGAAGAGGTGATCAAGCGGACCGTCAAAGAAGCCCTGGATCTGCGAAGTGTGCAGATCCACGCACATCAGGCGGTCAGCACCCGCGGTCTTGTACAGGTCCGAAATCAGACGTGCCGAGATGGGCTCGCGACCCTTGTGCTTCTTGTCCTGACGAGCGTAGGGATAGAAGGGAGACACCACGGTAATGGAACGAGCGGATGCACGCTTGAGCGCATCGATCATAATGATCTGCTCCATGAGCCATTCGTTGATGGGTGCCGGGTGCGACTGAATCACGAAAGCGTCCGCACCGCGCACCGACTCCTCAAAGCGGACGTAGGTCTCGCCATTGGCGAAGGTGTATGCGGAGGTGGGCAACAGGTCGTGATCAAGTGCCTGTGCAATCTCCTCGGCAAGCTTGGGGTGTGCTCGACCGGAGACCACTACAAGCTTGCGCTCACCGGGGTTGGTAATCTCGCTACTCATGGTGTTGTTCTTTCCTCGAATTAGGATTCTGCCGGATCCTGAGCGCCAGCAGCCTTAGCAGCCTCGGCGGGTTCGGTACCGGCACGGTTCTTCAGAACCCAGCCATCGATGGTGCGCTGGGAAGTCTCAGAGTAGGCGAGGGCGCCAGCAGGAACATCCTTACGGATCAGCGCGCCCGCGCCGGAGTAGGCACCGTCACCGACGGTAACAGGTGCAACGTAAATGCCCGCAGAACCCATACGGGCGTGCGCGCCGATAACGGAGCGGTTCTTCACCAGACCGTTGTAGTTCGCAAAAATAGATCCAGCACCAATGTTCGCGCCTTCACCGATGGTGGCGTCACCAACGTAGGACAGGTGCGGAATCTTTGCGCCATCTCCAATCTGCGAGTTCTTAGCCTCGCAGAAGGTGCCAAGCTTAGCGTCCTTGCCCAGGGTAGTACCGGGGCGCAGGTATGCGAAGGGACCAACAGTTGCACCTTCGCCGATGACAGCACCAAAACCGTGAGCGCGGATGACGGTAGCGTCAGCCTCAACGGTCATATCGGTCAGGGTGGAGTCCGGGCCAATGGTAGCGCCGGTAGCAACGGTGGTGGAGCCGTGCAGCTGCACACCGGGCAGCAGGGTTACGTCGTTCTCAATGGTGACGGTAACGTCAACCCAAGTGTTCTCAGGATCAACAATGGTCACGCCGTTACGCATGTGAGCCTCAAGGATGCGGTTGTTGAGCATACGACCCAGCTGAGCCAGCTGCACGCGGTCGTTAGCCCCTTCAACCTCCCAGCGGTCCTCAATAGCCAGAGCGGAGGTGCGGTAGCCCTTAGAACGAGCGATGGACAGAACGTCGGTAATGTACTTCTCGCCCTGTGCGTTGTTGGTGGTCACCTCGAGCAGTGCCTCGCGCAGAACAGCGGCGTCAAAAGCGTAAATACCGGAGTTAATTTCGGTAATTTCGAGTTCTTCGGGGGAAGCGTCCTTCGCCTCAACAATGGCGGTCACTTCGCCAGCCTGGTTACGGACAATACGACCGTAGGCGCCGGGCTCATCAATGTGGGTGGTCAGCACGGTTACGGAGTTCTTGTCTTCTTCGTGGAAGGCAATCAGTTCGCGCAGAGTCTCGGGGCGCAGCAGAGGAACATCACCGTAGGTCACCAGGACGGTGCCGGAGACGGGTGCCTGCGCATCCAGGGCATTCAGACCGACCTCAACCGCGCGACCAGTACCCGGAATCTCATCCTGATCAACGATGGTTACCTCAGGGTCAAATGCAAGAACGTGCTCAGCAACCTTATCGCGCTGGTGGCGCACCACAACAGCAAGGCGCTCAGGGTTCAAATCGCGTGCAGCAGCGACAGCGTGCTCAACCATGGATCGACCACCGATGCCGTGCATGACCTTGGGGGTAGCGGACTTCATGCGCGTACCAGCGCCTGCGGCGAGAACGATCACTGCAGAGGGTGCCAGTTCAGTGTTCACTGGGAAGACTCCTTAGTAGTGGTTGTAAGAGTGAGGAGTGAGCGCGGACCGCTAACTCTCTATCAACGGTGCCGTTGAGTGCTTACGCTCCGCCACTAGGACTCGAACCTAGACAAACGGCTCCAAAGGCCGCTGTGCTGCCATTACACCATGGCGGATTATCCTTACATTCACGACAAGCCCCCGCTAGCGGGTCCTCATCGTCATTGACCGCCATTTTGGGCATAGAACAGCGCAATGCAGGAAATGCTTTCCTCAGTTTATCAAATATCTGTGCTCAACTTAGCCGCGCGCCCCGCAATCCCCACAGCTTTTCTCAGCACCGCCAAGTAGCCCCTCATCAAAGCTTGGGGCGCTACTTGAACTGAAGACTCACCCTGTACCCTAGAAGGCGTGGCACATCTACTTGGCGGCGAATCGCTGCACCTCGAATTCCCTACCCGAACCATCTTTGAAGGCATCACGGTCGGCCTGAACGAAGGCGACCGCATCGGCATTGTCGGTCGCAACGGCGACGGCAAGTCCACCCTCATGAAGATTCTTGCCGGCCGGCTCGAACCGGACTCCGGCCGCGTTACCGTGCGCGGCGGCACCCGCATCGGCTACCTCGACCAGTCAGACGTCCTCAATGACGACCACACCGTCGGCTACGCAATTGTGGGCGACACCCCCGAATACGAATGGGCGTCGCAGGCACACATCCGCGATGTCATCTCCGGTCTGGTCTCTGACCTGCCCTGGGATGCCCCCGTCTCTTCGCTCTCCGGCGGTCAGCGCCGACGCGTAGCGCTCGCCTCACTGCTCGCGCAGGAGTGGGACGTACTCATGCTCGACGAGCCCACCAACCATCTGGACGTTGAAGCCATCACCTGGCTCGCCAACCATCTGAAGTCGCGCTGGGCAAAGAACGCGGGCGGCCTCATGGTTGTCACCCACGACCGCTGGTTCCTCGACGAAATCTGTACCGACACCTGGGAGGTGCACGACCGCATCGTCGAGCCCTTCGAGGGCGGCTACGCGGCGTATATTCTGCAGCGTGTGGAACGTGACCGTCAGGCAGCCGCTGCGGAGGCGAAGCGTCAGAACCTGATGCGCAAGGAGCTCGCCTGGTTGCGCCGCGGTGCGCCCGCACGTACCTCCAAGCCGAAGTTCCGCATTGATGCCGCCAATGCCCTCATTGCGGACGTTCCGCCCGTGCGCGACACCGTGGAGTTGAAGAAGATGGCGGTCTCCCGCCTCGGCAAGGACGTGGTCGATCTCGAAAACGTTTCCGTCGTCTACGACGATTCCTCGATGCCCGGCGGCAAGCGCCCGGTGCTGAAGAAGGTTACCTGGCGTATTGCCCCCGGCGAGCGCACCGGCATCCTGGGCGTGAACGGCGCGGGTAAGTCCACCCTACTCTCCCTGGTGACGGGCGACCTGAAGCCGACTGAGGGCCGGGTCAAGCACGGTAAGACCGTGAAGATTGCGACCCTGACCCAGCAACTCGATGAGCTCAACGAGGTTGCTAACGACCGCGTCTCGGATGTGATTGGCCGTAAGAAGCGTAGCTACATTGCCGATGGTAAGGAGCTATCCCCTTCGCAGATGCTGGAGCGTCTGGGCTTTACGAGCGCGCAGCTGTCTACCCCGGTCAAGGACCTTTCGGGTGGTCAGAAGCGTCGCCTGCAGCTCATGCTGATTCTGCTGGATGAGCCGAACGTGCTGATTCTCGACGAGCCCTCCAACGACCTGGACACCGATATGCTCGCCGCGATGGAGGACCTGCTGGACACTTGGCCGGGCACCCTGCTGGTGGTCAGCCACGACCGTTACCTCATGGAGCGTGTCACCGATCAGCAGTACGCCGTGATTGACGGTTCGTTCCGTCACTTGCCCGGCGGCGTGGACGAGTATTTGGCGCTCTCAGCAGCCGGTGCCGGCGGTTCTGCCGCCGGTAGCGTGCAGGCGCGTGCCGCCTCCTCGGCGCAGGCTTCTGCTGAGCCGGATACCCCGAAGGTCTCCGGTGCCGAGCTGCGTGCGGCGCAGAAGGAATCCGGTGCGATTGAACGCCGCCTCGCCAAGCTCGCTGCAGAACAGGAGAAGCTCTCCGAGCAGATGAGCGCGCACGACGCCTCGGACTACGCCGGTTTAGCGGCACTCGGCGAGCAGCAGCAGACACTTCAGGATGAGATTGACGAGCTAGAAATGCGCTGGCTCGAACTCTCCGAGCTACTAGGCTAAGGTCTATTGGCATAGAAGAATGCCGGTTCTAGATTCAATCTAGAACCGGCATTTGTGTATATATTCAGCTCTCCACTACAGCGGCGGCTAACGGTGAATAGAACCGAAAAGCTTCTCCCAAAGCCGAACAACATATTCGGGAGAGAAAGTACGAGACTTTTCAAGACACACCGCAGATTTTTTAGCCCGCACTGACCGCGCTCACCGCGTGGTTGCCCGCAGCGCGAAGAGTGGACGCAAGAGCCTCCGCCCGAGTCTGCGAAGAAGCCAGCAGAAGCACCGTCGGGCCGGAACCGGACACCAGGGACGCGTACACGCCCTCGCTATCGCGCAGGTTCAGGGTCTGCTCCAGCTGCGGGGCGCACGAAAGTGCGGGTGTCTGCAGGTCATTACGTAGCAGCAGCGCCAAGGAGGCGAGCGCCGCCTCCGAACCGTCATAAGAATTCAGGGCGCTCAGAAGCTCTACGGGTTCCATCAGCTCGCCGGAGGCGGGATACTCACCGGCGGCACGGCCCGCGTCCAGCTGCTTGAATACGCTGGGGGTTGAGAGGCCAAACTGCGCGGCAACAATCACCAGGTGCAGAGGTTCCCGAGGCGCCGCAATATTCTGCAGCTCGGTACCGGTCCCCTGCCCCAGTGCGAGGGTCTGCCCGAGCGCGGCACGCACGCTAAAGGGAATATCGGCGCCCAGTTGCGCGGCAAGACGTTCATAATCCGTCTGGGTCAGGAGCGCACCGGTGCGGCCGGTTGCGCACAGATAGCGGTCCGTAGCAATGAGGGCAGCAGCAGCGTCCGCTGAGCCGCCAGCCATACCGCCAGCCACGGGCACAGCCTTCGCAATATGCAGGTGCAGCGCCGGGACAGATTCGATGCCGTGCTCCGCAAGAATCAGCGCAGCGGCACGGTACACAAGATTCCGCTCATCCATCGGCACGTCGGCAGGGTCGAACTGCCCCGCCTGCATTTGCTGATCCACCAGGGAGCCGGGCACAATATCCATACTCAGACTCAGCCCCGGTGCCTGCCCCTCAGAGACCGTGATGGTCTCCGTCAAAGAGACCGCCGCAAAAAGCGTAGTCAACGGGTGGTAGCCGTCCGGACGGACGTCCCCCACGGCGAGGTACAGATTGACCTTACCGGGAGCATCAACCGAAATAGCAACCTGGGAGGCGGTACTCATCAGCGCATACACCTTTCGCGCGGGAATTCGCGTGAGAACGTCAGTGAAAAATTTAGAATGAGAAGAAGCTACTCCGCTACAGGCTCAGCCGGGACAGTCAGCGAAGCCTCCGCAATACGGATAAAACCGTGAATATCCAGCTTCTCGCCGCGTTCCGTCGGAGCGATACCGGCAGCCACCAGAATCTGCTCCGCACGCGCACCCGAACCCGCCCAGGAACTCAACGCAGCACGCAGAGTCTTACGGCGCTGAGCGAAAGCAGCGTCCACAATCGTGAACACCAGGTCACGGTCAACGGTAGAGAGAGGCTCCTCGCGCATGTGGAAACCCACCAGGCCCGAGTTAATCTTCGGTGCAGGCCAGAACACGTTCTTGCCAATCACGCCCGCCTTATACACCTCGGCATACCAATTAGCCTTCACCGAGGGCACACCGTAAATCTTTGAACCCGGGGTCGCCGAAAGACGGTCGGCAACCTCGTCCTGAACCATCACCAGGGCGTGACGGATGCTCGGGAACTGCGCAAACAGGTGCAGAAGCACCGGAACCGCCACGTTATAGGGCAGGTTCGCCACCAGAGCATCCGGAGTGCGGGGCAGCTCGGTGACCTTCAGGGCATCCATGAGCACCACATCAATATCGCCCGCCTTCTCGGGGCGGAACTTCTCAATCGTGTGCGGAAGCTGCTGAGCCAGCGGCGGATCAATCTCAACCGCAACCATGTCCTTCGCCGCGTCCAGAATACCCAGGGTCAGCGACCCCAGGCCCGGGCCGACCTCCAGCACCGTCTCCTCCGGTGAAATCTCTGCCGCATTGACAATACGACGAATCGTATTAGGGTCAATCACAAAGTTCTGCCCAAGAGTCTTCGTCGGACGAATACCGAGCATCTCGGCAAGCTCACGAATCTCAGCAGGGCCGAGCAGGGGCAGATCGTTCACAGCGTTCCTTCACATAGGTGGATGGTGGGGAGGTTACAGTTTAGGTTACCGCGAGAAACGCTGCTTTACCTCATCAACAGTGGCTTCCAGAGCGTTCTTAGCATTTGTAATACGCTTCTTCGGCGCCAAAGCAATACGCACTCGATCCAGCGGACCAGTACCGTGCTGGAGGCTATTCACCTTATCCAGATGACGCTTACCGGATTCCAAAATGACGCTGCTGCCTTCCCAGCCGCACAGGCCAGGCTGCACAAAACGCACATCCACACCCCACAGCTGGTACAGCCTATAATCATCAGCCACAGTACCCGGCGCCTTGTCCTCAAACTGCTTGAGTAGAAGCTCAGCACCCGAACGGGAAATCAGGTACAGACCGGTGCAAACCAGGGGCCAAGTACCGTACGGCTTACCCATACGGTACTTACCGTGCACAAAAGGAGACAGCAGAGACAGGCGGATGTATTCCACCTGCGGGTTCAGCTTGCCGGCATCATTCGCAAAAGAATCGCTGAGGTTCACCAGCTGCACCTGCGGGTACTTCGTGATGATTGCGTTCACCACCGCCTCAGCATCCGGAGAAAGAAGAATGTCGTCTTCAGCAATCAGTGCCCAGTCGGCGTCGCTCGCAACAAAGTCACGCCACATCTTCACGTGGCTAAGCATGCAACCCTTCTCCGCGGGGCTCGGGTCGCGATGCCAGCGGCTACGGAAAAACTCAACGTCAAATTCTTCATCAGTGACGTGATTATCGCGGTTATCCACCGCAGAATAACGGACAAAATCCTGCGCGGGTGCGCCCACCGAATAGAACGAGTCAAAACGGTTCGCGCCATCCAGGCCCAGAACATACTTCAGAATCTTTGCCATGTTTTTCCCTTCAATAGCTCATCCAGAAGACCTAAGCAGTAGAAGATCGCGTCGGTTAATGATGAGTTTTCAGAACTTCAGACCACCTGCACAACAGAGGGGTTCATCAATCTTAAAAATCAGTGCGTAAACGGCAGGGAGTCTGAAATATTGAGCGTGTGATAAATACGCACACCGCAGTGCAACGTAAAAAGAATTCTATCATTCACCATGCGCCAATCTCAGGTCTCCTCAGGTTAAAACGCGATGTGGCACGCGTCGTACTGGTGCACAGCAAAAATCCCCTCCCTACCGGATATACACAATAGGGAGGGGATACTGGACAGGCAGAAGACCCACATATTTAGATTTTTATGTGATGACAGTAGCCCAATCCGTCTCTGGGTTATCGTCCCAGGCGCTGCTTCACATCATCAATGGTGGCTTCCAGAATATTCTTCGCGTTCGCAATACGCTTCTTCGGCGCCAGGGCGATGCGCAACCGATCGAGAAAACCAGTGCCATGCTGCGTGCTCTTGAGGCTTTCCAAGTGACGAACGCCAGAAGTTTGAATGAGGCTAGTACCTTCCCAACCGCATAGACCGGGTTGCACCAAATATACGTCTACCCCCCATTCTCGATAGAGGGAATAATCATCGGCAACAACGCCAGGAACCGTCTCTCCATAACATTCCACGAGTCGTTCAGCCCCAGAACGCGAAAGAAGATACAGGGCAGCACCATACAGAGGCTTTGAACCATAGGCATTACCCATACGGTACTTGCCGTACACAAAAGGAGAAAGCAACGAAAGACGAGGGTAATCAACCTGCGGGGTGAGCTTGCCAGCTTCAGAAGCGTAGATATCGCCCAGGTTAACCATCTGCACGTGAGGATACTTTTCGATAATCCTATCCACTACAGGTTGCAGGTCAGGGGAAATGAGGACATCGTCCTCAGCAAACAAAGCCCAGTCGGCATCTGAAGCGAGGAAGTCCTTCCACATGTGGTAGTGGCTCAAAGCGCAACCCTTCTCGGCAGGCCTCGGCTCTTTACCGTAACGAGCCAAGAACTGCTTGCTATCGAATTGCGCATCAGTGACGTGATCATCGCGGTTATCCACCGCAGAATAACGCTGAAAATCTTGAGCGGGTGCCCCCACCGAGAAGAAAGAATCAAAACGGTTCGCGTCGTCCAGTCCCAGAACGTATTTCAGGATTTTTGCCATGGTTTTCCCTTTGCTGTGGCACGCCCATACAGTCTTTATCTGAAACGACAGAAGCCACGCATGAGTGCCGAGTATTGACTTGGCAACGACAAACGCAAAGCGCGCAGAAAATATGCGCGCACGATAACAAGTCGCCCAGTCAGTGAGTGATGAATCGTATGTATAAAAATACACTATCATTCAATTGAATGATAGTACCCAACAATTGGCGTACGGCCCCCTGTTATGTCTCGCACGTTACATGCTACCTCACGCACTAGAGCTGAAAATAGCTACAAAAAAGCCTCTCCCCGCCATACATATATGACAAAGAAAGGCTTTCTCAAAGAGGCTTACTTATTTCGCCTTGCCCAGACGCTGCTTCACCTCATCAATGGTGGCGTCCAGGGCGTTCTTTGCATTCGCCAAACGCATCTTTGGAGCCAAGGCAATACGCAGGCGATCCAGAGTAGCTCTCCGCTACAGGCTGTACGCGCCTACCACTGACCGTAAACGCGCTCCGAATTCTCACGAATACGGCGGCAGAGCGCCTCCAGCTCCTCGCCGCGGTGAGCCGCCATGAACCGCACCGTGTAGTTCGTCATGTAGGACGCATTCGGGCGGCCGCGGAACGGATGCGGAGTCAAGAACGGCGCATCGGTCTCAGCCAGAATCAGCTCCGGACGAGCCATCTCCAACGACTCCTGAATACCCTTCGAGTTCTTGAAAGTCACCGTGCCGGCAAAGCTCATGTACCAGCCGCGCTCATTGCAGATTTCGGCAAGCTCCGGGCCGCCCGAGTAGCAGTGGAACACGGTACGTTCCGGTGCGCCCTCTTCATCCAGGATGCGCACAACATCCTCGTGCGCGTCACGGTCATGAATCTGCAACGCCAGGTTGTGCTTCTTCGCAATGCGAATATGCTCGCGGAAGCTGTAGTGCTGTGCTTCCTTACCCTCCTCGCCGGTGCGGAAATAGTCCAGGCCGGTCTCACCAATAGCGCGTACACGGTCGGCGGTGGCGAGCTCGTCGAGGGTGGCTAGCGCCGCCTCCAGCTGACCGGCTGTAGCCAGCTCGGGGGCGGTATTGGGGTGAATCGCAATGGCGGCGAGGACACGCTCATCAGCCTGCGCGGCGGCGACCGCGTACAGGGAGGAGGGGATATCGTATCCGACCTGCACAATGCCGGCGATGCCGAGCTTTTCGCCGGCGTCGATTGCATCGCGGGCGCTGATTTCCACTTCGCCGTCGAGCAGGTCCATGTGGGTGTGGTTATCCACGATGGGGTACGGCAGCGGCTCGGGGGCGGGAGGGAAGACCAGGTTACGGCTGCGGCCGTTCTCGCCGGTGGTGGAGCGACGGCGGGTGCCTTCTCCCCCTTCGGCGTCGCTGATGCCGGTGTAGAGTTCCGCCTTATAGGGTGCGGGGACTTCACCGGGGACAGGCGTCCAGCCGTTAGGCAGGGCGGTTGCCTGAAGTGCCGCGGGGGTGGGCAGGGTGTAGTTCGCCAGGGCGGCGAGGGAGTTCAGGTACTCCTGGGTGATTTCAGGACCGGGATAGCTCTGACACATTGATAAATCCTCGGGATAAAACAGCGGGGTAAAACTTAGGGGGTAAAATTGCGCGGTGATTCTGGGCTATTCGGAGCGGGCAGCCAGTGCCGCCTCATACAGGTCGCGCTTGGAGGTGCCGGTCTCAGCGGCAACCGCGGCGCAGGCGCTCTTGAGGCGCTCGCCGCCCGCTACACGGTCGAGGACCAGTTGCACTACGTCCTGTGCTTCGGGGGTTTCGGGGGCTTGTGCACCCTCGACAATAATGACGATTTCGCCGCGGACGCGCTCAGACTCAGCCCATTCGGCAAGCTCTGCCAGGGTACCGCGTCGAACCTCTTCGTGGAGCTTGGTTAGCTCACGGCTGACAGTTCCACGGCGGTCAGCGCCGAAGATCTGCACGAAGTCTGCCAGGGTTGCGGCGGTACGGTGCGGGGATTCGTAGAAAATCATGGTGCGCTCCTCCCCCGCCAGCGAGGCGAGGCGGCGCGAACGCTCGGAGCCCTTGCGGGCGAGGAAACCCTCAAAGGTAAATCGTCCGGTGGGCAAACCGGAGAGCGCGAGCGCGGTCAACGCCGCGGAGGGGCCGGGCACCACGGTGACGGGCAGGTCGGCTTCTGCGACGGCTGCGGCGGCAACGTAGCCGGGGTCGGAGATGGCGGGCATGCCCGCGTCCGAGAGCAGCAGCACACGCTGACCGTCCTGTACCGCCTGCACGATGGTTTCGCTACGTTCGGCTTCGTTGTGGTCGTGGTTGACGATGATGCGGCCGCGGGTGCGCACACCAAGCCCGGAGGCGAGGGTTCGTAGCTTGCGGGTGTCTTCGACGGCGATGAGATCTGCGGTGGCGAGGGCTGAGCGCAGTCGGTCGGAGGCATCGGCAAGGTTGCCGATGGGGGTGCCGCCGAGGATGAGCACGCCGCCTTCTTCGGAGGTGACGGCGGTGTCAGCGGTATCAGCGGTGTCAGTCTGGGGTGCCTCGACCGTTTCTGAGGGGTCGGTGGTTTCTTCGGTGTATTCTGCGGGTGCGGTCATGGCAGGCCTCATGTCTGTGTCTGGTCTTCGTGTACCCACTAAGTGTAACGCCCGCGCTCAATCCGGTGCCGGGCGGGCTTACCGGGTGAGCCCGCCGATAGAAGTAGCTAGTGCGGGTGGGGCTCCGAGCGCGTCATATATGCTGTTCACGGGCTGAAATGGTGCATCGTGCGTTCTGACCCTTTAGGATTGATGGGGTGAAGATACCTAAGCTACTTTCTCCCGCATCTGCCGCTCCGGCTGGTTCGGCTGGTTCTGCCCGTTCTTCGTCTGAACGTGGTCGTTACAGCCTCGATTCGCTGCTGGATGCGCTCGCTGTTGCCTATATTCGTGCCCCGCGTTGGGGTTGGCTGGCGCCCGCACTGATTGTGCTGGTTGCCGGTATTCTGCGTTTTTATAATTTGGCGCATCCGAACGCCATTGTTTTTGATGAGACCTACTACGCCAAGGACGCTTACTCGTATGTGCATTATGGCTACGAGTTGAGCTGGTCGAAGGACGCTAATGCGTCCTTTGCGGCGGGTCACCCGTCGGGTCTGTTGACGGATTCGCCGGAGTATGTGGTGCATCCGCCGTTGGGTAAGTGGATGATCGCAGCGGGCATGGCGATTTTTGGTGATAATAATCCCTTTGGTTGGCGTGTTTCTGCTGCGGTGATTGGCACCCTGTCGGTGGCGTTGATTGCCTATGCTGGCTGGTTGCTGTTCCGTTCGATGACGGTGGCGACTATTGCGGCGTTGCTGGCTGCTGTGGATGGCCTGATGCTGGTGGAGTCTCGTTTGGCTCTGCTGGATATTTTCCAGATGTTCTGGATTTTAGCGACTTTTGTGTGTCTGGTGCTTGACCGTATTCAGGCGCGGCGCGTGTTGGCGCGCAATATTGCGGAGGCGGCACGCCAGAATAGCGGTGTGCTTCCGCCGATGCCGTGGGGCCCGAGTATGGGTCTGCGCCTGTGGCGTTTTGCTGCCGGTGTGTGCGCCGGTGCTGCGGTGGGTGTGAAGTGGAATTCGCTGTTCTTTATTGCGGCGATGGGTCTGCTGACGGTGTTCTGGGATATTAATGCTCGCCGTATTGTTGGCCTGGACAAGTGGGGTTTGACGGCGCTGGTGCGTGACGGCATCCCCGCGTTCTTCCAGATGATTGGTGTGGGTCTGCTGGTGTACCTGAGCACTTGGGCGGGCTGGTTCCAGTCGTCGAATGCGTATTTCCGCCGCTGGGCGGTTGAGAACCCGGGCAAGGGTGTCATGTGGCTTCCTGAGGATTTGCGTTCCCTGTGGGAGTACCATGTCTCGGCGTTTAAGTTCCATTCTGGTTTGAGCAGCCCGCATACGTATTCTTCGCAGGCGTGGCAGTGGCTGGTTTTGGGTCGCCCGACCTCGTACTACTATGAGTCGCCGAAGCTGGGTTCTTCGGGTTGTACCGTGAAGTCCTGTTCCGAGGCTATTTTGAATATCGGTAACCCGGCGATTTGGTGGGCTTTTATTCCGGCGATTATTGTGGCGCTTCTGGTTTTGGTGCTGAAGCGTGATTGGCGTTTTGGTGCGCTGCTGGTTGTGTTCGGTGCGGGCTATTTCCCGTGGTTTATGTACCCGACTCGCACGATGTTTTATTTCTACGCTCTGTCCTTTGAGCCGTTCCTGATCCTGCTGTTGGCGGGTGTTTTGGGTCTGGCACTGTCGGGTGCTCGCGGTTCGGTGTTGCGTGCCCGTTTGGGCGTGACGCTGGTGGCGATTTACCTGGTGGGTGTGCTGATGTTGAGTGCGTACTTTATGCCGCTGTGGACTGCTCAGGTGATTCCGTATGAGCAGTGGTATTCGCATATGTGGTTTAAGTCCTGGATTTAGGCTCAGGTTTTAGGCTGAGGTTTTAGACCTGGTCTTAGACTCAGGTTTAGTCCTGGGTTCAGGCGCGAGCGATGCGAGCTTAGGTATAGCAAAGGGGGCTGGGTTCTACCGTGTGGTAGAGCCCAGCCCCCTTTGGGTGCCCTTTCCGCGCTGGTCTGCACGGGGAAGTGGCTGATGATTTTTAGTTGTCGCCGACGCGTGTGTTAGTTGTCGCCGACTCGTGCGGAGGCGAGCTTGACGCGCAGGTCCTGGCGTTCCTGGCGGCGGCGTTCTGCCTTAAGCTTGCGGTATTTGGTGGGCCAGGTGGTCACGAGCAGGAGGGTAATCTGCGCTGCTACGAGGACCGCTACGGCGATTGCTGCATCGATCCAGAATTGCGGCGGGTAAAGGCGGATGAGGGAGCTTCGTACGGAGAAATCCCAGTTGCCCTGCGGGAAGAACACCTGGTGGAAGGTGGTGAACAGCCATTCCCAGCCGAAGAAGCCCACAACGCCGAGCACCGCGATGAGTCCCAGGGTAATCCACGCGCCGGTGAAGAGGCTGCGGCGGATGGTTCCGGGGGCGCGCTCACGCAGGGAAATGCTGCTAAAGAGGGTCACCAAGAAGAGCGCGGCAACGGCTACAGTGGCGATGAGCAGTACCCACTTCACGTCGTGCATGTGGTTCACTTCTGCTTCGGTGAAGGCGAGGGTATTGTCGGCACCGGTGGTAACGCGGGCGAGGTATTCTCGCGGCGCGAAGTTGTTGATGTAGTCCACGCCGTAGGAGCCCAGGCGCATCCTCTCGACGAGGTAGTAGCCGTAGCTGTCTTCGGGGAATCCGGGGCGGTGATATTCGAGCCAGAGGAAGGGCGCGGAAGCTACAGTGCGGATCGCGATCATGAGTACGGTCAGCGGTACGGTGAGCGCGATGAGGGTTGCACGGAGCTTGAGGAAACGCGGGGTGTCTTCCACAGCGTCTTCGCGTGCCGCGGCGCGTTCTGCGGCCTCGGGTGAGGCTGCCAGGGAGGACAGGGGCGCGTTGGGGTCTGCGACCGCTTGGGTGTGGCCGGTGCGGGTGGTTTCGGTGCGGTACTTGCGTCCGGCGGTGGAGGCGCTTGCCGCCTCCGCTGTGGCGACGGTTTCTGCTTCAGCGGCTTTTTCGGCTTCTGCTGCTGCTGCTTCTGCTTCTGCTGCCCTCTGCATGGTTTCGCGGTTGAGGTCGCTGAGGGTCGGGTTTTTGGGGGTGCTTTGCGAGTCGCGAACGAGGGGCACGAAGCCGGTGGAGACGTTGGTGCGGGTGCGCACGCGGGTGCCGACGCCCTGTTCGCGTAGTTTGCTGCGTGCGGGTACGACGGGTACGGAGCCGGTAGGCAGGTCGGGTTCTTCGGCGACGGTGGGTACGTCTGCTGCGATGCGCCCGAAGGCGCCGGTGTGCGGTGCCGGTTCGCTGGTTTTAGTTTCGGTGCGTCGGGCGTGGAGTAGTTCTTCGGCACTGGTGCGGCGGATGGCCGGGCGCAGTGCGCCCCACATTCCTCGGTGTGTTTCTTTGCTCATGGATCTCGCGTTCTTTTCGAGTGATCGGTGTTTGAGTGAGTTGCGGGTGTCTGTACTATCTGCCAGTTTCTCATATGCAAAGAACCTTCCGCATGAATTCGCGGAAGGTTCTTTGCATTCGGGTGTTTAAATCTTGGGTTCGAATTCTAGGATTCGGTGGTGTCCGCACCCTGAACGGGTACCTTGTAGACCACGCGCCAACCCTGGGGTGCCGTCAGCCGTGCAGCGTGATGGTTGCAGAGGTCATAGGCGTGGGGTTCGCGGAATTCAGAGAGTGCATCGATAAGTGCCGTGGAGTCTGCGTAGGAGTAGTGGAGAGTAACAGTCGCCTCTCGCTGGCAGGTCTGGCGGGAGCACAGTCGTGCGGTCTGCATGTAGATGGTACCTTCCTGGCTTAGCTCGCCTGCTTGCGCAGTCGGCGGCGTTCACGTTCTGACAGCCCGCCCCAAATTCCGAAGCGCTCGTCATTGTCCATTGCATATTGTAGACATTCTTCGCGCACGGGGCATACACCGCATACCCTTTTGGCGTCTCGGGTGGAGCCGCCCTTCTCGGGGAAGAAGGCCTCGGGGTCGGTTTGGGCGCAAAGCGCTTCAGCTTGCCAGGCGAGTTCTCCGTCTTCGCCTTCGGTTCCGTAGAGTCCTGCCGCGGCGGTCCATACGTCGGTGCAGGCAGGCATGTTTCGTTCTGCTTCTGTGAGAAAGGCGTCGGCGGCTTTTTCGAGGGGCTGAGTGGGATTCATGCTACGGCGCTGAGCGCCTGATGCGCGCGCGGCCGCGACAGAGCGGTCGGATGCAATGTAGGAGCCCATGGGTTTTCCTTCCGTATTCTCATTGTGAACTTAATGAGTCTGCGGATCCGTCGTGGACGGAATCTTCGTGTGTATGGTGTGGCATGGTTTGCTCTGGCCTCTACGGTCCCTTCCAGAGCAAACACGCTTATATATCTATTAGACGTGCGACACGCCGTTTCGTCAAACTAGACTTAATCAATGTTTAGATGTATGTGTTACAGGCGTCATATTTAATGTGAATTTGACCTTTATATATTTTTCACCCCTTCACTTGCCCCTGGTCACATCTTGAGCCAGCCTCAAATTTCCCCTTTCAGGACCACTTGCCACCGAATGCAAATTCCGCATCTTGACCGCAAATATAAGGGAAGTCGGCGGTGCAACCCCCTGTAGGAATCCCCCAAACCCCACTCCCAGAAATTTTCAGGAAATTCGAAAAGAAAAGTTTATCTTTTTGACATCCATGTTCTGCATATTTTTCCAGGCTTATTGCGAAACATTTATATTCCCAATTTATCTGCATGCCCTATTTCAAAATAGGACCTTAGTTAGTGCAAAGGTTTTTCATCATTAGGTTTTTTCAAGCACCATCAGAAGTTTTTACTTTACTTCTGTACTTTTCTAGCCCGGCAATCGGCCCTCCCCTCCTCTCCGCTCCCGGAATTGTCCCTGC
Organism: Rothia sp. HMSC069C04; assembly: GCF_001812895.1. Lineage (NCBI taxonomy): Bacteria > Bacillati > Actinomycetota > Actinomycetes > Micrococcales > Micrococcaceae > Rothia > Rothia sp. HMSC069C04. Next base: position 210,648 of record NZ_KV810742.1, read on the forward strand.
GCCTCCGCTCCTTCTGAACCGTGAGGTAGAGTGAAACCCATGGTTACTCTCTCCCCCACCGGCGCGTCCGCGCCCACGACTCTGAACCGTTTCTTCGAGAAACTCAGCACTCAACAAACTCCCGCCCTCATCTGGTATTCGGCGGCAGGCGAGCGTATTGAGCTCTCCGGCAGGGTCCTCATGAACTGGGTAGACAAGAGCGCAAACCTGTTGGTTGAAGAATGCGAACTGGCGCCCGATGAAGGTTTTGATCTGCAGGCTCCCCTGCACTGGCGCACTATTGTTCTGGGTCTGGCGGCTCTGCGCGTGGGCGCGATCCTCGATCAGGACGAGCCGCTGGTTGCCGTGGTCTGCACCGAGCAGGAGGCGGGCTACACGAATGACCCCGTGTACCTTCTGGCGGTTGACCGTGCGCCGCTGGCTCTTTCCTACACCGGCGATCTGCAGGCACTGGCTCCGCACGCCGAGGAGGTACTCGATTACTGCGCTCTGGTGCGCAGCTTTGGCGACCAGTACTCGGGTCTACTTCCCGATGATTCGGCAGAAATTATTGAGGGTTTCAGCTATGCGGAAGCCTACGAGCAGGTTCTTGCGCAGGCACAGACCTATCGCACGGCGGGGTACACGCTACCTTCGGGGCAGCGGGCGCTCGCACTGGAGTTGAGCCCCGACTACGGTTTTGATGCTTCGGAGGCGACCCTGAGCGCTCTGCTGGAGGTCCTAGCTATTTTGGCTTCGGGGCATGCGGTGTTTGTGGCTGACCCGAGCGTCAACTGGCAGGATGGACAGCTGGCCTCTCTGATGGTTGCTGAGCGTGCGGTGGAGATTCCCCGCGCATAATGCGCCTTCCCCTGTTGCCCGAAAAATCGCGCGGAAGGCTAACGACCGCGCAGGGTACCAGCAGACACAGCACCAACAAGCACATAGGGGTTTAAATGATTCATCCCCCGATACCGTTCGTATCGGGGGATGAATCGTTATATCACGTTCTAACTATGCTGCTTCTACAATCCGAGGAGCTTAGGAGTTCTGCGAGCCGGGCTTCGACTGCGCCTCGGATGCAGCCGCCTCAGAGCGTGCCTTCTGCTTGGTGGTTTCTTCGCCGTCGAGAATGGCGGCGGCCTCATCAAACATGCGGCCGAGCTCTTCGTGGTCGGTGCCTTCGCCCTTTTCAACCTGCTTGCGGTGCGATCCGTACACCCAGAAGCGGTAGAGGAAGTAGCGAAGAATGGTGCCCAGAATGGTACCGATAATCGTACCGGAGATGAAGGACGCCTCGGGGGTACGCAGGTTCAGCACGTAGGTACTGAATGCCACACAGCCGGCTTCGACGAGAATACCGAGCAGGTTCACCAGACCGAACTCGATAGCTTCGCGCTTCCAGTTTTCGGAGCGGGAGTCGCGGAAGGTCCACAGGCGGTTCATGAGCCAAGAGAAGATGGTTGCGACAATACTTGCAACGACCTTCGCCTTGGTGTGGGACTCCGACATGATAGTCATCATCAGCACCCACACCGTTACAGAGTTGACGATGAAGGCGGCGCCGCCCACGGTACCGAATTTGAGAACCTCAATACCGTAGCTGTCCCAGAGGGATTTCAGGCGTTCGGTAATGGTCGGTTTCGTCTGTGCGCTCATGCGGGGCCTATCTAGCGGGGTTTTATCGGAGAAAAAGGTGCCGATGCTGCGACGGTGAGCGTTGGTTACGTTGTCACTGCGTGGCGCTTCGGTCTCTTTTACAAGCTCTTATATGTTAGTACAGTCCCGGTACGTTGTTTGTCCCTTTGGGAGTTTTTCCATAGACCTCTCAGCTACCGGGTGACTCTTTTCATCATGCGCTGATAGTTTCGTCTCTGCCTGACCGCGCAGAAGGCAGGTTTTTACGATTTCTTCCGGTATTCACGCCCAAATATTGGGCTCTGAAGCCCAGTTGAACCCATTCTGCGACCTTCATGTGGTCTTGCTCCCATAAGCACTCCGAACCCGGTACACTTAGGTGATGTGACTTACCCTGTGACTGGACCCGTAATTGGTGTCATCGGCGGCGGCCAGCTGGCCCGCATGATGGCTCCCGCAGCAACTAACCTTGGCCTGAACCTGCAGATTCTCGCGGAGGCGCCCACCGTTGGCGCCGTGGCAGCGGTACGTACCGCTCCCGTCGGGGACTACAAAGATCTGGACACCCTCCGCGAATTTGCTCGCGGCAAGGATGTCATCACTTTCGATCATGAGCACGTGCCCACTGAATTTCTGCGCACCCTCATGGCAGAGGGCGTAAATGTGCAACCCCGCCCGGAGGCTCTGCAGTACGCTCAGGACAAGCTCCTGATGCGCGCCGCTATTGAGCGTCTGGGCCTGCCGAACCCCCGCTGGGCTAAGGTTTCTACCCTGGACGAGCTGCTCGCCTTCGGCGATGAAATCGGCTGGCCCGTAGTGCTGAAAACCCCGCGCGGCGGTTACGACGGCAAGGGCGTACTCGTTCTGGATTCCCCCGAGGAGGCTCGCGAGCGCAGTACTGCGTGGTTCGAGCAGTTGCCTTCCCGCGCTGATTTCTCCGCCCTGCTTGCCGAGGAGAAAGTGCCCTTCACCCGTGAGCTCTCCGCTCTAGTGGCTCGCCGTGAGAGCGGCGAGGTGCGCCCCTGGCCGGTCGTTGAGACCATCCAGGTGAACTCTATCTGCGACGAGGTTATTGCCCCCGCGCAGAACCTGGACCCCGAGATCGCTGAGGCTGCCGCAGCCGCTGCTGTGACCATTGCCTCCGAGCTGGGCGTGACCGGTGTAATGGCGGCTGAGCTTTTCGAGGTTCCCGGCTCCCCCGCCGGCTTCTACATCAACGAGCTGGCGATGCGCCCGCACAATACTGGCCACTGGACTCAGGACGGCTCGGTGACCAGCCAGTTCGAGCAGCACCTGCGTGCGGTACTTGACCTTCCGCTGGGTGATACCTCCGTGTTGGAGGGTGTTGCCGTGATGAAGAACTACCTGGGCGGTGAGAACGAAGATATCTTTGGCGTCTATCCGCTGGCGCTTTCGGCTGAACCGCGCGCAAAGATTCACTTCTACGGCAAGGAAACCCGCCCGGGCCGCAAGATTGGTCACGTGAACATTACCGGCACGGTGGCTGAGCTTGAGGCGCTGCGTCATAGCGCCGCGAATGCCGCCTCCATTTTGCGTGACGGCCGCCCCCTATAGCCCCTGTTTTAGCCGGTGCGTGGGGTGAGAGCATCCTGCGTATCCGGATCCCCCTAATGATGGTGGTTCGCCACCGCATCCTGAAAGGATATGAGGATTATGTCTCAGTCTCCCTATGATTCTTCCCAGCCTATTGTTGGCATTGTGATGGGTTCGGATTCGGATTGGTCGGTCATGGAGGCCGCAGCCGAGGTTCTGGACGAGTTCGGCATCCCTTACGAGGCTGATGTTGTTTCTGCACACCGCATGCCCGAGGACATGATTGAGTACGGCAAGAAGGCTCACAGCCGCGGTATCCGCGTGATTATTGCCGGTGCTGGCGGTGCTGCTCACCTGCCCGGTATGCTCGCTTCCGTGACCGCTCTGCCTGTGATTGGTGTTCCGGTGCGTCTGAAGAACCTCGAGGGCATGGACTCGCTGCTGTCGATTGTTCAGATGCCCGCCGGTGTTCCGGTAGCTACCGTCTCCATTAACGGTGCTCGCAATGCGGGTCTGCTGGCTCTGCGTATTCTGGGTTCGGGTACCGATGCGTTTGCTCAGCAGGTTCACGCTGATTTGCGTCAGTTCTCTCAGGATCTGCGCCAGACCGCGATGGACAAGGGAGCCGCTCTGCGCACCCGAGTTGCCGAGGCGAAGGCTAAGGCAGCGGCCGAGCGCGAGGCGGAGGAGAGCTCCTCCGCCCCCCGCCCCGCTTCTGCTCCCGAAGCGTCGTCGGAGCCCCAGGCTTACGTTCCCTAAGCTCGGATACACTAGAAGTATGAGCAATATTCTTCAGTCCGATATTTGGGCACGTTTTCAGGAATCTAATGGTCACACCGTAATCCGTAAGAGCGGTAACGGCTGGTCGTACCTTGCAACCGTTGAGGGCGGCGCTACCGGCCGCTACCTGTACAGCCCGTACGGACCGGTCGCCTCCAGCGCTGTGGCTTTTGATGAGGCTCTCGCGTCATTGAAGGAAGAGGCTGCGAAGCTTCGTTGCCTGTTTGTGCGCATTGAACCCACTGAATCCGCTATTTGGGGCGATCAGGATGCGGCTGCTTTCTTGGCTCGTCGCGGCGCGGTTCTGGCTCCTCGCCAGGTGCAGCCTTCGCACACTCAGATTATTGATCTTTCGGGCTCTGAGGACGAAATCCTCAAGGGAATGATCCCCAGTTACCGTAATCGTCATCGTAATCTCCACAAAAAGGGCGTGACCGTTGAGGTTTCGACCAATCCCTCGGATATGACGATTCTCTTCGGCTTCCTCGAGGAAACCGCGGACCGTAACGGTTTTAACCGTCAGCAGGATGAGTACCTGATGCAGGTTGCTCGCGTGCTGATGCCCGCCGGTGCGGCGTCCCTGTACATTGCGAAGCTGACCGATGAGAACGGTGAGAGCACCCCGATCGCGGCGGCGTTTGTGTACGATTCGGATGACACCCGCACCTACGCGCACGCTGCGGCTTCTTTTGAGCACCGCAACCTTAGTGCAGGTGTTGTGGTGGTGACGAACTTTATCCTGGACGCTAAGCGTAAGGGTCTGAAGTACGTTGACCTCTTCGGTATTGCGCCGGAGGATCAGCCGGATCACGAGTGGGCTGGTTTCACGAAGTTCAAGAAGTCCTTCGGCGGCGAGTCGGTGGAGTACCCGGGTACCTGGGATGTTCCGGTAACCTCGTTGGGTTACCGCGCCTACACGCTGGCGTACAAGGCTCGTCCGGCAGTTCGTGATGCTGTGTCGAAGGCGAAGGCGAAGGTTCAGTCTTTCCGCTCTCGCTAACGGGTTCAGGCTCGTCCTTACTGGGGCGTATCCTGAGAACTAAAAGCTAAATACATGAGGGAGCCGCCCTCACCGAGTTCTTCGGTGGGGGCGGCTCCCTGTGTATGTATGTGCAATGTTTGAGGAGTCTTAGCGCGGCTCCTCAGCCCTTGCGGGGGCGAAGATTACTGCCCTTCGAGGATTACTGCGCTTCGAGGATTACTGCGCTTCGAAGATTACTGCTCTTCGGGGCTCTTGGTGTGCGAGAGAATCTCGCGCAGGCGGGAGAGGCGGTGCTCTGCCTCGACGGTACGCACGGTACCCGAGGAGGAACGCATAACCAGCGACTGGGTGGTCACAACGTTCTTGCTGTAGCGCACGCCGCGCAGCAGCTTGCCGTCGGTGATACCGGTTGCGGCGAAGAAGCAGTTGTCGCTGGTGACCAGGTCGTTGGTGGTCAGCACACGGTCGAGGTCGTGGCCGGCTTCCAGTGCCTTTTCACGTTCTGCCTCGTCGGTCGGTGCCAGGCGGCCCTGGATGACGCCACCGGTTGCCTTGATAGCGCATGCTGCGACAACACCTTCGGGGGTGCCGCCGGTGCCGAGCATGAGGTCCACGCCGGTGTTTTCGCGGCAGGCTGCGATAGCGCCGGCGACGTCACCGTCGAGGATGATGCGGGTACGGGCGCCGGCCTCGCGAATCTCCTGGATCAGCTTGGCGTGGCGGGGGCGGTCCAGCACGCATACGGTCAGCTCGCTGACCTTCTTGCCCTTAGCCTTAGCGACCAGGTGCAGGTTCTGCTTGACGGGCAGGCGCAGGTCGACGAACTCTGCGGCTTCGGGGCCGGTGACCAGCTTCTCCATGTAGAACACTGCGGAGGGGTCGAACATGGTGCCGCCGTCTGCCACAGCAATCACGGAGAGGGCATTGTCCATGCCGAGTGCGGTCAAGCGGGTACCGTCGATGGGGTCAACCGCCACGTCGAGGGAGGGACCGGAGCCGTCGCCGACGTTCTCGCCGTTGTACAGCATGGGAGCCTTGTCCTTCTCGCCTTCACCGATGACAACGGTGCCGTTGAAGTTGACGGTGGAGAGGCGGTAGCGCATTGCGTCTACGGCTGCACCATCTGCGAGATTCTTTTCGCCTGCGCCGACCCAGGGGCCTGCAGCAATTGCTGCTGCCTCAGTCGCGCGGACCAGTTCCATTGCGAGGTTGCGATCGCCGTGGTTGTTGTTCGTAGTCATAGACTCACCTTCGAGATTTCTGAATACACCGTCGGCTGGCTGGTTCTTTCCAGCACGAAGTCGCCGACGCAGTAGTGCTCCTTTCAGGATAGCGCGCGGGCGCTTCGTTTTTCTTGTTCTGAACGAGTTTGCGTGCGTGTTGACTTTAAGGTGAGCAGATGCGGCAAATTGGTGAGGGCTGCGTCTCTCTTCGGCGCTTCATACGCTCTGAGGCACTGATTTTGGGTGTTGTGAAGGCGTGCCAAACTAGCTATTTTTCGCATATTTAAGGCATATTTGAGGTAGGTTCTTTCTCCGGGAGGCTCCCGGCAAGGAGCTGAGCTTCAGCGCGAGCGCCTGAAGCCCCATATACCCGTTCGCAGATTCGCTGGCTCCGACGGCACGCGTTATCTGTATTTGTCCGCTAAGGAGCATCACATGGCTGGCATCAAACCGACTCCCGCAGAAGCATGGAAGCGTCTGAAGGACGGTAACCGCCGTTTTGTTGAGGGTAGCAATGAGCACCCCAACCAGGACACGATTCGCCGTACCGACCTGGCATCGGGTCAGTTCCCGTTCGCCTCGATTTTCGGTTGCGGTGACTCTCGCCTCGCGGCAGAGATTATTTTTGACCTGGGCCTGGGCGACGCGTTCGTGGTGCGTACCGCCGGCCACGTCTTGGAGAATGCCGCGCTCGGTTCGTTGGAGTACGCGGTTGATGAGTTTGAGACCCCCATTGTGATGGTTCTCGGTCACGACTCCTGCGGTGCTGTGACTGCGGCCAGCAAGTCCCTGGAGTCCGGCGAGATGCCGCACGGCTTCATCCGTAACCTGGTGCAGCACATCCTGCCTTCGGTGATGTCTCCGAAGCTGCCGGAGAACCCGGTCGTCAACGACATGGTGCGTGAGCACACCCGCCAGACCGCCATCCGAATTATTGAGCAGTCCCACATCATTTCGGATGCGGTGGTTGAGGGCAAGGTCGCCGTGATTGGTGTCTTCTACCATCTGAAGGAAGGTAAGGCGGAGCTGGTGTTCAGCTCGCAGGACCTGACCCTGCCGGAGGAGAAGAACGACGCGCAGAACCCGCCGACTCAGGCGCTTCCGGTGGTCGTGAAGACTCCCCCGCGCGTTGTGGTTGCGGAGAACCTGGACTAGGTTTCCTCTTCTCCGCTCATTACGAGCCTTAGCGCGAGAACCCACATGCTCGCACTTAACAACAGATTTTTCTATGGGATACCCCCGCCACGGTAGCATGTTCGCACATCTACCGGGGCGGGGTTTTTACGCGCCTTCTCACGCCTCAAAATTTATGAGCGTTTTTCCTCTTTTGACACCTTTTCGAGGCGACGTAAGCCACTTTGAACGCCTATCCTAGAGATATGGCTGAAAACATTGAATACCGCATTGAACATGACACCATGGGCGAAGTTCGCGTTCCGGCTGATGCACTCTACCGTGCACAGACCCAGCGCGCAGTCGAGAACTTCCCGATTTCGGGTCAGACCCTCGAATCCGCCCATATTCGTGCGCTTGCCCTCGTGAAGAAGGCAGCCGCGACCGCCAATGAGGAACTCAAGGTGCTCGACGCTGAGCGCGCCCAGGCTATCCGCGATGCAGCGGATCTGGTAGCAACCGGTAAGTACGACGCCCACTTCCCCATTGACGTCTTCCAGACCGGTTCCGGTACCTCCTCGAACATGAACGCGAACGAGGTTCTGGCAACCCTGGCAACCCGTTCCCTGGAGTCCAAGGGCATTGAGGTTCACCCCAACGACCACGTGAACGCTTCCCAGTCCTCCAACGACGTCTTCCCCACCTCCGTGCACGTTGCTGTGACCGAGGCTCTGGTGAAGGACCTGATTCCCGCTCTCGAGGTGCTCGCTGAGTCCCTGGAGCGCAAGTCTGCAGAGTTCAAGGACGTTGTGAAGTCGGGCCGTACCCACCTGATGGACGCAACCCCCATCACCCTGGGCCAGGAGTTCTCCGGCTACGCCGCAACCGTGCGTTACGGCATTGAGCGTGTGAACGCTTCCCTGCCCCGCGTGGCTGAGGTTCCCCTGGGCGGTACTGCCGTGGGTACCGGCATTAACACCCCGGACGGCTTCTCCGCTCGTGTGATTGAGCTGCTCGCTGAGGAGACCGGCCTGCCCCTGACCGAGGCTCGTAACCACTTCGAGGCTCAGGCTAACCGTGACGGCCTGATTGAGGTTTCCGGTCAGCTGCGCACCCTGGCATACGGCCTGATGAAGATCAGCAACGACATCCGCTGGATGGGTTCGGGCCCGAACACCGGCCTGGGCGAGCTGCACATCCCCGATCTGCAGCCCGGCTCCTCGATTATGCCCGGTAAGGTCAACCCCGTGATTTGTGAGGCTACCATCATGGTCGCCGCTCAGGTTATCGGTAACGACGCAACCATTGCTCTGTCTTCCACTAACGGCGCGTTTGAGCTGAACGTGGGTATCCCGGTGATGGCTGCTAACCTGCTGCAGTCGATTCGCCTGCTCGCTAACGTTTCTCGCGTTTCGGCGGAGAAGATGATTGACGGTCTGACCGCTAACGTTGACCGTTGCCGCTTCCTGGCTGAGGCTTCGCCGTCGACCGTGACCCCGCTGAACAAGCTGATTGGTTACGAGGCTGCTGCGAAGATTGCTAAGTACTCGGTGGCTCACAAGGTGACTGTCCGTGAGGCAGTTGTGGCTCTGGGCTATGTGGAGCGCGGCGAAGTGACTGAGGAGCAGCTGGATGCGGTTCTGGACGTCACCAAGATGCTGGGCAACTTCTAATCCAAATCGTCTGATCACACCGCATACAGAATCGGGTGTGGCGCTACTGTTCCCACGGTATCGTCACACCCGATTTCTTATGTTCGTCTTGCCTCCCACGTGCGCAAAGGTAGTAGATACGACGGAGGGGCCCGCCTTTCGACGGGCCCCTCCGGTAGCGTTAAGCATCCCTTACGGACTAGCTGAACTGCCTCCACGCGGACATGTTACGCAGGTTCGAGCGAGCCATTGCCACGGCCTCCGCTGCGCCGCGGTTCAGCGCAATCTTGGAGAGCGAGGTGGCGAAGCCAACGATCTGCTTGGCCTCGACCTCGGGCGGCATCGACAGAGCGTTGGGGTCGGTAATGATCTCGACCAGGGAGGGGCCGCGGTGAGCCAGGGCGTTGCGCAGCGCACCTTCCAGGTCTTCAGCCTTCTCAACACGCTGAGCTTGGAAACCAGCGGCGGTTGCGATGTCGGCGTAGTTGACGAGCGGCACATCCACGCCGAAGTCCTCGAAGCCCTGAACCAGCTGCTCAAGCTTCACCATGCCCAGGGTGGAGTTGTTGAACACCACGATGGTCAGCGGCAGATCGTACATGACCGCTGTCAGAATATCACCCAGCATCATGGACAGGCCACCGTCACCCGAGACCGAGATGACCTGGCGGTTAGGCTCGGCAATCTGGGCGCCCAGGGCCATAGGCATGGCGTTCGCCATGGAGCCGTGGAGGAAGGAACCCAGCAGACGGCGCTTGCCGTTGGGGGTGATGTAGCGGGCGGTCCACACGTTGCACATGCCGGTGTCCGCGGTGAAGATGGCGTCATCGGAGGCCAGCTCATCCAGCACGGATGCGGCGTACTCGGGGTGAATCTTGCCCTTGGTGGGGTTGTGGGTGTAGGCGCCGACGACCTTGGTCATGATCTTCTCGTTCTTCTTCAGGAGCTTCTCCAGGAACGAGCGGTCGCTCTTGCGCTGCACGAGGGGCAGAACGGCCTTCAGGGTTGCGGCAACGTCAGCCTCAATCAGCAGGTCGACGTTGGTACGGCGGCCCAACACCTCGCCGGCACGGTCAATCTGAACGGTCTGCACGTTGGGCAGGAACTGGTCGTAGGGGAAGTCGGTACCCAGCAGGAGCATCAGGTCGGAGTCCTTCATACCCTCTGCGGCCTCACCGTAGCCCAACAGACCGGTCATTCCCACATCGAAGGGGTTGTCGTACTGGATGTACTCCTTACCGCGCATCGTGTGGCCCACGGGAGCCGCGACACGGTCGGCCAGCTGAACGACTTCATCATGTGCACCGGCCACACCGGCACCAGCGAAAATCGAAATCTTCTTGGCCGCGTTGATGCGATCGGCCAGGTCGCGCACGGTGGTCTCATCGGGGACGATGGTGCCGGGGCGGTAGTCGCCCCATGCGGGCACGTGGTCAACGGCATCCTGGATGGCAATATCGCCGGGAATCGATACGACGGCCACACCGCGGCGGGCGATAGCGTGACGCATACCGGAGTTGATGATGCGCAGGGTCTGGTGGCCAGAGACTGCCATCTCGTTGTAGACCGAGCAATCCTCGAAGATGCGCTCGGGGTGGGTTTCCTGGAAGTATCCGCTACCAATCTGGCCGGAGGGGATGTGGGAAGCAATCGCCAGCACCGGAGCGTGGGAGCGGTTGGCATCGTAGAGACCGTTGATGAGGTGGGTGTTGCCCGGACCGCACGAGCCGGCGCACACGGCCAGCTTACCGGTCACCTGGGCCTCGGCGCTTGCGGCAAAGGCCGCGGCTTCCTCGTGGCGCACGTGAATCCAGTCGATACCGCCGTTCTTCGAGCCGCCGGAGGCGCGCACTGCGTCCACGATGGGGTTCAGGGAGTCGCCCACCACGCCGTAGATACGCGTGACACCGGCCTCGACGAGCTGTGCGACAATCTGTTCTGCCAAGTTCATAATTACCCTCTTTCGTTGGCGTTCCACGGGGTGCAACGGCCCGATGGGGGAACGCTGTGTATCCCCTCAGAATAGCACTCTTTCCTCGTCAAAGAAGGTCTTGTTTTTATAACACTTAGGGTGTATCAACTTGGCATAAAGTCGGGTCTCGTTCGCGCAGGGCGGAGGGCAACCCTCGCTTGGCTAGTCCTCTTCCGGCGGCACCGATTCCAACCCAAAACGGCAGTGACCGTCATAGTTCAGCGCCGCATCAATACGGTCCAGCATCCGCTCCGAAAGCAACGCACGCTCCGCCGGGTCAGACACATCCACCCAACGCACCTGCGAAGACTCCTCGTCGTTCACCTTCGCCTCACCAGAAACCCAGCGACACAAGAACGTATGATCCAAAAACTGGCAGCGGTCACCATTACCGAACTGCATCGGCGGGTCAGCCTTCACCTGCGCCAGCTCCAGCACCTCAATTGCCTGCACCTCGCTGAGGTTCGCGGCTTAACCATAGAGGGAGGGGCGACTCGCCATGACGGCGGGTCGCCCCTCCCTCTGTATGTGTTCTCTGCTCCGTCAATGAGTTGGTAGCGGGTTCTCGCTATTGTTCAACGATATTAAACACTTTGAACTGTTTATAGTGGACCAGCGTGTAGATGAGGCAGAGTACAGCCGGGATACTGACGACAAGCGCAGCGTTGAAGGAGCCGAGATGGTCAAGCATCAGTGCTACCGCGCCCATGGAGTACAGCGTTCCTAGCCCAAACACGGCACCGTCAAGGGAGCTGGCACGCCCCAGTAGCTCATTCGGTGTAATGCAGTCACGCAGATTGTCGGAGAAGATGAAAGCTGATGCCCATCCTACGTCCAGGATGAAGAGCAGGGCTCCGAGAACTACGGGGTTATTGCTGACGGTGACGAGCGGTATTCCGAGCAGGGATACGACGTTGGCGACCAGTAGCATTCCTCGCGTGTTCTCAAAAGAGAGGAAACGATCGATGATGAGTGCCGCGACGATACCGCCGATACCGCTGCAGGCCATAATCATGCCTACCACTGAGGCTTCAAAAGTGAGTTCCTCGTACAGACGGTAAATAATGATGAGTGAATATGATGCTGTAGCTGCCGCCAAGAAGAACGTGTAGACAAGGATAAGTCTCTGCGGGGCGCCGGAGAACATGTATTGGATGCCGTCGAACATCCGGTGAATAAACCCATGTTGTGCGGTTTCGCGTTGCTCAGTTTTAGTTTCCATCTCTACGGATGGCAACGTTGCGTATGAAATAGTTGCCGCCCCGAAAAGGAGCACCGGGACAATAAGACCGACCGTTGAGCCTGCAACAAGAACAATAAATCCTGCTGTAGGGGGCGCAATGATTGCGGATATTCCCTCGCAAATTTCACGACGTGCGTTATACGAAAGAAGGTTTTCTCGTCCGAGAAGCTGCGGAATATATCCTGCTTCTGAGGCAGCAGCCAGCTCAGAGAAGACACCACTCACAAATCCTAGTGCGGCGATGGCGAACCATGACAGCATATGCTGCTCAATCATCAACGCCAAGGTAAGGATGCTGAGGATGTTTACTGCCCCGGCAATCACAATCATAGGTTTTCGAGGCAGACTATCCGATAGGGTTGCTAGTGGATATGCCAAGGCGATATTGGGGATTTGCATGGCTACCGCCATTACGCCAGCCAGCCCAATTTCGCCTGTACTAGCGAGAATCGCAATGGGTAGGGCGAAGGAATATATTCCTGTACCCACCAGAGAGCCAATAAGGGCTACGTAGATTCTCCAGGGTATTTTATGTGTTGTCATGCTTTGCTCCTTCCAGGACGCATCAAAATAGCGACCAAGAATTGCGATGAACACAATGAGCCTAGTTCACAGAAAAATGGCATGCCTTAAAGATTTATAGGCAGAGTAAAAGGAAAGCGACTACGCTCACCAGAACATCACGTGAACGAATCTTTCTCGGGTTACTGACTAATACGGGGCCGTCACTCCCAATGTAACCCGTGTCATATATAAAGCATCTCATGTACACCACTCATAACTCGAAACACAGGCACAACTTAAGGTAAAAAAGACAAAAACAAAATAAAACCACGGCAGCCTTTAGGGTTCCAGTCCCCCACTCCCACAGAAAAACAGGAAGAACCACCCAATAACATGTAACAAACTGTCATAAAAATACTGGGAGGGGCGACTCGCCATGACGGCGGGTCGCCCCTCCTTCTGTATATGCACGCCTCAATCGGCGGCTTTTACTCAGCCCCAGCAGCCGGTCTAGTACTCTTCCGGCGGCACCGACTCCAAACCAAAACGGCAGTGACCGTCATAGTTCAGCGCCGCATCAATACGGTCCAGCATCCGCTCCGAAAGCAACGCACGCTCCGCCGGGTCAGACACATCCACCCAACGCACCTGCGAAGACTCCTCGTCGTTCACCTTCGCCTCACCAGAAACCCAGCGACACAAGAACGTATGATCCAAAAACTGGCAGCGGTCACCATTACCGAACTGCATCGGCGGGTCAGCCTTCACCTGCGCCAACTCCAGCACCTCAATCCGCACGTTCGCCTCCTCCTGCGCCTCACGCAGGCAGGTCAGTGCGGGGCTTTCCCCCGGGTCCACAATGCCTGTGATCGGGGTCCACGCCCCGTTATCGCTACGGCGCACCAGCAGCACCTTAGAATCCTGCTCACGGTACACCACAGCCGTCGCACCGGACAGCCACAGGTAATCCGAACCAATCCGCTCACGCAGCTTACGGATATAGGGAGGAGTAGGCATAACATCAACCTTTCAAACGCCCCGGCAAATCTACCGGGAATAGGTGCTAGAGAGCAGAGCGAACAGTCGCGAGCCGCACACAGAACAAGCCCGCCACTTAGCCGGACGGTCACCCTACTTCGGAATCTACCACAGAGAATACGCAGGAGCCGCCAACGCCACCAGCGCACCCAGAAGCATAAACGGACCGAAGGCAATGCGGGTGCTACCGCGCGCCTTCGTGAACAGCACCAGGGCCAAAGACACCAGACCACCGGCAAGGAACGTCACCAGCGACGCCCAGCCAAGATTCGCCCAGGACAGGTACCCGAGCACGCCGCCCAGAATGCCAGCAAGCTTCACATCCCCGCGGCCCAGCGCACCGAAAGACAGGATACGCAGAAGCCCGTAGCAGAGCCATAGCGCCAGACCGGCACCAATCACGCGCCAAATATCGGCGGGGCGACCGGCAAAAAGCAAAGACACCGGCAGAGCCGTATAGGTGGCAATAGCCAGAGGAATCAGGATGCGGTGGGGCAGACGGTGCTCGCGCACGTCAATACGCCACAGTCGCAGGGTGCACCACAAAAAATACAGCAGGTAGCTGCCGAGCACCAGAGCGGCAATAACGGAGGCGCCGCCTGCGCTGTAGAGGCGGGAAAGCTCAGCGAGCATAGAACGTCCATTCTGTAATGCTGGGGGCTGTACTACCGGAGGCTGCTAGCCGGGGAGACAAGAACCGAGAGGCCAACACCACCGGTGCTAGAGCGTATAAGTTCTAGGAGCCGAAACGGCGGGAACGGTTCGCGTAATCCCGCAGGGCACGCAGAAAATCAACGCGTGTGAAATCCGGCCACAGGGCGCGGCAGAAGTAAAACTCAGAATACGCGCTCTGCCAGGTCATGAAACCGGACAGGCGCTGCTCGCCCGAAGTGCGAATCAGCAGGTCCGGGTCGGGCATATCGGCGGTGTACAGGTGCGAAGAAATATCCTCCACGCTCAGCTGTTCGGCAAGCGATTCCAAGGATGCGCCCTCAGCGGCGGCCTCACGCAGAACCGAGCTGACCGCGTCCACAATCTCCTGGCGGCCGCCGTAGCCGACCGCAATGTTCACGCGAACACCGGGCAGGTGCGCAGTCTGCTCAATCGCCCAATCCAGGCGCTCGTGCAGCTGACGAGGAATCAGATCAATATTGCCGATGGCGCGCACCGGACCGCAGGCGGACTCCACCAGACGCACCAGGAACGCATCAATCACAGCGACCAGACCGGTCAGCTCCTTCTCGGGGCGTTTCAGGTTCTCAGTGGAGAGCATGTACAGGCTCACCTGCGGAATCGACAGCTCCGTACACCACGCCAGAAAATCAATAATTCGCTCCGCACCGGCGGCGTGGCCCTCACGGGTGCTCAAGCCGCGCTGAGCCGCCCAGCGGCGGTTACCGTCCACCAGCACTCCAATATGTGCCGGCAGGGATTCGGGGCTCAGCGAGCGCGCCAGAGCCTGCTCATAGACGGTAGGCTCAGTGACAGTGCCGGGGTTGCTGGCGTGGCCGTGCACAGTAATCACGGGCAGGGCGTTGGCGCTCATAGCTCATACCTCATTCGGCTGTCGTGGCAGATAATTCAGCGGGCTCATAACGAAAGAGTCCAAGCTCTTATTCTACGCCGCCGCGCCGTACCTTCGCGGCAATCGGCATCACGGTTGGGCTGAGAATCGGCTCAAAATTTGTGGCATCTGGTGGCGGCATCCGGGGTTGTGTACAGGGGCTACACGCATCGCGCACCTAATAATAGTTGATGCCCTTCACCTACGACTCATATCGTGGGTGAAGGGCATCATTGTAACGCGCGGGGCGATGCGCCCCAGCCTAGATAACGTAGTAGTCGCTCAGGCCCTCGTCCAGGCTAGATTCGGGCAGCTGAACCTCAGCGTGCGAGGCGGCCAGCGTGTAGTCCTCCCAGGGCCATATATCCTTCAGCTGTTCGCTGGGAACGGCGAAGAACACGCCGTTCGGGTCCACCTGCGAGGCATGCGCGCGCAGAGCCTGATCGCGTTGCTCAAAGTGATCGTGAACCAGGATGCGGGTCGTAGTCTCGTGGCGAGGTGCCTCCCCCGAGGAGGCGCGGTGTGCGAGGTTCTCAATCCAGCCGCTCAGCAGGCTCTCACCGTGCGTATCGAGCAGATGCTCGTGCAGGGCGAGGGTGCGTTCGGGGTTGAATGCGCGGTCGTAGTAGAGCTTCAGCGGGGTCCAGGGCTCGCCCTCACCCACGTACGCCTCGGGGTCGCCTGCCTTCTCGAATGCTTCCACGGCAACCTTGTGGGTCATGATGTGGTCGGGGTGCGGGTAACCACCATTCTCGTCATAGGTGATGATGATGTGCGGGCGGTACTCACGCACCAGACGCACGAGCGGCGCGGCGGCACGGTCCAGGGGCATGGTGCCAAAGCTACCGAAGGGCAGCGGCGGCATGGGGTCGCCCTCGGGCAGACCAGAGTCGAAGAAGCCAATCCAGCGGTGTTCAATACCCATAATCTCGCGGGCAGCCGCCATCTCAGCGCGGCGCAGACCCGGCAGGTCGCGGTGCGCACGCGGGCTCTTATCGATCTCCTCATTCAGGATGTCACCGCGCTCGCCGCCGGTCATCGTCGCCACCATGAAGCGGGCACCACGGGCAATATACGCCGAGGCGGTACCGGCGCCCTTGGAGGACTCGTCGTCCGGGTGCGCGTGCACCGCGAGGATGCGCAGACCGGTGTAGTCCTCCTCCAACGGTTTGAGGGAGTCCACGGGAGGGTGAGACGGCAGGTTTGCCTTCAGCTGTTCAATGGCTTCGCTCACGGTGGTCTCCTTTGTGTGATGCGCCAGGGGTGATGTGTCTGTGACTCGCAAATGCGAGCGCTACGCGGCAGAAATTTTACGGTTGTAGCTTCTCGTATGATACCCAAGGATAGCGCCGGTGCACTAGCGCAGATGACGCCGTGTGACGTCGTGAAACGTGCCGTCATATCAGCAGATTCACGGGCATGAAACAGGCTGATGCTGGCGGAGTGTTCAGCTACCGGCGTGCGTACCGACGAAGATGTGCTCAGAGGGGAAGATACGACCGGCATAACAGCCGAAAATCCTCCGGTGCTCTAGAATAGGTCTGTTGATTCATTCCGTTACCACCTCCTCGCCTTTTCTTTGGCACACGGTAGCGGGTTTATTCGTTTCGCACCGGCAACGCCGGCGCATAAGCAAAGGACACGCATGGCTGAAAACACCGGTGCCTGGCTCACTCAGGACGCCTTCGACCGCCTCACCCAGGAGCTGGAGTACCTCTCCGGCCCGTACCGCCAGGAAATTGTTGACCGCATCGCGCAGGCACGCGATGAGGGCGACCTCCGCGAGAACGGCGGCTACCACGCTGCACGTGACGAGCAGGCTAAGAACGAGGCACGCATCAAGCAGCTCAAGCACCTGCTGGAAACCGCGCACATCGGCGATACTCCCGCTGACGACGGCGTGGTAGAACACGGCATGGTCATCGAAGCTGAGGTTGCCGGCCGCACCCTGAAGTTCCTGCTCGGCTCCCGCGAAATTGAGGACACTCTGCCTGCAGGTAGCGACCTGAAGGTCTTCTCTGAGAAGTCCCCCCTCGGCGCAGCAATTATGGGCGCTAAGCAGGGTGACGAAGTCACCTACACCGCTCCGAACGGTAAGGAACTGAGCGCCAAGATTATCTCCGCAACCCCCTACCTGGGCTAAGAAGTTAGGGCTAAGAGACAGCGCTAGATTTAAAACAAACAGTGCGGGGTGCTGACTATAACGGTCAGCACCCCGCACTGTTTTTTGTCTGCCTGCTTGCGCCTATCTGGTTGCCTCCACCCTTCCGATTCGAGGCAACACTATAGTTCGTCGGCTAATAAATATATCGGCTTAGTAGACGATGATGGGCTTGAAACCCGCATCCTCCAGGGCAGAAATCACCTGGCGGCAATGCTCCACACCCTTGGTTTCCATGTCGATGGTAATCGACACATCGCCCATGGACAGCGAACCACCCACACGGGTGTGATCCACACCGGTCACGTTCGCATCATTCTCAGAAATAATGCGGGAAATGGTCGCCAGCTCACCCGGACGGTCAGACAGCATCATCTTCACGGTCATGTAGCGGCCAGCCGCAGACAGACCGCGCTGAATCACCTTCAGCATCAGCATCGGGTCAATATTGCCGCCGGAAAGCACGCACACGACGGTACCCAGGTCGCCGTACTCTTCCTTCAGCTTGCCGTTCATCAGCGCAGCCACGGGCACCGAACCGGCAGGCTCCACCACAAGCTTGTTACGTTCCATCAGGAAGATCAGGGCGCGAGCGATATCGTCTTCACTCACGGTCGCCACATCGTCTACCAGCTCCTTGATGATGGAGAAAGGCATCTGGCCGGGGCGACCCACCGCAATACCATCAGCAATGGTGGAAACCTTCTTTAGCGGCACCAGAGCATCCGCAGCCAGCGACAGCGGGTACGCCGCCGCGTGCTCCGCCTGAACACCAATAATCTTGATCTTCTTACCGAGCTTCTGCTCCTTCGCGCGGATAGCAGCGGACAGACCAGCCAGCAGACCGCCGCCGCCAACACCCACAATCACGGTGTCAACGTCCGGAACCTGCTCCAGGATTTCCAGACCGATGGTGCCCTGGCCGGCAATAATGTCTTCATTGTCGAAGGGGTGCACGAACACCGCGCCGGTCTCTTCGGCGTAGCGCTTCGCCTCCGCCAGAGCCTCATCCACGGTCAGGCCGTGCAGCTCAACCTCAGCGCCGTGATCGCGGGTTGCGGTAATCTTAGGCAGTGCCGCACCCAGCGGCATGTAAATGCGAGCCTTAATGCCCAGACGGTCAGCAGCCAGAGCCACACCCTGAGCGTGGTTACCTGCACTCGCCGCCACGACGCCGCGCTTCTTCTCCTCCTCGGAGAGCTTTGCCATGCGCACATACGCGCCGCGCACCTTGAACGAACCGGCGCGTTGCAGGTTCTCACACTTGAAGAACACCTCGGAACCCAGGCGCTGGCTCAGGGCACGCGAATGGGCGACCGGGGTGCGTTCAATAACGCCTTCGAGCAGCTCTGCGGCACGTTCAATATCGGTAATGGTCACGGGCAGGGAGTCGAGATCTACGCTCACGGGTTTTCCATTCTGACGGTGCGTTGTCCCGCGGGCGCGGGATGGTGATGTATTGCTCATCCCATTTTAGAGGATGGGTACAGCGAAGGGGGCTACCCGGTCGCAAGTAGCCCCCTGGCGAGACACCGCCGTAGACGGCATCGCGGCCGGCGGTATCGCCGGGACGAGTTAGCGGTGCGTTATCGAGGGTGGCGGGGTGCCCTACGCCAAAACCTCCCGCTCGATGCAGGCCCCTAGTCTTCGGAGGAGTCCGAAGCCTCGGAAGCCTGGTTCTCAGGCTCCTCAGCCTTCTGACGGCTCGGCACCCGGGAGGCCAGATTCTTGACGCTCTCCTGCCGTTCCTGGGCCTTCTCCTCAGCCTGCTCGCGGCGAGCCACCTCGTGCGGGAAGAGGAACTCCTCCTCACGAGGTGCTTCCTTCTCCCAGTCACGGTTCGCCAGGTAACGCACCACCGCGTTGACCACAGCCAGAGTCGGCACAGCGAACAGAGCACCCACCGCACCAAAAATCATGGATCCACCAGCCACCGAGAAAATAACCGCCAGCGGGTGCAGGGAGACAGCCTTACCCATAATGAGCGGCTGCAGAATGTGGGATTCGAGCTGCTGAACCAGCAGAACAATACCGAGCATAATCAGCGCCTGCACCGGGCCCAGAGCAACCAGCGCCAGCAGCACAGCCACAGCACCGGAAATGAGAGCACCAATCACCGGAACGAAGGAGCCGAGGAAGACCAGCACACCCAGCGGGATAGCCAGCGGCACGCCCAGAATTGCGGCACCAATGCCAATGCCGATAGCGTCAATAGCCGCCACCAGAATCTGAACGCGCACGTACGCGCCCAGGGACTTCCAACCCGCACGACCCGCACCGTTGACGGCGGCACGCGCATCCTTCGGGAAGAGGCGGGTGACGAACAGCCAGATACGCTCGCCCTCCATCAGGAAGAAGACCAGGGTAAACAGGGTCAACAGGGTGCCGGTTGCAACCTCAGCCGCAGTCGAACCCACCCGAGACACACCGTGCAGCACGGAGCTGGGGTTATTGGTTGCAGCACTCTCCATCTGTTCCAGCAGCTGGTTCAGCTGGTCTGCACCGAACTCGTAACCGAGGTCCTTCAGCCAACCAATCAGCTGCTGGTAGCCCTGCATCGCCTTATCCGCCATGGACACAAAACCGCGCAGAATCTGCTGACCGGTCAGCGAAATAATACCGGCGAGCACCAGAATCATACCGATTTCGGCAATAGCCGCCGCGCCACCGGCACGAACGCCCTTCTTACGCAGAAGCATCACGGCGGGGCTCAGCAGAGCCGCCAGCAGCAGAGCCACCAGAAGAGAAATAACCAGCAGGGAGACGTGCCCCAGGCCCTTCCAAAGGATCCAACCGGCACCGGCAATCATAATGATGCGCCACGCCCAAGCACCAGCAACTTCCATAGCAAAAGGCACCCGGTAGCCGCGCTTCTCCTCGGCTACATGTTCTTCTGCAATAGGTGTAATTTTCACGGTGTCTCCAAATCGTTATCGGTGTCGCGCCCGCGCGGGGCAGCTTCGGCTGCCCCAGCGGAAGGCGGTATGTGGTGATGTTGTTGCGCCCCTCCCCTGCGCCTCGATACATCGGGGAAGTAAAGCGGCAAAGGCGGCGGCACCATCACGGTACCGCCGCCTCATAACGAGCTTTAGTCGTTGCTAAAGATGCTTGCCAGGTACATGAGAACACGCAGGATCTCAACGTACAGCCAGACCAGAGAAGCGGTCAGGCCGAATGCAAGACGCCAGGACTCACGCTCGGGCAGGCCAGCCTCCACAGCCTCGGAGGTGGTGGTGAAGTCCAGCAGCAGCGAGTAGGTTGCCAGCGCAACAGCGAACAGACCAACCACCAGGCCCAGCGGAATACCACCAATAGAGAAGCTGTTCAGCGAGGAACCGAAGATACCCGCGGTCAGCATGGACACCAGGCCGTAACCCAGGTAGCTGAGCGCACCAATCATGAAAATCTTATTCAGCTTGGGGGTGGTGCGAATCTTGCCGTTGGCGAAGAGAGCCAGGGTCACACCCGCAACCACGAGGGTTGCCAGAACCGCCTGAACTGCCACGCCGGGGTAGCGCATATCCACAACAGCGGACAGACCACCGAGTAGCAGACCTTCCATGAGCGCGTAGGTCATGACCAGAATCGGGGAAACCTTCTTCTTGAAGGAGTTCACCAGACCCAGGACCAGACCGCCAACCATGCCCAGGAGCAGCAGCACCGGTGCATTCCATGCAACAGCGGCACCGACAGCGACCAGGCCCAGGTTGATACCGGTCTTAACCAAGACATCGTTCATGGTCAGGCGCTCACCGGCGGGGATGGGCTCCGAGTAGGTGGGGGCTGCTACGCCGTAGTCAGCCTCACCGTACGGCTGGCCGTACTGTGCCTGCTGACCGTACTGGGGCTGACCATACTGCTGGCCATAGGGCTGCTGGCCGTAGGTGTTCTGGCCGTAGCCCTGCTGATCATACTGCTGACCGTACTGGCCATAGGTCTGCTGCTGACCGTACTGTGCCTGCTGACCGTACTGCGCCTGCTGGCTGGTCTGCTGCGGCTGCGCACCAAAACGACCGAAACGAGAGTCACCCTGAGTGACATTCTTCGTCATTGAATTCAGAAGCGGGTTTCCCGCCATCTTTCTCTCCTTAAACGGGTACAAAACTAATTCTGTTAATTATATCGGATAGATTCTGTGCTCACGGGCGCTGTTCGTTACCAGCATGGGCTTCTAGCGACCTTGCCAGAATATTTCAGGGCGGTGTTTACCTGAGGTTCACCCAGGCCCGCGCCGCCCCGCATGCAAAGGCTTCTGCGCGTCTCTTTGTGAAGCGTCTAGTGCGAAGCTTCCAAACGGTCCAGGAGCTGTTCCAGATACTCCAGAACTGCCTGTTCCTCGTTCGAGCCAATCACCTCATCAGCAGCATTTCGCACAACCTCCGGGGCATTAGACATGGCAACACCCCAGCCCGCGTAGCGGAGCATTTCCATGTCGTTCTCACCGTCACCGAAGGCAAGAATGCCCGCCGGATCAGCATCCAGACGCTCGCACAGGTCCTCCAGACCGGTCGCCTTATTGACACCGGTACGCACCAGATCAATGGCACCGAAGCCGCTAACCATCGGAGTGACGGTCTGCGGAAGAACCTCACGCAGGTAAACGCTCAACTGCTGCGTCTGCTTAGGCGGAGTCAACAGCGGGAACTTAATGGGTGCGCCCTCAAAATCCTCAACAGAGTCAACCATGACCGAGCCGGGGAAGAAGAACGCCGCAAAGTCCTCCAACGTGAGGGTTTCGGGAAGCTCCTGACCGGTGTCTTCAAAATAGCCGCGAATCATGTGCACAATCTGGTCGCAACGGTCCTTGGGCAGGTAGATACCTTCGGTGGTGCAAACCAGCAGACCGATCCGGTCCAATCCCTGCACTACCTCAATAATGCGCGGCACATCTTCGTCCAGAAAGGGATGCACGGCAAGCTTGCCACTCTCATCGGCAAGATACGCACCGTTTTCAGCGATATAGATGAGACCCTGGTTCTCGAAGCCGCGCATATAGTCCCGCAGCTTGGCGTAGGTGTTTCCGCTCGCCACAACAAAGTGGATGCCCTGCGCCTGCAGGCGGGATAGGATGCGCGAGAAACGTTCGGTGTCGAACGTTTTGGAGTCGGTGAGGAAGGTGCCATCCATATCGACGGCAATGATGGAGGGCTTAGTCTGCATGCTGTGCCTTTCTGACTCTACTACCCCATTCAGGCGGAGGTGCGTCTGTGGCTGTGTCTCTATATAGGGTCTCATGTTTTTGGGCTCCAGAAGACGGTATGCGGGCGTTTTTGAGAGTGGAGCCCACGGGTACCATCGCTTCCTTCGAGCAGGTGGGCATCCCCATGGCAACCGAACTGGTCGGGGGCATCGTCTTTTCCCCCCCCCCCAAAAAAACCCAGACATGTAAACCTTCAAACACGCGAGCGGCGACTCCTCCCCTACGGGAAGAGCCGCCGCCTATCTATACCGCGCATCTACGCGTGTCTATGCAGTGCCCCCACTGGGACTCGAACCCAGAACACAAGGATTTTAAGTCCTCTGTCTCTGCCAATTGGACTATGAGGGCGTATCCCGAACAGTCCGGGACACAAATATTTATTATTCCACGAAAACGCACCCGAATCTAAGCAGAGACACATTTCAAACAGTTCCCCGCACCCCACCGCAGCAAGCATCACGCAAAAGCGCTGGTGGGGAGCTAAGCTAGACAGCTCGCAAGCATCCAGGCGCAAAATAGGCGGTGCGGAAGACCAAAGTCTTCCGCACCGCCCATTGCTTTTATCTCAAATGCGCTATCCCAGGGGCGTACCCCTAAGTCAGGCTATTTTAGAGCTTTGCCTTCTGGCGTGCCGGTGCAGTACCGGTTGCTTCCTGGAATGCCAGGCGCGGGGAACGCTGGTGGCGAATCGAGGAGGTGTCGCGACCGAAGATCTGGTTCAGAGCCCAGGTGGTCATAACGCGAACGGTACGCTCGGTGGTGGGGATTGCAGAGCCGTGGTAGCCGCGGTGCATGATCCATGCCAGCGGGCCGCCAATGGTCTTGCCCTTGAAGTTTGCAACGCCCTTCCACAGGCCCAGACCTGCCACAACACCAATGGTCTCGTGGTAGTAGTCGGTCAGGGGCTCGCCGCGGCGAGCAGCCAGCAGGTTCTTAGCCAGAACAACAGCCTGGCGGGAAGCGTGCTGAGCGTTGGGAACGCAGAAGCCGCCCACGCCGCCACCGGAGAGATCCGGAACAGCTGCGTTGTCGCCTGCAGCCCAAGCACCCTCAACCACGCCGTCGTCGCCGGTGACGCGCAGGTCTGCGCTCACGCGAACGCGGCCACGCTCGTCAATCGGGAAGTCGGTGTTCTTCAGCATCGGGGATGCTGCCACGCCTGCGGTCCAGATCAGGGTGTCGGTCTTGATCTCGCCTGCGGGGGACTTGTCAGCCATGTTAATCAGCTGCAGGTTACCGTCGGTTGCGTCGGAGAGGGAGGTGTTCAGCAGGATTTCGATGCCGCGCGCACGCAGCTCTGCAACGACCTTCTCTGCACGGTCTGCGGGAACCTCGGGCATGATGCGCGGTGCAGCCTCAATCATGACGAAGTGCAGGTCAGAAACGGAAAGACGCTCGTTGCGCTCAACAGCAACGCGTGCCATGTCTTCGAGCTCGGAGATGGTCTCAACGCCAGCGAAGCCACCACCAACTACGACGAAGGTCAGGGCACGACGACGTGCTTCAGGGTCGGACAGCATGGATGCGACCTCGATGCGGTCCAGAACCCAGTTACGAACAGAAACTGCCTCTTCAATGGTTTTCAGACCGATAGCAACCTCTGCCAGACCCGGAATCGGGAATGCACGGGTCACAGCGCCTGCGCCGAGGACGATCTCGTCGTACTTCAGCTCGAAGGGCTCACCGTTATCGGTGGGCTCCACTACAGCGGTGCGGTTTGCGTGGTCGATGGAGAGAACGCGGCCGGGGATCAGCTCGGTGTCGCGCAGGTGCTGGCGCAGCGGCACAGTTGCGTTACGGCCTTCCATGGAACCTGCTGCAACCTCGGGGAGGAAGGGCTGGTAAGTCATGTAGGGGTTCGGCTCAACGATGGTGACAACGCCACCGGTCTCCTTGATAGCCTTCTGGATCTTCTTAGCAACGGTGAAGCCGACGTAGCCGCCACCGACGATCAGGACGCGAGGACGGTCCTGTGCCACCTTAGTGAATGCCATTTTGTTACTTCCTAGTCTTTAGGTACCGAGGTTCGGTAGCCCCGGTAGGGTGGTATGTGCAACTTTCGGGTCGTTCCGAAAGCTCCCCTGACGAACAAAGCGGCCCGCTCTGGAAGTCCTTGCGCAACGCGAAGTGGCTAGCAGCACGAGCCTGTCTATCACATACCTGTTATCTTCTATTTTACGCCTTTGTTTAGGTAATTTCGCACTTATGCCGTCTCAGGGCGCACCCTAAGTTAAAAGTTTTGCGCATCTGAACGGGGTTCACCCCTTAATGGTGGTTACGGTCAAAAACACCCTTTCTGATTTTTACGCGGCGTGTTCGATATTTTCGTTTATTACTGCTTATCCTGCCAGAACCCCCAACCCAAACAATAAAGCCCGGGGCCAACTCAAAAGTCAGCCCCGGGCGAACAGAAAAGCCACTGTACAACAGAAAAACGTCATCAAACAGTACTAACGAGAGGTCCGGCGAGTACCCCGATGAGACCCCGGATGATGCGCCGCCGCACGAGCCATCCGCGCAGCCTGCCCCGCGCTCACATGCATCCTGTGCAAACGATGCACAGAACCAGCCGTAATAATCGTCAGCCACAACACCAGCGCCGCCAAAATCACCGGTGGCAACCAGCCACGATCCTCCGGAGGGCGACGCGCATCCGGCGCCGCCGCCTTCACAATGCTCTCACCCTCCTCATGGACCGGCGCAGCATCGCTAGGAGTCGGATCGCTCACCTGCCGCTTACGATGCACCGCAATCCACTCAGAAATAGAACCCAACGGATTCGCCGTCACCGTAGGCGCCGCCAAAGCCATTGCATCCTGCGGATTGAAAATACCGTAACCATACAAAGGGTCACGGCCCGTCACGCCAGCATCATCAGCCGAAGCAATCAAACGCTGAGCCAGCTGAGCCGCCGACTCCTTCGGATACTTCTGCTTCAACAACGCCGCAACACCCGTCACCAACGGAGCAGCAGCCGAAGAACCCGACCACAGCATGTACCCGTTACCCGGAGCAGCCGCAATCATATCCGTACTCGGAGCAACCACAGCAATCGAAATACCCTGAGTCGACGAGCCCTCAGAAACCTGCTTATTCCGGTCAATACCGCCCACCGTCAACACGCCAGGAATCGTCGCCGGAGCACCAACCTGCGTCAAGCCGCTACCGCGGTTACCCGCAGCCGCAACAATCAGCACGCCCTTCTGCTCCGCATAGGCAAACGCCTCATCCCAGCTCTGCGGCCAGCTCGTCTTATTCGAGCCAATCGACATGTTAATAATCTGAGCCCCGTGGTCGACTGCATAACGCACCGCCGCCGGGATCTGCTCATCAATACTCTTACCACCGGTCGTACCCATATTCAGCGAAATCGGCAGAATCTTCGCCTCGGGAGCCACACCAATCACACCGGTCGGCCTACCCGGCTGACCCGCAATCGCAGAATAGCCCTGCGTATCGTGACCGTGACCGGCAATCAGAGAAGCGACCTCCGTACCGTGCATCGGCTCAGCACCCAGGCCCTTCCAGCCGTCCTCGCTACCCACGCCCGAGGCGTCATAACCACGCAGAACATTACCCTCAAGATCCGGGTGAGTACCATCCACGCCCGTATCAATCACAGCAACCGTCACGCCCTTACCCGTAGCCTGCGACCACAAGGACGTAATACCGTACTCCTTCAGCCAATACTCACGCTGACGAACATCATCACCATTCGTAGTCGACGTGCCCTTACTCGGAGTCGCAGAAGTCTTCGGCACCGCAGTAGCCGACGGCGAAGGAGTCGCAGTCACCTCCCTCTTAGGGCTCGGAGACGCAGAAGCGGAAGGAGTCGGGTCCGTCGCCCAGGCAGCAGGCGCCAGCGGGGTCCACAACGGCAGAAGAGTCAACGCGGCACTGGCGCCCAAAGCTGCACCCTTACGGATGCGGCAAGTAGCGCCTCGGTCAGAACCAACCGAGGCGCGCACACCAAATACACGAGACGCACAGGCGAAAGACGGCGCAACAGACCAGCCGGTCAGGGGTATACCTCGCCGACGCTCAGAACGAACCATTAAAACTCCTCAAGCTGAGCCGCGCCGTGAACCACCATCGGTTCACGGCGCGAGCGCTCAAGCCTACAGCTGGGACAGCGCGATACCGTCCAGAATGTCGTGCTCGCTGACGGTCACCGAATCCACGGCACCATCAGTCATCTCATTCAGACGGGTCAGGATGCGAGCGTAAATCGTCGCGCCGGCACCAATCACATCCACCCGGCCGGGGTGCATGTAGCCGAGCTCCTCACGCTCGGCTCGGCTCAGCGAAGCCAACCAGCGGGCGGTCTTCTGAACGGTCTCTACGGAGAAGCTTTGAGCGTTAATAGCCTCAGAATCGTAGCGGTCCAGGCCCAGCGCAGCGGCAGCCACAGTGGTCGCGGTGCCAGCCACAGCCACCACGCGGCGCACATTCTGCAGGGGAACCGTCTTACGAGCCACGTCGAGAGCCTCGTCAGTATCAGCCTCAACGCGGGCAATCTGCGACTCGGTCGCCGGAGCGCTGAGCATGTGACGCTCAGTCAGGCGCACACAACCAATATTGACGCTACGGGAAGCCTTCACACCCGACTCGTCGCCGAGCACAAACTCAGTCGAACCGCCGCCCAGGTCGAACACCAGGGTGTCGCCATCGCCGTAACCGACAGCGCGCACCGCGCCTGCGAAGGACAGCGCAGCTTCCTCATCACCGCTGATGACCTCGGGCTCAATGCCCAGAATCTCGCGGATACCGTCCACGAACACCTGACGGTTACCCGCATCGCGAGTCGCACTGGTCGCCACAAAACGCACCGAATCAGCGCCGTGCTCCTTCAGCAGCTGCGCATACTCACGCGCCGCAGCGAAAGTACGGTCCAGCGCCTCCTGCGCCAGCCAGCCGGTCGCATCCACGCCCTGGCCCAGACGCACAATGCGCATCTCACGCACAACGTCCTTCAGGACAGTCTTCTCGACCCCGTCCACCACCTCAGTAGTGGAATCAGCAATCAGCAGGCGAATAGAGTTCGTACCGCAGTCAATCGCACCAACGCGCACGGTGGGTTCCTTTCAGGTCTTCAATACCAATCAGTGCCAAAGGCAACGCGAGCGCCGCAGGCGAAAAATTTTCGCTTTTCGGCGCTCTTTCTTCTATCTATTATGCGCCCGCACCGTCGCTGACGACGATGCGGGCGCACCAGAATCAATATTTAGGCTTCTTCACGCCACGCGGGGTCGCAGGAGCAGACCTCGGGGGTCCACCACTCGGCGATAGCGTCCAGGCCGCGGTCACCCATCGGGTTCACGCCGCGACCCACCGACAGAGTGTGGCCGATAACAGCGTGCAGGCACTTCACGCGGGTCGGCATACCGCCGGCAGAGATACCGTCAATCTCCGGGACCTCTTCGGTGCCGCTGATCAGGCGGATGCGCTCACGCTCAGCCAGGTAGTTCTCGTGTGCGGCAGCGTACTGTGCCGCCAAGTCGGCGTCCTCAGCCAGCGAGTCGGTCATCTCGTACATCAGGCCGCCCGCCTCCAGGCGGGAAGCCGCAGCGGTAATCACCGGATGCGCCAGGTAGAAAACGGTCGGGAAGGGGGTGCCGTTGCTCAGGCGCGGCGCGGTAGCAGCCACGAGCGGGTTACCGCACACGCAGCGTGCCGGAATCTCAATCACGTCGCGGACCTTACGGCCCAGCTGCGCGGAGAGAACGCGGATGTCCTGCTCGGTGGGGGTCAGGGTTTCAACAGTTACGCCGAAGCCGCCGGGGGTGCGTGCCTTCAGCTCTTCAATGGTGTTTTCGGTGCTCATAATCCTAAGTTTCTGGAACGAGGGGTCACCTCGTCCGCTTATGCCGGGTGCTTGCCAGGGCGGGGGTTCCTGCCGGCAGCTGGGGCTAGTTCTTCTCGAGAGAATTCCAAACCTTCGTGGTCCAGGCTTCCTCGGGGGCGTTCTTCGCATTCGCAGAAGTACCGTCCGCCTTCGTGGAGTCCTCGGTAATGCCGGTGACCACGTAGGGGGTGTCGCCGGGGTTCACATAGTAGAGGCGGCTACGTGCCTGCTGGCGAACGTAGTTGTCGTCGTTCCACCAGGTCTGCTCCGCCTTCAGCTGGGCGTTCTCCTGTTGCAACTGGGAAATGTGCGCGTTGATCTGCTTAATTTCCCGATCCTGGTCAATGTAGGTGACCACCGGGTATGCGGTACCGAGCGCAATCACGCCCACCACAACAGTAGTCAGGAAGCTACGACCGGAGAACATATGAGCCGCCACGGGGGCGTCGTATCCGCCTTCTTCACTGCCCTGCTGGGCTGCGGCGCGGCGGCGGGCGCGCTCCTCACGGCGAGCCTGCGCCTGACGTTCACGCTCGGGGTGGCGCTGGTTCAAGCCCACGCCGAAGAAAAGGGCACTAGCCTTTTTCATCAGGGAGGTGCGGGCTTCCTTAGCGGCGCCACGCGGCGCATCGGAGGCGGTAGCGCCCTGAGCGGGTGCAGTGGAACTCGTAGAGTGCGACCGGGTCTGCTGGTTTGCTCGCTGGCTCATTGCTCTATCCCTCGTTCCGTTCTGTGCCGCTAAACGCTTCCTTCATATTCTACCGGGTTCGGAGGGCTTCCCCAGCTCTATGTTGCAAGCGATACATTCTACCCTGCCACGGCATACCTGAGCTGATAGATCGCGCACAGAGAAGGAGGCGGTGCCACTCCCCTACGGGGTAGCACCGCCTCCTTGACGTCTAACCGCTCACGCGGTCGGATGCTTCAGTAACTTATGCCTTGAAGCGGGGGAATGCGGACTTGCCAGCGTAAACAGCTGCCTCGCCCAGCTCTTCCTCGATGCGCAGCAGCTGGTTGTACTTAGCAACGCGCTCGGAACGTGCGGGAGCACCGGTCTTGATCTGGCCAGCGTTGGTTGCAACAGCCAGGTCAGCGATGGTGACGTCCTCGGTCTCACCGGAACGGTGAGAAACCATGCAACGGTACTCGTGGCGCTGAGCCAGCTCCATTGCGTCCAGGGTCTCGGTCAGCGAACCAATCTGGTTCACCTTCACGAGCAGAGCGTTAGCTGCGCCCTCCTCGATACCGCGAGCCAGGCGCTCGGGGTTGGTCACGAACAGGTCGTCACCAACGATCTGGACCTTGTCACCGATCTGCTCGGTCAGGGTCTTGTAGCCCTCCCAGTCGTTCTCATCCAGGGGATCCTCGATGGAAACCAGGGGGTACTTTGCAACGAGGTCAGCGTAGTATGCGCTCATCTCAGCTGCGGACTTCTTCTGGCCCTCGAACTCGTATGCGCCGTCGTTGTAGAACTCGGAGGATGCAACGTCCAGTGCCAGTGCAACCTGCTCGCCCGGCTTGTAGCCAGCCTTCTCGATTGCCTCAACAATCAGGTCCAGTGCAGCTGCGTTGGACTCCAGGTTGGGTGCGAAGCCACCCTCGTCGCCCAGGCCGGTTGCCAGGCCGCGGTCGTGCAGCACGGACTTCAGGGAGTGGTAAACCTCAACACCTGCGCGCAGAGCGTCAGAGTAGTTGTCGAAGCCGATGGGAGCAATCATGAACTCCTGGATGTCAACGTTGGAGTCTGCGTGAGAACCACCGTTGAGGATGTTCATCATGGGGACGGGCAGAACGTGAGCGTTCGGGCCGCCGAGGTACTTGTACAGGGGCAGGTCAGCGGACTCAGCGGCAGCCTTAGCAACAGCCAGGGAGACACCCAGGATTGCGTTTGCGCCCAGCTTGCCCTTGTTGTTGGTTGCATCCAGAGCAATCATGGCTGCGTCAACAGCGCGCTGGTCGGAAGCCTCAATGCCGATGACCTCTTCAGCGATTTCTTCGATAACAGACTTCACTGCGCCCAGAACACCCTTGCCCAGGTATACGGACTTGTCGCCATCGCGGCGCTCAACAGCTTCCCACTCACCGGTGGATGCGCCCGAGGGCACAGCTGCGCGTGCGAAAGCACCGTCTTCGAGCAGAACCTCAACCTCAACGGTCGGGTTGCCACGGGAATCCAGGATCTGGCGTGCGTGAACTGCGGTAATAACAGCCATGAATTGTTCTCCTTATGAGATGTCAAGGATGTGAACGGCTCACCCGGTAGTGGACAAGTCGCGTCCCCTAAATTCTAGCAAAACTCCCACACAAACACACTAGTTGCCACCGCTTTTTTATTGCCTTAATGAAGGTTTCAATAACCCTTAGTCAGGCGCTACAAAGCGGAACAAGACCCACACTCCCCCACATTGGGAGGGTGTGGGTACTCGACCAAAGCACAACATGAGCCCAAATGCCGGGGCATGTGCCACGAGCATACTCACGGCCGCCCAACACAACCCCAAACAAACAGAAGGCGCTTTGAAATCTCTTATTCCCTCAGAGAACAGATTTCAAAGCGCCTCACAGAAGAACTCAACCAGCGTTTCTAATAGCTCGGCTCATCATGCGTATGCTGAGCAATATAGCGGCGAGTGTACGAACGCAGGGCACGCTCCGGATCCAAACCATTACGCTGTGCGCGGCTCACCAACGCAAAGAGCAACTCACCGAATTCCTCTTCAGTGTGCATATAGCGCAGGTCGTCCTCCATGCTCGTAG
Organism: Rothia sp. HMSC069C04; assembly: GCF_001812895.1. Lineage (NCBI taxonomy): Bacteria > Bacillati > Actinomycetota > Actinomycetes > Micrococcales > Micrococcaceae > Rothia > Rothia sp. HMSC069C04. The sequence goes on from NZ_KV810742.1 coordinate 241,853, forward strand.
GCTCCGGCGGCAGAATAATACCCGCCTTACGTGCCTTCACAGCAGTCTTCTCAGCCATAGCGAGCGCCGGCAGATGCGGCGGAATACCGTCCAGCGCGCCACGGTCGCTCTTCTCCTTCTTCTTCAACGCATCCCACGCCGCCTGCTGCTCAGCTGCGGTGCGGGGCGCCTCCGAAGAGCCCTCAGACTCAGCCGTGAACACGTCCGGGTGGCGCGAACGAAGCTTCTGCACCAGGCCCTCAACCACCTGCACGATGTCGAAGCCCTGCGGGTTTGCCGCAGCAATATCGGAATGGAACACCACCTGCAGCAGCACGTCGCCCAGTTCCTCACGCAACAGCGGCATATTCGGCTCTCCACCGGTTTCTACCGCCTCGACAACCTCGTAGGCTTCCTCCACCAGGTAGCGGATTAGGGAGGCATGAGTCTGCTCAGCATCCCACGGGCAACCGCCCGGTGCACGCAGCAGCGCCATGGTTTCCACCAGGGCGCCAAAAGCTTCAGCCGCGCGGGCAGCAGTGTCCTGAACGTTCTGCGCCGCAGAAGCCTCAGGAGTATTAGGGGTATCAGTCATAACAATCTTCCTCATCGAAAAAATGACAAACATAGCACGCCGCGCCGACCCCCACACGGGGAGCCGGCGCGGCACACCTTACAAGGTTTTAGAGGTTCCAGTGCGAAAGCGCGCTCGTCATATGAGCCGGGATCTTCGAACCCAGACGCGGGAACATGCGCAGCTCCTCAACGTAACGCTCAGCATCCAGCGGACGCGGGTAGGTGACAAACGCCTGCTCATTCGCATAATCGAATGCCGCCTGAACCGGCACGCCCGGGGTGAAGGTCAGGCTCATAGCCAGCGGCGAGCCCTCGCCCTCGCTGTACGAGTCGGTCTTCAGCGCCGGGATGTCCAGCAGGGTTTCGGGAATCAGCTCGAAGGTACGGACCTGCTCCCAGAAACCGTTGCGGCGCACGTGGGTCAGGGCGTCGTAGTAGGAGCCGAGGGCACGTACACGAATCAGCACGGTGGTGGCATCCTTTGCGGTGCCGTTCTCGCCGAAGAGGTGCTCGACAACCGGCGCCAGACGCTGAGCGACCTGAGCCTCGGTCAGAACCAGGTTGCCGGCTGCCAGCTGAGTCTCCGAGGGAACCAGCGGGCTCTGCACCGCGGCGGAGGGGGTGTCCGGCTCAGCCACGATGGTGGGTAGCTGGTTGAGCTCGCTCAGCGCGGATGCCGAGATGCTGGAGGAGATACCTGCCGGGGTGCTCTCCGGCAGGGCAACCGGGGTGGTCGCCTCGGAGGCGGGTGCCGCCTCTGCTACCTCTGCTGCCGGTGCTGCCGAGGCAGTCTGATCGGTAGCCTCGGAGGCGGGTGCAACCGCTACGGGAGCCTCAGCAATCTTAGCCGCGGGGGCCACCTCAACGGTCTTGAGCTCAGCGGCCTTCTCAGCGGGCTCTTCCTGAGCGACAGGAGCCTTTACCTCGGTAGCCTTCGACTCAGATACCTTTGCTTCGGTTGCCTTCGCAGCGGCGCCGGCGGTGCCCACAGCGGCAGCTGCGGCAAGAGCACCAGCCAGGCCGGGAGCGACAGATGCGCTCTCGGAGACGGGCTCAGCGTCTTCCAGGGCAGGTGCCTCAGCGTGCGCTTCAGCGGAAGCAGCGGAGGTCTCCTGCTCAGCCAGCAGTTCAGAGTCGTCCAGGAACGCGGGCAAGGCGGGCTCTTCAGCCTTCTCTGCGACCGGCTCATCAGCAGATTCCTCAACGGGCTGGGTACGATCCAGAGTGAAGGACTCAGCAACCACGGGAGCGGCAGCCTTCTGTTCCTCGACAGCCGAAGCTTCCTCAGCGGGTGCTTCCTCAGCAACTGCGGCAGTTTCCTCAGCGGCAGGAGCTTCTTCCTCTGCATCCAGCTTCTTCTGAGCGTTGGCAACGATGGCAGCCAGGGCGGCTTCCATGTCTTCGCCAGACTCATCAAGCTCCTCAGCGGAGGTCTCAGAAGCCTCAGATGCCTCAGCGGCAGACTCTTCAGCCTGCTCAGTCTCGGGCTCTACGGTAGCCGCACCGAAGACCGGGTCGTTCTCGTAATCGTGCTCGAATTCAGCTTCAACCGGCGCAAACTCAGTCTGAGCAGGTTCGTCAGAAGCTTCGACAGATTCCTCTACGTCTTCCTTCTCCTGTGCGGAGGCGACAGCGGCACCAGCCGCTACGGTACCGGCCGCAGCAAGACCGGCGGCAGGCAGCAGACCCGAAGAGGTACCCTCTTCAGCAGCCTCAACGACAGGCTCTTCAGTGGATTCAACAGCGGCCTCAGCCTCGTTAGCCGCCTGCTTCTGAGCAAGCTCAGCCTCCAGCTCACGCTCGATAGCCTCACGCTCAGCCTCAACCGAGTCAGCACGCTGAACAGCAGCTTCCTGAGTCTCCTCCTGCGAAGTAGCCTCAGCAGCCTCAGCGGTTGCAACGGGCTTAGCCTCGACAGCGGTGCCCTCCAGCAGGAAGCTCTCACGGGTGGTCTGGCCGTCCGCCATACCCAGGTAGGATGCGTGAACCTCCAGGCCGTCACCTAGACGCGGGTTCAGAGAGACCGCCGCGCGGTTCCAGGTTGCGCCGGCCTGCTGAGCCTCGGTGTACAGTGCCGCCACGGGTGCGAACCAGTCAATGCCGGGCACAACAATGCCGGTTTCGACCTCGCGACCGCGGTGCAGCAGACGGTAGTGCATATCCTCATCCACCTGGCGCAGTTCCAGGCTCATGGTGCCCGAACCGCGGGTGCGCATGAGCTCCGCCAGGCCATAGAGGGCACGCTGCTTGGGGAGAGCGGGCAGGGTCGCTGCGCCCTCTGCGGGCTCGCTCAGGATGATGGATTCAGCAACCAGCTCTGCCTCGTCTTCGCTGAGCTTCTGCTCAGCTTCCTTCAACTCTGCAGCGGGCTCCTGAGCGGACTCTTCACGAGCGGAAGCCTCCTGCTTCTCGGCTTCCTTCTTATCGATGGCCTCTGCGGTCAGAGCGACCCCCTGAGAGGTACCCTTTTCTGCCTTCTCCTCAGCCTTATCAGCCTTTGCGGCGGAGGCAACAGCAGCGGCAGCAGCCACGGGTGCAGCAACAGCGGCAAGAGCAGGAGCTACAGAGGAGCTCTCGACGGGCTCGTCGTCCTCAGAACCGGAGCCTTCAGCCGCGGAGTCCTCAATCTTGGTAGCAGGCTCTTCCGTAGCGGTTTCTTCCGCGGTGCTGTCCTCAACAGCGCTTTCTTCAACAGCGGAAGTGTCAAAGATCAGCTCTGCGGTGTTCTCTTCTTCAGCGTCGAAGTCCTCAGCCTCGAGCGATTCAGAGACGGACGCTTCGTGCTTCTCCTCAACGGATACAGCGGAGAGCAACTCGGTCTCATCAGAGACCGCGTCTTCTTCCTCAGTAAGTTCAGATGCCAGCAGTTCAGGTGCCTCAACGACAGCCTCAATCGGCTCTTCCTCACCAGCGGCAACAGGCTCTGCAGCCTCTTCTACGCCTGCGGTAAGGTCAATGGTCTCCTCGGATTCGAAGTCTTCAGTAGCATCAGCAACAGGTGCGGGTGCCTCAGAGGCCTCAGCGTCTTCGACAGATTCAGCAGCTTCAGTGGACTCGGGTGCCTCAGCGGACTCTGCTTCCTCAGCAACTACCTCATCAGCGGGAGCTTCTTCAGCGATTACCTCATCGGAGGCGACCTCGCCGAAAGTCTCCTCTTCGCTATCGAGGGTGATGCCCAGGCGAGCAGCGTAGGCTGCCGCCAGGTCGTCCAGGCCGGCGTTCTGTGCCTCGGTGACAGCGGCGCGGGTGCGGGCAGTCTTCAGGTCTTCTGCGGTCAGGGAGTCTTCAGCACCTGCAGATACGTCCTCAGCTGCAGATGCAGAATGAGCGTTCTCAGACTTGTTCTCAGTAGCTTCTACAACAGCGTCAGCAACCTCAAGCTCTTCGCCACCCTCTGCCTCGTCTGCAGCCGCTTCAGCGACCTCAGCGGCAGTATCTTCGACATTCTGGGCACGCAGAGCACGTAGGTGCTCTTCAAACTGGGAACGTGCATCCGCTGCGACGTCCTTAGGCTCCTGCGCCTCGATAGATGCGTCCTCAGCTTCGGACTCTTCATCATCGCGCAGGAACGCGGGGGTAGCGGGCTGAGCAGCCTCAGCAACCGGGGCGACTTCTTCTTTAACGTCCTGGTCCTCAGTATTCTGCTCGACCTCAACAGGCTCCTCAGATTCCTGCGGGAAAGCACCAAGCGCAGCCAGCAGGCTACGACGCTCCTGCTCCTCCGCCTGTTCCTCGGTCAGCTCCTCAGCAGCGGAAGATTCTTCAACCTTCTCATCGCCGTGCAGGAGGGCACGCTTGAGATCCTCAACAGCGCGGTGCTCTTCATTCTGCTCTTCGTCGTGGTTCTGGTGGCGTGCGCTTTCAGACTTCACGAAGCGGCGCAGGGAGTCCTCCCACTGCTGCTGTTCCATAATCTTTTCGCTCAGTCGCGCGCTCTTAGGAGCGTCTTCGCTTGCCTGTTCTTTCTGAGCCTTAGCGGTTTCGGCGCTCTGTTCTTCGCGCGACTGTTCATCCAACTTCTTCTTGCCGATTCCAAAGAAGCTCATTGGGTGTCCTCCTCCGGCGTGCGCCGTGTGATGGTGCGCCATCTCCTTCAACCCCCGCAGGTGTGTGGGCACGGAGTCGGGAACATGACGCAGATGTCCTCATAATCCTTTTAATTCTATCGTGTGCATAGAGTTTCACCCCGCTACTCGGTGAGAGGTAACGGGGTGAAACTTGTACAGTTTTCAAGGCTTGATGCGGCTATATAGTCGTACTTTCAAGCCTGACTTATAAGCTTTCGAGAAGCTCTTTAGCGTGCCTCATCGCGGATGGGGTTCGCAGCCTTCGCAGCCTTCGCCAGTTCAAAGCGGACGGCGCGCAAGGCGGTTGCCGCCATGACGCGCACACCAATGCCGATTGCCTGCTCGCTCGGGGCGTAATCGCCCTGATGCAGATCATAGGTGGGGTCGCCGGGGGCACGGGTACCCAGGCGGAACATGGAACCGGGAACTTCCTGCAGCATCCACGCGAAGTCTTCGCCACCCATGGACTGCTCGACCAGCACGATGGAGTCCTCGCCCAGCTCGGCGCGGGCTGCGTTCTCGAGCATGGTGGTTTCCAGATCGGTGTTCACGACCGGGGGTACGCCGCGGATGTGCTCCACCCGCGCCTTCACACCGAAGGGTACAGCGACCTGCTCGATCACTTCGTCCAGCAGGTTGCCTGCCTGGCGCCAAACCTCAACGTCCAGGCAACGCATGGTACCCGCCAGGTAGCCCTCGGCGGGAATAGCGTTGGGGGCAACGCCAGCACTGACCTGGCCCCATGCCACCAGCACACCCGAACGAACGTCAGTGCGGCGGGTCAGCACGGCGGGAACCTGCACAGCAATCTGGCTCATGGCGTAGATGAGGTCTTCGGTCAGGTGCGGGCGAGAAGTGTGGCCGCCGTGACCGCTCAGATGAATTTTCACGGTATCCGAGGCGCTGGTAATCGCACCGATGCGGGTACCGATCTGGCCCAAGTCCACCTTCGGGTCACAGTGCAGAGCGAAAGCACGCGGAATATCCTTGAGTAGACCCTGCGAAATCATCTGCACCGCACCGCCGGGCAGCTGCTCCTCAGCGGGCTGGAAAAGAATGCGGACGCTACGGCCCAGCGGGGTCTTCTCGTTCAGCTCGTGCAGTGCCAGCGCCACACCGAGCATGACGGTCTGGTGAATATCATGGCCGCAGGCGTGCATCACGCCGGGCACGGTGGAGGCATAGGGCAGGTCGGTCTGCTCAACAATGGGCAGAGCATCAATATCGGCACGCAGAGCCACGGCGAAGGGACCGCTTCCGATATCGACGTAGCAGCCGGTGCCTTCGCAAGCAACAGGATTCATGCCGGCTTCTCGCAGTCGGTTCATGAGGCGCTCAGTGGTCACCACCTCGCGGAAAGAAAGCTCCGGGTTGGCGTGCACTTCGCGGCGGAACTGCACGAGGGTACCCATCATGCGCTCCACCCAGTCATCGAAGACGGGGGTGGACAAATCGTAGCGAGAATTAGCAAAAACCATACACAGTAGAATAACGCCGCCCGCCGGGGTTTACCTACCCGCCGCCCCTTTCTGACAGCCCTCGAGAATATCTATGACTTTATGACAGATTGTGAAGAGTTTTTGTGCGCGCCCGAGCCCCCGAAAAATGCTCTGGGCCATCATTTCCATCAGACTTTTTCTGTCAAACAATTCAAGCCGCCACCCGGTGCGGGTGACGGCTTGAATCGTCAATGCTGTATCAGCTGATACCGCATGCTCAGATTAGAGCGAGCGGCTCAGGATTGCCTGCTTCACCTCGGCAATAGCCTTGGTGATCTGGATGCCACGGGGGCAAGCCTCGGTGCAGTTGAAGGTGGTGCGGCAACGCCACACGCCTTCCTTGTCGTTGAGGATTTCCAGACGCAGGTCGCCTGCATCGTCACGCGAGTCGAAGATGAAGCGGTGTGCGTTCACGATAGCGGAGGGGCCGAAGTACTGGCCGTCGGTCCAGAAGACCGGGCAAGACGAGGTACATGCTGCACAGAGGATGCACTTGGTGGTGTCATCGAAACGTGCACGGTCCTCAATGGTCTGCAGACGCTCACGCTCAGGCTCGTTCGAGTCGTTGATGAAGAACGGCATGATTTCACGGTATGCCTGGAAGAAGGGCTCCATGTCAACGATGAGGTCCTTCTCGCAGGGCAGACCCTTGATGGGCTCAACGGTAATCGGCTTGGTCAGGTCAAGGTCCTTCAGCAGGGTCTTGCAAGCCAGGCGGTTACGGCCGTTGATGCGCATCGCGTCCGAGCCGCAGATGCCGTGTGCGCAGGAGCGGCGGAAGGAGACGGAGCCGTCTACTTCCCACTTAATCTTGTGCAGAGCGTCGAGCACGCGGTCGGTGCGGTACATGGTCAGCGGGAATTCGTCCCAGTACGCCTCGGAGGAAACTTCCGGGTTGTAGCGACGAATCTTGATGACCACATCGTACGTGGGGATGGAGTCGGAGTCGCCGCCGGTCATACCCTCAAACAGCTTGACGGATTCCGGTTCGGGGAGTTCGTTTTCAGCCATTTTAGTACTTACGCTCCTTCGGCTCGTAGCGGGTGTAGACAACGGGCTTGGTTTCGAATCGCAGGCCCTTGACACCCTCAAACTCGGATTCGGGGTCGAGGTAGACCATCGAGTGCTTCATGAAGTTGACATCGTCACGCTTGGGGAAGTCCTCGCGGTAGTGACCACCACGGGATTCCTTACGGTGCAGCGCGCCAACGGACATGACCTTTGCCAGCTCAATCAGGAAGCCAAGCTCAACAGCCTCAAGCAGGTCGAGGTTGAAGCGCTTGCCCTTGTCCTGGATGGAGATGTTCTTGTAACGCTCTTCCAATTCAGCGATGGTTGCCAGTGCTGCGCGGATGGTCTCGTCGGTACGGAACACCTGCATGTCAGCTTCCATAGCCTTCTGCAGGTCTGCGCGGATAGCGCCGACCTTCTCGGTGCCCTTGCCTTCGAGGATGCCGTTGAGCATGTTGAGAACGCGATCTGCTGCGTCGTCCGGAACCGGTACGAACTCAGCGGATGCTGCGTACTCTGCTGCCTTGCGGCCTGCACGCTTACCGAACACGTTGATGTCCAGCAGGGAGTTGGTGCCCAGACGGTTTGCACCGTGGACGGACACACAAGCAACCTCACCAGCTGCGTAGAGGCCGGGGATGGTCTCTTCGCTGTTGCGGTAAACCTCGGTCTCGTTGTTGGTGGGGATACCGCCCATTGCGTAGTGCGCGGTGGGGAACACCGGGATGGGCTGGTGGTGCGGTTCCACTGCCAGGTAGGTACGAGCGAACTCGGTGATGTCCGGCAGCTTCTCGTCGATGTGCGAGGGCTCCAGGTGGGTCAGGTCCAGCAGCACGTAGTCCTTGTGGGGACCGCAGCCGCGGCCTTCGCGCACCTCGTTTGCCATTGCACGTGCCACGATATCGCGGGGTGCGAGGTCCTTAATGGTGGGTGCGTAGCGCTCCATGAAGCGCTCACCGTCAGCGTTACGGAGAATACCGCCTTCACCACGAGCACCCTCGGTGACGAGAATGCCCAGGCCAGCCAGGCCGGTCGGGTGGAACTGAACGAATTCCATGTCCTCCAGGGGCAGGCCTGCACGCAGTGCGATGGCCATGCCGTCGCCGGTGAGGGTGTGGGCGTTGGAGGTGGTCTTGAAGATCTTGCCGCAACCGCCGGATGCGAAGATCACGGACTTAGCCTGGAAAACGTGGACCTCACCGGTTGCCAGGTCGTAGGAGACGACACCGGCGGGGCGGGGCTTGCCCTCTTCGTCCTTGACCAGAATCAGGTCGAGCACGTAGAACTCGTTGTAGAACTCCACATTGTGGCGAACGCAGTTCTGGTAGAGGGTCTGCAGAATCATGTGGCCGGTACGGTCAGCTGCGTAGCATGCGCGGCGCACAGCAGCCTTACCGTGGTCACGGGTGTGACCGCCGAAGCGGCGCTGGTCAATGCGGCCTTCGGGGGTTCGGTTGAAGGGAAGGCCCATCTTTTCCAGGTCGAGCACAGCGTCAATAGCTTCCTTAGCCATGATTTCTGCTGCGTCCTGGTCAACCAGGTAGTCGCCACCCTTGACGGTGTCAAAGGTGTGCCACTCCCAGTTGTCCTCTTCAACGTTAGCCAGAGCGGCGCACATGCCACCCTGTGCTGCGCCGGTGTGGGAGCGGGTGGGGTATAGCTTGGTCAGTACCGCGGTGCGAACTCGCTGGCCGGCCTCAATGGCGGCACGCATACCTGCGCCACCGGCACCGACGATCACTACATCGTACTTATGTACCTGCATGATGTTCTTTCTGTGTTTTAGATGTTTTCGTTTGTCTCGGATACGTCGCCGTTAGCGTGCCGAGCAGAAGCTGGGAAGCAGATTAGCCGCTGCGCCCGAGGGGCAGGGGTCGAATGCGAAGATGGTGAGGGTACCAACCAGCAGGACGAATGCGCATGCTGCGAAGAGGATGACCTTCAGCCAAATACGCAGGCGGTCCTTCTCAGCGTAGTCATCGATGATGACGCGGATACCGTTAGCACCGTGCAGCATAGCCAGCCAGAGCAGCAGCAGATCCCAGACCTGCCAGAAGGGGTTCGCCCACTTGCCGCCCACGAAGCCGAAGTCGATGGCGTGGATGCCGTCGCCGACCATGAGGTTGGAGAACAGGTGACCGAAAATCAGCACGACGAGTACGACGCCGGACAGGCGCATACCCAGCCAAGCGAACATCTCAAAGTTGTTGCGCTTGGAGGAGGAGCGGTTGTACTTCACACCGTCGATGCGGTTGTCACGCAGACGGGGTACATAGGTGCGGGGCTTAAGCGGAGTAGCCATAGTTTAGTGACCTCCCATGTGCGAGAAAACGATCGGCAGGTGACGTGCGGCGAAGCCAGCAACGGTGATTGCCCAGAGGAAAAGCACAACCCAGAGAATCTTGATGTGCGTGTAGGTTGCCTTCTGGCTGATTTCGACGTTGCCGTCCTTGTTCTTCGCCTGAATGTGCTCCACGTGCGAGTTGGTTGCCTTACCCCAGAAGTCAATGAGGATAATGCGAATACCGTTGAACGCGTGGTAGACGATGGCGGCGACAAGCGCGGTCTCACCCAGACCCATGATGGGGTTCTTGTACAGGCTCAGTACGCCATTGTAGGCCTCCGGGGAGATACGCACGACGGCAGTATCCAGGATGTGTACAAGAAGGAAGAAGAAAATCGCGATACCGGTAATGCGATGAGCAACCCAGGACCACATGCCCCAGCGGCCGCGGTAGAGGGTTCCTTTAGAACCATTCAACACTGAATAACCTCCTGCTGCGACGGCGAGCGTCTGGGTTCTGGTACCGCATTTTTAGGCTCCAGCTTCCAGGCACAGCTGTGTGCTCACCGACTGCTTTTTGTTCGTCTGTTACTTCCAAGATATCAGGTAAATTCACAGCTTACTGACACCCTGTTTAGGGTTTTTTTACAGGTTCTAAAAGGGAATTAGAGCATGTTTTTATTGCGATATCGCCTACTTCCCTGTGTTTGTGCGGGACTTACCTTAACCTAACCTCAAACATCGCCTAAATGAGAGCCATCTGACACTTTTTGTTTAAACCCTAAAAGAATTCGATATATGACAAATTGACCCGCTATTCTTGAAGCGATGAATACTGCACTCACTCGATTCCGCCCGCTTATTCCCGCCGGCGGTGTTGGCTCGCGTTTGTGGCCTCTATCCCGCGCGCACGCCCCGAAGTTCCTGCTCGACCTCACCTCGTCGGGCAATTCCTTGTTGCGTGACACCTACGACCGTCTCATCGATCTCAGCAACGGTTCCGTCATGGTGGTTACCGGTACTTCGCACGCCAATGCGGTCACCCAGCAGATTCCTGAACTGCGTGCCGCTGACCTGGTACTGGAGCCCTCCCCCAAGGATTCGGCTGCAGCTATCGGCCTGGCTTGCGCTATCATCCACCGCCGCGAACCGGACGCCATCATTGGCTCCTTCGCAGCTGACCACGTGATCAGCCCCGTGGATGAATTCCACCGTGTGGTGACCGAAGCTGTCATCACCGCGGCAACCGGCAAGATTGTCACCATCGGTATTACCCCCACCGAGCCCTCCAGCGCGTTTGGCTACATCCACGCCAGCGAGTCCCTGGGTATTGAGGACGCCCCCAACGCTCAGGCTGTGGACACCTTCGTGGAGAAGCCCGATGCCGCTACCGCACAGAAGTACCTGGACTCCGGTGAGTACACCTGGAACGCAGGCATGTTCGTGGCACCGGCGGCTCTGATGCTCAAGCACCTCGAGGCGAACGAGCCCGAGCTGTACGCGGGCATCATGGAAATTGCTAACGCTTGGGACACCCCCGAGCGTGAGGCTGTTATGGACCGCGTCTGGGAGACCCTGCCCAAGACCGCTATCGACTACGCTGTGGCTGAGCCCGCTGCGGCAGCGGGCGACGTTGCAATGGTTCCCGGTTCCTTCAGCTGGGACGATGTGGGAGACTTCGACGCTGTGGCACGCCTGAACACCGAGAAGAGCGGCGAAGAGCTGACCATTCTCGGCGAGAAGGATAACGTTATCAACCACGGTTGTTCCGGCATTATTGTCGCGAATACCGACCGCAAGATCTCTATCCTTGGCCTCGACGATATCGTTGTGGTGGACACCCCCGACGCCCTGTTGGTCGCTCCGCGCTCCAAGGCACAGGCTGTCAAGGATGCAGTGGGTGAGGTCAAGGCGCGAGGCCTGAACAACCTCCTCTAAGTTTTTAGCCCTAAATGTTTAGCTCCGAGTAGGCGCTTGAACCCTACTCGAGCAAAAGACACTTCTAGAAACCGGCTCTCTTCTTTTCGGAAGGGAGCCGGTTTTTTATGCCCTGATGAGCCATTTCGCGAGTCGATTCAAGGCTTTCACCTAGTGGGGGCACAAAAGGACACTTCCTTCGGCTGGGCAGGGGCAGAATACCTTACACACCCCGCGCAGATTGCACTTCCAGACTCTGATACGAGCCAAGGATCAACCACTATAGAGAACCATTCTCATGTTAATCTTGGTACATGCACATGACCCGTAAGTTTTTCCTCACCCGCGCCGGCGCACTCGGCGCAGTAGCCACCCTCGCCCTGACCGCATGCGGTGCCCAGAACGCCCAGACCAGCCAGAACACGCAGACCAGCCCCAGCGCTTCCACCTCCGCGAGCGCAACCCCCGCCCCCATCACCGAAGGCAAGGGCGCGGCAAGCCGCGTCGCCATCACCTACGACGGTGGCGTGCTCGTTTACGATGCCAAGGACATGAAGTTGCTCGCAGACATCCCCAAGGAAGGCTTCCTGCGCCTCTCCGACGCTGGCGATAACCGCCACCTCGTCGTTGCAGACGGCAACAGCTACACCTTCCTGGACACCGGCGTATGGTCCGTAGCGCACGGCGACCACTCGCACTACTACACCACTTCCCCGTCGCTGTCCTCGCTGTCTCTTGCAGCTGACCACACCGGTCACGTCATCAAGGACAACGGCAAGGTCGCGGCATTCGCTGACGGCACCGGCTCCTTCGCCGTGTACGACCCGGCGAAGCTGACCCACGACAAGCGCACCGCTTCCTCCCTGGAGACCACCACCGTCACCCTGCCGAAGCCTCACCACGGCTTCGCAATCCCGCTGCCCAATGACCAGTACCTGGTAGCGGTCGGCGACTCGAAGACCCGCACCGGCGCCGCTGTTGTGGATGCGCAGGGCAAGACCGTCACCGAGAGCCCCGCCTGCCCCGGCGTTCACGGTGAAGCCATCGCTAAGGACGGCGCGTTCTCCATCGGCTGCACCGACGGCGCGCTGGTCTACAAGGACGGCAAGTTCACCAAGATCACCAACCCCGAGGACCCGTACTCGCGCTCGGGTAACCAGGCCGGTAAGGCTGACTCCCAGTACGTTCTGGCGGACTACAAGACCGACAAGGACGCTAAGCTGGAGCGCCCCGAGAAGTTCTCCATTATCGACACCGTTGCGGCAACCCGCACCGTCTACTCCCTGCCTTCTGGCGTGAGCTACACCTTCCGTTCGCTGGCTCGCGGTCCCCAGGGTGAGGCGCTGCTGCTGACCACCGACGGTAAGCTGCGCGTCTTCGATCCGGCAACCGGCACTGAGCTGGGATCCGTACAGCTAATGGAGGCGTGGACCGAGTCTGAGACGTGGCAGGATGAGCGTCCGGCACTGTGGGTGGACGGTAAGACCGCCTACGTGACCGACCCGGCGACCAAGAAGCTCATTGCGGTATCTCTGTCGAACCCGGCAGCGCCGAAGGAGCTGATGAGCGTGGAGCTTCCGAAGACCCCGAACGAGATTCTGGGTGTCTCTTCCTCGAACGCTGCACCGGTTGAGGCTGAGGCACACGGCGCTGAAGCGCACGGCTCTGCTTCCTCCTCGGCTTCCGCTGATGCGCACGAGTCTGGCGAGGCTCACGAGGGCCACTCCCACTAGGGATCTCACGCTGAGATAAACCTAGTGAAAGCATAAAGAGAGATGCGACCGATAACCTATCGGTCGCATCTCTCTTTATGTTTTCCAGGTTGATACGCCTGCTCCTAACGCAACGGCAGAACGCTAATCTCTTCCCAGTCCTGCCCGTCATAGGAGTAGCAGTGCAGGTGATCCACGGTGAAGGTGCGCTGCTCGGCGGGCAGAGCATCAAACACCTCACGGGCGTTCGCCACCTGCTCTTCCGTGAGCCCGTGACCCAGGGTCACGTGCGGCACGTAGGGGAAGGACGCCGCGCCGGCACCGAATAGCTCAACCAGCTTCTGGTGAATCTGCTCAAACTCGGTCTTGCCCGCCTCCAGGTTCAGGTACTCCACCTCGGTGACCGGGCGGAAGGAGTGCACCGAACCCCAGCGCGCCTCAAAACGCGGCGTGTCCAGCGCCTCGCGGAGCTGCGGGGACTGCACCTCAGCCATTAGAGACTCGTTCAGCTCCGTCAGGTACACGGTCACGTGGGTGCTGATAGGCGCCACCGCACCACCGGCTACCGCGCGCTTCCACTCTTCCAGGCGCTGAACATTCTCACCGCTCACGTGCGCAATAACGCTCAGGTAGCGGCGACCGGGTTTCAGGGTCGGGGATACAGGAGCCGTCGTGGGGCTCGAAGAGTTCTCTTGTGCTGTCATCTCAATCGTGCAGGTAATGCGGCGTCTCAGCCGGACTGGCTGAACAGCGCGCTAGATTGCTGCGGCAGGCAGGAAGCCAACCTTCTTGTACACGTTCTCAATGGTGACCGTAGCGATCTCGCGGGCAGCGGATGCACCCACAGCCAGCAGGCGGTCCAGCTCGGCGGGGTCGTCCATCAGCTCGAGGGTACGCTCACGCACCGGGGTGAGGCGCTCCACCACGATATCGGCAAGGTCAACCTTCAGGTGGCCGTACATCTTGCCCTCGTAGCGTGCCACGATCTCGTCGATGCTCTCGCCGGTCATTGCCGAGTAGATGGAGAGCAGGTTGGAGACGCCGGGCTTAGCCTCGCGGTCGTAGGCGATGACGGAGCCGTCATCGGTCACGGCGGACTTAATCTTCTTCTGGGTTGTCTTGGGGGTGTCCAGAAGCTTAATCAGGCCCTTGTCGGTGGCTGCAGACTTGGACATCTTCGAGGTCGGGTCCTGCAGGTCGTAAATCTTAGCGGTTTCCTTCAGAATCACCGGCTCGGGCACCACGAAGGTCTCACCGAAACGGGAGTTGAAACGCTGAGCCAGGTTACGGGTCAGCTCCAGGTGCTGACGCTGGTCCTCGCCCACGGGCACGCCGTCCACCTGGTAGAGCAGGATGTCGGCAGCCATCAGAATCGGGTAGGTGAACAGACCCACGGAGGCGTTCTCGGCACCCTGCTTCTGGGACTTGTCCTTGAACTGGGTCATACGGGACGCCTCACCGAAGCCGGTGAAGCAGTTCAGAATCCACGCCAGCTGGGCGTGCTCGGGCACGTGCGACTGCACGAACAGCGGGGTGCGGGTCGGGTCGATACCGGAGGCGATGTACTGCGCCGCGGTCAGGCGGGTACGCTCACGCAGCTCCTCGGGGTTCTGAGGAACGGTGATGGCGTGCATATCCGGGATAAAGAACAGGCATTCGTTATTCGGGTCGTCCTGCAACGCCACCCAGTTGTTCACAGCACCAATGTAGTTACCCAGGTGCATCGAATCAGCCGACGGCTGCGCACCCGAGTAGATACGCGCCTTCTGCTGAGAGGCGTTAAGGATGAGGGACTTATCCTGCTTCTTTTCGTCTGCCATAGTTATTTCCTGTGCAGTTCTTCCTGTGCGGTGCTGCGGACGGTGCAGCACATCTTCAAAAACTTATCTGTAGGTGGGTCCGCGTCTTACTCACCGATGCGGTAGTCAACCACGAGCGGCGCGTGATCGCTGAAACGCTCATCGTAGCTTGCCGCGCGGTCCACGACCGCCTCCACGGCGCTTTCGGCGAGCGCCGGGGTCGCCATGTGGTAGTCGATACGCCAGCCTGCGTCATTATCGAACGCCTTGCCGCGGTAAGACCACCAGGTGTAGGGGCCGGGCACCTGACCCGCCAGCTCACGAGCCACATCGCGGTAGCCGATATCGCCGAAGAAGCGGTCAAAGTAGGCACGTTCCTCCGGCAGGAAGCCGGCACGCTTCTGGTTAGCCTTCCAGTTCTTAATGTCCAGCTCGGTGTGGCCCACGTTCAAATCGCCCACGATGAGCACGTGGTCCGAATGCTTTGCCAGTTCAGGCATGCGCACCAGCATGCGCTCC
Source organism: Rothia sp. HMSC069C04 (assembly GCF_001812895.1). NCBI lineage: Bacteria > Bacillati > Actinomycetota > Actinomycetes > Micrococcales > Micrococcaceae > Rothia > Rothia sp. HMSC069C04. The sequence goes on from NZ_KV810742.1 coordinate 257,216, forward strand.
AGGAAGCGGTACTTATCGTCCTGCTTCTGGGTGCCGACCTCACCGGAGTGAACGTAGGCGCTGACCACGGTCAGGGTCTTGCCGTTGGGCAGAACGTAGTCCGCCTCAACCCAGCGACCCGAATCGTCAAAGTACTCTTCGCCAATATTCGAGCGGGTCGCGACCGGCTGGTTCTCCAGAACTTCACCGGCTGAGTTCGGGGTACGGCGGGTCGCCACCAGCACGCCGGCACGGCCCTTCGCGGCAGCCTCCGCATGCAGAATATGCCACTGGGATTCGTCCAGCAGCTCACGCACGATAGCGTCGGGGGCGCGCACCTCCTGCAGGCAGAGAATGTCGATGTCACGGCTCGCCAACCACGCCGCCATATCCTTCTTGTAGGCGGCTCGGATACCGTTCACATTCACGCTTGCCACGCGAAGCAGACCGCTCGGGCGCGGTGCAGGGGTGTTAGAAAAATGCATAGTCTTAATTATGCCAGTTTGAGGGAAGAGAAATTTTCACTCGTGCGCGTTTTTTCTCTGGCTGAACGGTAAACTATTGGGTGATGAATTCACACTCCTCACAGACCACCGACCACGGTACCCCCTCACATTCTGCGGGCACCACCGCATCCGAAAGTACCGCTCACAACGCTGAGAGCCGCTACGAGCTACCCCCGATTCCCGGCCCGAAGTACGAGCAGGTCATCCACTACATTGAGCAGCGCTACATTATTCCCGGCAAGCCCGGCGATAAGCTGCCCACCGAACGCATGATTCAGCAGAACTTTGGGGTGAGCCGCCAGACGGTTCGTAGCGCCCTGAAGGTTCTGATTGAACGCGGCCTGCTCTACAACGTGCAGGGCTCCGGCACCTACGTTGCCGAGCGCACCGACGCCACCTACATTCCGCGCGTGGACACCTTCGTTGACGATATGCGCCGCCGCGGTTTTGAGGGGTCCACCCGCATGATTGCGACCCGCTGGGTGGACGCCACCGAAGAGATCTCCACCCACCTATCCGTGCCGGTGGGTGAGCAGGTGCTGTTCGTGCGTCGTCTGCGTCTTGCCAACCACGAAGTCATCGGCTTTGAGCGTTCCTACTTTGTCAAGGCCGCCGCAAGCAGCATCCTGGACGCCATGATGGCGGAGATGTCCGGTGCGATGAGCTCGCTAGACCAGCTTGCCGACACCCCCAACGCGATTAAGCACGCCCGCGTACGCACCAGCGCGGCGCTCTTCACCGACGCCGACGCCGAGGCGTTCAACCACCAGGTTCCCGTGGGCGAGGCGGCGTTCAAGGTCTGCGCGACCGGCTACACCGAAGAAGGTAGCCCCGTAGAGTACGCAGAGACCCTGTACCTTGCCGATGCCTACTTCTACGAGATGATTCTCTAGCATCTGCCTTTTCTTGTGATGACAGTGTGAAGGGCGGTGCCCCGGTAGATTGTTCTACCGGGGCACCGCCCTTTTGAGTTATCAGCCCTGAAATGTTGCGAGCCTTACGCCGCCTGACGCTCCGCAGTCTCAACCACGTTCACCAGCAGCTCCGCGCGGGTCATCGGGCCCACACCGCCGGGGTTCGGGGAAACCCAGGACGCCTTCTGCGCAGCCTCCGGGGAGACGTCGCCGAATAGCTTCTTCTTGCCGGTCTCCGGGTCCTCAGCACGGGAAACACCAACGTCCAGCAGGATTGCGCCGTCCTTGACCTGGTGAGCCTTCAGCACGTGCGGAACACCCACAGCGGCAACAATGACGTCAGCCTCGCGCAGTACCTCGTCCAGGTTCTCGGTACCGGTGTGCGCCAGGGTTGCGGTCGCGTTCACCTCGCGGCGGGTCAGCAGCAGACCCAGCGGGCGGCCCACGGTAATGCCGCGGCCGAGCACCACAACGTTCTTGCCGTTCCAGTCGATGCCGTGGCGCTTCACCAGCTCAATGACACCGTTGGGAGTGCAGGGCAACGGGGAATCCAGCGGCTCAGAAACGTTCAGCACGAGCTTGCCGAGGTTGGTCGGGTGCAGGCCGTCAGCGTCCTTCTCGGGGGCGATGCGCTCCAGCACGCGGTTGGTGTCCAGGTGCTTGGGCAGGGGCAACTGCACAATGTAGCTGGTGCACGCCGGGTCGTTGTTCAGCTTGTCGATCTCTGCGTCGAGCTCTTCCTGAGTGATGTCACCGGGCAGGTCCACACGGATGGAGTTAATACCGATCTCTGCGCAGTCGCGGTGCTTAGCGCCCACGTACGAGCGGGATGCGGGGTCGTCACCGACCAGCACGGTACCCAGGCCGGGGGTAATACCCTTAGCCTTGAGCGCCTCGACGCGCTCCTTCAGCTCTTCCTTGATGGCTGCGGCGGTTGCGTTACCGTCTAGAATCTGGGGCATTGTTTTTCCTTCCATAGATTGCGGCGGGTTCGCCGAAACGGACGGTCTGTGTGTTGGGTTCTAGGGTGTGCCCCTAGAGGTACCACTCCCCCGCTACGTCCCTCAACGAATGTGGCGGGTAGAGCAGCAAAAAGTAAGAGGGCGAAATAACCCCGCCCGCTCAGCACCCACAGGGAATGTTGAGCGAACGGGGTCATTCATGGGTCTACCAGTTCTCGCTGCCCTGGTAGAGGGGGTACTTGGCGCACAGTGCCTCAACGCGGGCACGCAGCGCAGCGATGTCCGGGTTCGGCAGCAGTACGGAAGCGATAATGTCGGCAACCTCGGTGAAGCCCTCGGCGTCGAAGCCGCGGGTCGCCAGAGCAGGGGTACCGATACGCAGACCGGAGGTCACCATCGGCGGGCGGGGGTCGTTCGGCACAGCGTTACGGTTGACAGTAATACCGGCATCGTGCAGCAGGTCTTCTGCTTCCTTGCCGTTGAGGGCGTGGTTGCGCAGGTCAACAAGCACCAGGTGAACGTCAGTACCGCCGGATGCGATGGAAACGCCGGCGTCCTTCACATCCTGCTGCAGCAGGCGGTTCGCCAGGATCTGTGCGCCCTCAACGGTGCGCTTCTGGCGGTCCTTGAACGCGTCAGATGCGGCGACCTTGAACGCGGTAGCCTTCGCAGCGATCACGTGCATGAGCGGACCGCCCTGCTGACCGGGGAACACAGCGGAGTCAATCTTCTTCTTCAGCTCCTCGGTGCAGAGGATGAAGCCGGAGCGGGGACCGCCCAGAGTCTTGTGCACGGTGGAGGAAACCACGTGTGCGTGCGGGACGGGGTTCGGGTGCAGACCTGCAGCCACCAGGCCCGCGAAGTGGGCCATGTCCACCCACAGGTACGCGCCGATTTCGTCAGCAATCGCGCGGAACGCAGCGAAGTCCAACTGACGGGGGTACGCGGACCAGCCGGCAATAATCAGCTTGGGGCGCTCGGCAAGAGCCAGTTCACGCACCTGCTCCATGTCAACGCGGCCAGACTCGTCCACGCTGTACGCCACAACGTTGTACAGCTTGCCGGAGACGTTCAGCTTCATGCCGTGGGTCAGGTGGCCACCGTGTGCCAGGGACAGACCCATGATGGTGTCACCGGGGTTCAGCAGTGCATGCATGACGGCGTTGTTCGCCTGCGCACCGGAGTGCGGCTGAACGTTGGCGTGCTCAGCGCCGAAGAGTTCCTTCACACGGGAAATAGCGAGGGACTCAACGATGTCGACAAATTCGCAGCCGCCGTAGTAGCGGCGGCCGGGGTAACCCTCAGCGTACTTGTTGGTCAGTACCGAGCCCTGGCTTTCGAGGACGGCACGGGGGACGAAGTTCTCGGATGCAATCATCTCGAGGGTGTTCTGCTGGCGCTTGCGCTCCAGCTCAATGGCTTCTGCAACTTCGGGGTCAAGGTCGGCGAGGGGCATCTCGAGGATCTTCTGCTCGGACATTACGCTCCTGGGAGTGTTTTTGCATTATCTTCGGTCGCTCATCATCGGGGCTGCGGCAGTGTCTGCGGCTGAAAACCCTGAATGAAAAAATATGAGCTACACCTCATAATACCGTAAAGCCCGCTTTCCTTCGAGAAGGAAAACAGGCTTTACAAAGCATCACGATGAAGTTTTACACCGCCACCGCAGGGCATATAAACCGGCCTTTAGGCTTATCGGCGGTAGCTACGCGGGTCTACAAACCCTACGCCTGACGCAGGATAGCGGAAGCATACTCCAGGTACGCCTCGCGAGCGCTCTCCTTCTTACCGCCAGCGACCAGCTGGGTCTGCACCACGTAACCGGTCAGCACCGACAGCACCGCGGCACCGATAACGGTCAGCCACTCTTCAAGCTCCTCTTCGGTGAAGTCCAGCTCAGCGGCTCCCCAGGCACGGTAGCGCTCCAGGGACTGATCGCGCAGGTAGCTCAGCTGTTCAGACACCACGGTCGCCAGCTGCGGCATTGCCACAGCCTCGCCCCAGGTGACGAGCAGGTGACGGCGAATCTTGGGGGTGTCCAGCACCTTCAGGCACCCGAACACGTAGTCCCAGGGCTGTTCGGCGCGGATACGGTCGAAAGGCGCCATGTCCATGCGGGCTGCCGCCAGGATAATCTCATCCTTGGAGGAGAAGTGGTTATAAATCGCTCCAGCAGACAGGCCGGTGGCCGCAATAATCTCGCTCATCGAAGCCTTCTGATAACCCTGCTTGATGAAGCATTCGCGGGCGGTCTCTACAATCTGAGAACGCCTGTTCTTTTTGTATTCTTCGCTGACTTTAGGCACACCCTAATCCTAGCGAACTTTTAGCCAATCCGTGCGCATCCTGGTCGCTGTTGACGCGCCCTCATGCGCAAATCCGGCGCAAAATAGAGCAAAAATTCTATAAATACGACTGCCCACAATACGGATGCTCCACCGCAGATGTTCCAACACGAATGTCCCAGGTGGAGAGTATGAAAAAGCGGGGCATCCCAGGCTCACCAGAAGGTTCACCCTAGAATGCCCCGCTCACAGCGGGCAGCTCAGCGCAGGCTGAGCCCGCTACACATTTTTAGTGGAAGAAGTGGCGGGTACCGGTCAGGTACATGGTCACGCCAGCAGCCTTAGCCGCCTCGATAACTTCCTCGTCGCGGATCGAACCGCCCGGGTGCACGACGGCACGCACGCCGGCGTCCAGCAGCACCTGCAGGCCGTCAGCGAAGGGGAAGAACGCGTCGGATGCGGCAACCGCACCGCGGGCACGCTCGTTACCTTCACCGCCGAGAGTGTTCGCGCGCTCCACCGAAAGCTTGCAGGAATCCACGCGGTTCACCTGGCCCATGCCGATGCCCACGGCGGCACCGTTATCGGCAAGCAGAATAGCGTTGGACTTGGGCGAACGCAGTGCACGCCACGCGAACTCGAGGTCACGCAGGGTTGCCTCGTCAGCCGGCTCACCGGCAACCAGGGTCCAGTTCTTCGGGTCGTCACCCTCAGCCTGTAGGCGGTCAGCCTCCTGGAAGAGTGCGCCACCGGAAATGGGGCGGTACTCGATAGCCTCGCGGGCAAAGTTCTCGGGCAGAACCAGCAGGCGCAGGTTCTTCTTCTCACGCAGGATCTCCAGCGCCTCGGGCTCGAAGCCGGGAGCCACGATCACCTCGGTGAAGATGCCCTTGACGGTCTGAGCCATAGCGGCGGTCACCGGGCGGTTAGCGGCAATCACGCCACCGTATGCGGACAGCGGGTCGCAAGCGTGCGCCTTCGCGTGAGCGTCCGCAATCGGGTCAGCCGCGCCGGGGGTTGCCACAGCAATACCGCAGGGGTTGTTGTGCTTGATAACGGCAACAGCCGGCTCGTCGAAGTCGTAAGCGGCACGCAGAGCGGCATCAGCATCAACGTAGTTGTTGTAGCTCATCGCCTTACCGTGCAGCTGCTCCGCCTGAGCAATGCCGGGGGCAGCGGCGGGGTCAACGTACAGGGCGGCACGCTGGTGCGGGTTCTCGCCGTAACGCAGGGTCTCGCTGCGCTCGAAGCCCAGGCCAGCGTACGGGGGCCAGAAGTTAGCGTCCTCATCCTGCAGGAACTGGGATGCAGTCCAGGTAGCCACAGCGGTATCGTACGCGGCGGTGTGGGCGAATGCGCCGGCAGCAAGGCGGCGGCGCTCATCCAGGGAGAAGCCACCGTTCTTAGCGGCCTCAACGGTGCGCGCGTAGTCGGCGGGGTCCACAACAATAGCGACGGCGTCGTGGTTCTTCGCGGCAGCGCGAACCATGGAGGGGCCACCAATGTCGATCTTCTCGATGATGGCGTCCTGATCGGCACCGGAAGCAACGGTCTCAACGAAGGGGTACAGGTTCACAACCACCAGGTCGAATGCCTCAACATCCAGCTCTTCGAGGGTGTCGATGTGCTCCTGCTTGCGGCGGTCCGCCAGAATACCGGCGTGGATGCGCGGGTGCAGGGTCTTCACGCGCCCTTCGAGGCACTCGGGGAAGCCGGTAACTTCGGTGACCTCGGTGACGGGTACGCCTGCTGCCGCGATGGTTGCTGCGGTCGAACCGGTGGAGACCAGCGCGACGCCAGCCTCGTGCAGGCCGCGGGCGAACTCCTCCAGACCGGTCTTGTCGTAGACGGAAATGAGGGCGCGGCGCAGGGGCACGCGATCGAGCTCAATGAGAGACACAAATACTCCGATGCTTTAGACGTGCACGCCGGTTCTCGGCGGCACAGCTGGTGGATGGACGTAGCCTGCCCGGATAGACAGGATATGTGTGGGGTATTCCCCGCCGCTGTGCACCTTCCCCTCAGGGGTACTCGGGTGCCACAACGGAACGTGTGTGGGCGGCGGGGTGTGAGCTCGGCTCATTCCGCCGCAAAAATCTAGTGGGCGGAATTAGCTGTCGGATGCAGCGCCGTCAGATGCAGTGCCGTGAGATTCAGCCAGGGATGCGATGGTCTGCACGAGCAGGCGGCGCTCCTGCACCTTAATGCGTTCGTGCAGGGTTTCTTCGGTGTCGTCATCCAGAACGGGCACTGCCGCCTGGGCGAGGATGGGGCCGGTGTCAACGCCCGCATCCACAAAGTGGACGGTCAGGCCGGTAATCTTCACACCGTGCGCTAGGGCGTCACGCACGCCGTGCGCACCCGGGAAGGAGGGCAGCAGGGCGGGGTGGGTGTTAATAATGCGGTTTTTGAAACGCTCGACCAGCTGCGCGTCAACAATGCGCATGAAGCCGGCGAACACAATGTAATCGGGGTTGTAGGAAGCGATCTTTTCTTCCAGCGCGCGGTTCCAAGAGGGGCGGTCGGCGTAGTCGCCGGGCTGCACCAGGAAGGTGGGTACGCCCGCCGCCTGGGCACGTTCAATGCCCAGACAGGGCTTGTCGGCGCCCACTGCCGCAATGTCGAGGGGAAGCTCGCCCGCTGCTACAGCGTCGAGGATGGACTGAAGATTCGTTCCGGAGCCGGATACCATAACCACAATTCGCACCCGACTAGTATAACCCGTCTCACACCCTTATCCAAAGGGGGTAAGAGGTTCACAACACGCCTAAAGCCCAAAGGCGAGCACAAAGAAACCCCGGCGAGACGAATCCTCACTGGGGTTCACCGGACGCAAACTCAACAGGTCGCAAACTCAATAGGTCACGGGCAGACGGGGCGGTACCCTTATAGGTATGTCTACTCCCCCGCAGAACACCCCGAACAACACTCCGAACGACACCCCGCAGCAGCCCACCCCGAACATGATGCCGCAGCCTCGGGGACCTCAGGGCAAGAAGCCGCGCAAGCCCATCGACCCCATCGAACAGCAGAAAGCGAATATTCGCACCTCGCTCATGCTGATTGTTGCCGCGCTGGTGATTTTTGCGGCGTCTTCCTTCGTGCTTTCCACGATGCCGCTTTTCTTGGCGCTCTTCCTCTTCGCGCTCGCCGGCATTACCCTGAGCATTATTGCGATTGTGCGCACCGCAATCTACCGCGGCCCCTGGTTCTTCTACATTGCCGCAGGCGTCAGCATTATCTACGGCGCTATGACCCTGCTCGGTGGCATTGGCCTCGCCTTCATGCCCGGCGCGCAGGAGTACCGTGAGTGCCGCGCCGCCGCGCTGACTCAGACCGACATGTCCACCTGCGACGAGAAGTTCCAGGGCACGATGGACAAGCTCACCGGCGCGTCCAGCTCTAGCTCTTCAGCCGCGCGTTAGTTCTTCTTGCGCGCGTTAGAACCCTGGCCGCTAGAACCCTGGGACTTCGAGGAGATGACATCCAGCGGGGGCAGCTCCACGGTAGACGCCTCATCGGTCACCAGCGGAAGCACTCCGGTCTGACTACGAACCTCAAAGATGCGCTTCATCGCCTGATCAGCAGAGAGGACATCCAGTTCGCGATCCACAAAGTCGCGCTCTGAGTCCTTCTTCTGCTTCTTGAGTGCCGCCTTAGCCGCCTTCTTCGCCTCGCGCTTCTGCTCACGCTCATGCGCGCGGTCATTGGCACGGTCCCGAGCGGAATCCTGCGCGGCGGATGCGGCGTGAGCGGCATCGGCTGAGCTATCCTGCGCTGAGTCATCTTGCGCTGCGGCGGGCTGCTCAAGACCAAAGCCGAAGTACGCCATAATGCGGCTCGCGCGGCCCTTCGAACGCAGCGCCTGCTCTGCGGGCTCTTCGACAGCGTCCTCACGCTCAACAGGTTCAGCAGCCTCGTAGACGGGCTCCTGAATCAGCTCGCGGGTCTGCTCATCGGAGGGGTCGTGAGCGTACAGGGCGGGCTCATAAGCAGTGTGTTCATAAGTAGCGTGCTCGCTGGAGGCAGGCTCAACAGAAGCTTCGATACTCTCGTAATCCTCAGCATGCGCAGAGTCAGCATGTGCAGAGCCAGCATGTGCAGAGCCAGCATGTGCAGAGTGCAGGTAATCGACCTGCTGAACGGCCTCAATCGGCTCGTACTCCTCAGCAGAGCTCTCCTGCGCAATAAGCTCTTCGGAGACAGACTCCTGAGTAGCGTCCGCAGTGGATTCTGCTACTACAGGCTCTTCAGCCGCCTCTTCGCGCTCTGCAACAATCTCAGCGAAAGCATCCGCCGCCGCACGCTGCGCCAGCTGCTCAGTTGCCTCCACCGGGACGGCAACCACAGGCTCCTGCGGATGCACCGGAACGTGACCGGTCGCCACCTCAGATACAACAGACTGCTCAGATGCTACAGACCGCTCGGGCTCAGCAACGTGCTCGGAAGCCTGCGCACGTGCCGCCTCCTCAGCTTCACGCTCAGCGGCTTCACGCGCAGCCGCCTCTTCAGCTTCACGCTCAGCGGCTTCCTCAGCCTCACGCTGTGCACGTTCCGCACGCTCCTGGGCACGCTGCTCACGACGCTCCGCAAAACGCTCACGACGCTCCGCAAAACGCTCACGGCCCTGTGCAAAACGCTCACGGGCCGAAGCAGTAAAACTCATCAGACGCTCACCCAGGTTCGGGCGCTCATCCGCAAAACGAGGCAGCTCACGGCTACTGTCCGGCACCAGGGCACGGCTCAGCAACATACCGAAAGTCACGCCGGCACCCACCGTCAACGCGGTATGCGCCGCAAAAGTCAGCGGCTCAGCACCAACCTCCGTAAAACGACCAATGCCCAGAGAACCGTACGAAATCCAGCCCAGCCACAGGGCACCAAACGACGTCATAATACCGGTCATCACACCCAGCACCACTGCAGAAATCAGCGCAGACAGCGGGCGGAACGGAACCTTCAGAGCAACCCACTCATCCAGGTGATCCTCACCCTCACGCAAGAACCACCAGCCAGCAATCGCACCGGCAACCAGTGGCACCAGCAAACCCACCAGACCAAATGTGCCCAACGACTCGGGCACAGCGCCCAAAATCGGAAGCATCGGCAAAGTACCAGCATCGCTACTGGTCAAACCAACCGAGGTGCCCGCACCAAAGGAGAAACCGGCACCGGTCGACCACGCAATCGCGTAGATTACCAGGTTCGGCAAGAAACCCAGCTGCAGCAGAGTCACCGCAGTATCACCCACAGCGCCCGCGTGCAGCTCCTGGTAGGTGGCAACGATCTGCGACCAGCCCGCCAAAATACCGATACCCAAAAGCACCGCACCCAGACCAATCAGCGCCACAAAAGCAACCACCGCAGCACGCACCACAGCCCACGCGTACGAACCCGCCCAACGCGAATACTGACTCATCTGCGAAATCTGCTCCGCAGTATCAACACCCACCATGCGCGAGAGCGAACGCGCCTCACGGTAGCCACCCCACATCAGACCAGCCACCACAATACCCAAAGGCACCAGGGCAGCATTCAACGCCTGAAGAGGCTGAGGATGCGGACTCGCCCAACCGTACATCGCCGAACTAATCAGCGCATAGGTCACCGAACCGGACAGCACCGGAATCAAAAACTCACCCTCATACGAGGCACGCGCCAAGCGACGACCCGAACGATAACAGAGCAGCAGCGGCAGAATACTCAAACCCAGCGGCACCAGCGTCATCGTGCCGGCAGAAGCACCAAAAGCAGCCGCAAGATCCAGGGGAACACCGTGAATCAGAAGCCACAGGTGCGCCGACATGGCGGCCACGGAGGAGAACTCCATGTCGCCAAAACCCTTGGTCGCCCACACGGCAGACATCGCCGCAAACACGGCAACAGCAGAGAACAGGGCAGTAACAATTAGCTCAACAACACCCTGAAGCCACAGAGGCATGGGCATGGAATAACGCGAGATAGGTGAGGTGCTTTTCATCGTCCTTCAATCATGCCACGAATTAACGACGAAACCCGCCTCCGATTAACACTCGAAAGCGGGTTCTCACAACTATTCACACAGGTATTCATACAGACACGCACGCGAGGACGCGCATCCGGCAAAGTTTTAATCCTCAGTCCACGGGTTGGAAGCCTGAACACCCCAGGCGCGGTACACCTGAGCCTTAGAAGAAATCAGCTCCAAATCATAGGCACTCGCGCTCGCCGCCATCAGACCCTCCAGGGCGGCGGTAGGCAGCGGACCGGCATCATCACGACCCACGGCATGCACACCGAGCGGCGCCTGACGACCAGCCCACTCGAGGCTCACATGCGCATCCACATTAATAACGTGGTCGCCAAAGCGCTCAAGAAGTTCGGTAATCCAACGATCAGTTTCCGGGTAGGGGTACAGGCCCTTCAGCTCACCAATACTCAGCACGGAAATGTACATGTGTCGGAACGAGCGGCGGCGCAGAAAAGCGACCACGGCGGGATCAGGATCCGCCTTACGGATCTCCGCAAGAACGTCGGAGTCCAGGAGCATACCGGAGAAATTCATACCCCTAATGCTACGCTACGCGCAGACCGGCGTACTGAATAGCGGGGATGCCCTCGGGGTTCGGCAGAAGAAGGAAGTTCAGGAACTCGTCGCGCTTAGAAGAAATGCGGGAGTAATCGTCAATGCTGACTGCGGTGTATCCGCCTCGCGCGGGGACAGCTGCGGCACGCAGGCTTTCCTGGTAGGAGCGGGAGGGGTTCAGAGAGATTGCTGCTTCGGTTGCAGAGCCGTTGTACATGTGACAACCTGCGCCGTGAGTGGCGCGATCCTTTCGCGTTGCTCTTGTCTGTACCAATTACCACCGGTTATTCCGGTGGTGAATACAAACCGCTTCGTCATCCGAGCCACCCGTGAACATGGGGTTGGCGTTCGACCATAGTCGGAGCTTATCAGTCGAAACTCTTGAAGCTGGGTTTAGCTTACAGCATTTTCTCAAGTTAAGTAAAGCGTTTTTTGAAAGAGATTTAGATTATTAGCATTTTGGCTTGTGGGAAAGTTTTAAATGGGGTGAATTTTTGATACTGCGCGGAATATCTTATGTGAATACCGGTGTTTTTATGCATCAAAAACACATCCCGCACACCCACCCGGCGATGACCGGCAACAAGGCGCAAACCCGCACGATACGCGATAATGAGCTGGTGAGCGCCAACAATCCTTTCCCCGAAATTCCCGTCACCGTACCGCAGATCATTCGCCAGGCCGGGCACCGCACCTACCAGCGCGGTGTCGCCTACCAGCGCAACCGCGAAGTCATCCGCTACAGCTACGACGAAGACGAACGCACCCTCACCGGGCTCGTCAACGGAAGCACCATCATCCCCTACGAAGTGACCGTCCGCTTCTTCCCCGCCGTCAGCGGCTCCGCAACCTTCACTGCCCGCTGCACCTGCCCCGTACTCACCGACTGCAAGCACGCCGTAGCGCTCATGCTCACCGCGCTCGACCGCGCCTCCGTAGCGAAAAAGGCACTCAGCGAACACCCCGGACCGGTCGGCGTACCCGGTGCCGCGGCAAAGGACGCGGCAGAGGCAAGGGGATCCGCAGATTCAAAGAGCGCGGACGTTGCGGAGGCGAAGAAAGCCGCCGACCCGCTCGCGGCGCTACGCGCCTCCGGTGCACTCACCACCGCGGCGAAGCTGCCCGCGCCCGATGCAGCGACTGCCGAGCCCGAAAACCCCCAGGGAAGCTTTGCGCTCAACGAGCTAGGCGCCTCCCCGAGCCTGCAGGCAGAGGCATCCGCCACCAAAATCTCGGCATGGCGGCGCGACCTCTCCTCCGTTCTGTCCGCACGTCAGGACCTTGCGGGCATTGATTCGATGCGCGTGAGCGGTGCCCTGGATTTCTCGCTGAGCGTCTCCGGTTCCTACGCGCGCGGCCGCAATATGCCCGGCGCAACCCCCAGCATTAACCTGCTCGCCCGCCCGCTCATGGCGTCCAAAACCGGGCGCTGGATCAAGGGCGGACTCAGCTGGGAAACCTTCGCCTCCAGCGTGGGCGGACCCGTCGGACGGCACGAAATCTACCCCGAACACGAACGATTCTTCGCCGAGCTCTACTCGATTGCCCGACCCTGGCAGAACATGTACTCCTCGCACCGCGACTGGATCTCAATCAGCGCTTCTGCCTCCACTCTGCTCTGGGATGTTCTCGCCCGCGCGGAGGATATTGGCCTGCCTCTGCTCGTCAACGGTCGCGAGGTGAACTACGCCGTGCTGAGCCCCGCACAGGTGCGCCTGCACGCCGCCGCCAGCGAGGATGCGCCCGGTGAAGGCGCCGGGTTGCAACTTCAAGCCGCGCTCAGCTGGGAAGGACGCGAAGGCGAACTGTTGCGCCAGCTCTGGCTACCCGCCGCACACTGCCACCCCATCGGCACCCCGCGCACCGGCTTCTTCGCCCTGGGTGGGTTGGTGCAGCAGGAGTACGAGCAGGCGGCAAAGGCGGTGCGCTGGAAGACCGCGCGCCCCGGTGCGCTGGACGAGGTGGGTCGCGAATCCTTTGTGCAGAAGGAGGCGCCGGCTGAGGAGGCTGAGAATAGCGCGCCGACGATTGCCCCGGCGCAGGTTGAACGGGTGCGCTACTCCCCCGCCGTGCCCGAACTGCCCGAGGGCGTGGAGCTGGCGCTCATCCCCCTGGTCGAGCCGCTCGACGCCGCCTCCGAGGCGCTCATCTCGGCGGGAACCGTCAAGATTCCCGCCTCCGAACGCCCCGCGTTCCAGCGCGATTTTCTGCCGGCTCTCAGCCGCTCCGTACCCGCGCTCACCCCCGACCCGGCTCTGGCCCTGCCTGCCGTCACCCCGCCGCGCCTGGTGCTCGAGCTGACCTTCGACGAGGAGGTTCGCCACGATGCGCAGCTGGGCTGGCACTGGGAGTACCCCCTCAACCCCTTCGAGGCCGAACACGAATCCGGCGTTCAGCGCCTGCCGGTCTTCGGGTACCCCGGCGAGGAGGGCGGCGAGGTGCGCGACGAGCGCTTCGAGGCCCGCGTGCTACGCTCGGTGCGCTCGGTGCTGGCCGCGCATCCGGCCCTGGCCAGCTTAGAAGAGCGCCGCGTCGAGGGCTGGGAAACCCGCGAGCTGCTGAGCGTCGTGCTGCCGAAGCTGCGCCGCATTTCCGCCGTTCAGGTGCGTTTCAACGGCACCCCGCCCGAGTTCGTGGAAGCCACCGACGCGCTCATCGAGGTAACCGTCACCGAGGGCAATTCGCGCGACTGGTTCGGGCTGGGCATTGCGGTGAAGGTCAACAATTGGACTGTACCGTTTGCACAGATTTTTGAGGCGCTCGATCGCGGGGCGGACCGTATTCTGCTCGGCAACGGCACCTACTTCTCGCTGCGCCGACCCGAATTTAAGACCCTGCGCACCCTCATCGCGGAGGCGCGGGAGCTCGACGAGGCGGGCGGCGAGCTGCGCATCAACCGGCACCAGGCCGGGCTGTTCTCCGAGCTGGAATCGCTGGCGGTCAGCGTGCAGACCACCCGGCGCTGGGATGAGCAGGTGCGCTCCCTGCTGGCGCTCGTGGAGGCCTCCGAGGCCCGCGAAGCTAACCCCGCAGAGGGTGCGGATAAGCCCGCGGCAAGCCCCGATACGCATGACAAGCGCAACAATGGGGGTGTGGTGCGCCCGAACCTAAACCGAGAGTACCCGGTCCCCGCGGGCCTGCGCGCCCCCCTGCGCCCCTACCAGGTGGAGGGCTACCGCTGGCTCACCTTCCTGTACGAGCATCGCATGGGCGGCATCCTCGCCGACGACATGGGCCTGGGTAAGACCGTGCAGGCCCTCGCCCTGCTCGCCCACGCCATCGAGGAGCACCGCGCCGCGGCCCCCGTCGAGCCGTTCGCACCCTTCCTCGTGGTTGCGCCGACCTCTGTCATCACCAACTGGGCGGCGGAGGCGGAACGCTTCCTGCCCGAGGCGAAGGTCGTGACCATTACCGAAACCACCGCCGGTAAGACCCCGCTGGCTGAGCGCATCGCCGGGGCGCACCTGGTGCTGACCAGCTACACACTGCTGCGCATGGACGAGGACGCGTACGTCTCCTACGCGGCCGGGCTCGGCTCGGAGGAGGGCCCGGGCACCCCCGGCTGGGGTGCGCTCCTGCTGGACGAGGCGCAATTCGTCAAAAATACCGGCACCCGCGCCTGGTCTATCGCCCGCGCCATGCCCGCGCGCACCAAGATCGCCATGACCGGCACGCCCCTGGAGAACAACCTCATGGAGCTGTGGGCGTTGCTGGCGATTGTGGCGGACGGGCTCTTCCCCTCCGCCCGCGCCTTCCGCGACTTGTACGCCCGCCCGGCGGAGTCCGGTGAGGACCCCGCGCACGCGGCCGCCACGACCGCTCGCCTGCGCCGGCGCATCCGGCCGCTCATGCTGCGCCGAACCAAGGAGCTGGTGGCGGCGGAGCTTCCGGCGAAGAACGATACGCGCGTGAACCTGCCGCTGGCCCCCGGTCACCGCCGCATCTACGACACGCACCTGCAGCGTGAGCGCCAGAAGGTTCTGGGCCTGCTGGAGGATATGGACAAGAACCGTTTCACGATCTTCCAGTCGCTGACGCTGCTGCGCCGCCTGGCCCTGGATGCCGCGCTCATCGACCCGGACGCCTACGAGGGCGTCACCTCGGCGAAGCGCGAGTACCTGGTGGAGCGGCTACCCGAGCTGCTGGCCGGCGGGCACCGCGTGCTGGTGTTCAGCCAGTTCACCGGTTACCTGAAGAGCATCGCCCGGGCCCTGAGCGAGAAGGGCATCGACCACCTGTACCTGGACGGTTCGACCCGCAACCGCGCCGAGGTCATCGAGGCGTTCCGCGCCGGGGCCGCGCCGGTGTTCCTGATTTCGCTCAAGGCCGGCGGTTTCGGTCTGAACCTGACCGAGGCGGACCACGTGTTCATCATGGATCCGTGGTGGAACCCCGCCGCCGAGCAGCAGGCGGTGGACCGTATTCACCGCATCGGCCAGGACAAGGAGGTGCACGTCTACCGCCTGGTCGCCGAGGGCACGATTGAGGAGAAGGTCATGCAGCTCAAGGAGTCGAAGGCCGCGCTCTTCGATGCGGTGGTCGGTGAGGGCGAGTTCGCCTCCGCGGCGGTCACGGCCGAGGATGTGCGCGAGCTCTTCGCGCTGCCGGATGAGAAGGACGCAAGATAGCGGTCCCTCTCCCCCGCCGCGGCTCGTCATGATTCTTCGCCTCGTTAAGCTCGAGGCACAACCGACTCGTCTTCGCCTCGGCCGCGGGCGTAGCATAGAGAACCAATAGACCCCGCGGAGGCCTCACCTCCCCCGCAGAAAACGAAGGAGCATCATGAGCTACAACGTACCGAACGTAAAGTTCAACGACGGCCGCAGCATCCCCCAGCTGGGCTACGGCGTGTGGCAGGTTGAGGACGAGGTCGCGGAGAAGGTCGTGGGCACCGCCCTGGAGACCGGCTACCGCCACGTCGACACCGCCGCCATCTACGGCAACGAGGCGGGCGTGGGCCGCGCTATCGCTAACTCCGACGTGGCTCGCGAGGACATCTTCCTCACCACCAAGCTGTGGAACTCCGACCAGGGCTACGAGAGCGCATTCGAGGCGTTCGAGGCGTCCCTGGAGAAGCTGGGCACCGACTACGTTGACCTGTACCTGATTCACTGGGCTAAGCCGCAGCAGGGCCTCTACCTGGATTCCTGGCGTGCGCTGATTGAGCTGCAGAAGCAGGGTAAGGTCCGTTCCATTGGTGTTTCGAACTTCCCCGAGGAGCAGCTGCGCGAGATCATCGAGAAGACCGGCGTGGTTCCGGTTATCCACCAGATTGAGCTGCACCCCTACTTCTCGCAGGAGGCGCTGCGCGCCGTGCACGCCGAGTACGGCATCGTGACCGAGGCGTGGAGCCCGCTGGGCAACGGCAGCGACCTGCTGCAGAACCCCGTGCTGGCTGAGATCGCAGAGCGCCACGGCGCAACCCCGGCGCAGGTCGTGCTGGCGTGGCACCTGGCCAAGGGCACCGTGGCTATTCCGAAGTCCGTGACCCCCTCGCGCATTGAGGAGAACCTGGCGTCGGTGAACGTGAAGCTGACCGCCGAGGACATCGCGGCCGTGGATGCGCTCTCCACCCCCGAGGGTCGTATTGGCGCTGACCCGGCGAACATTGACTTCTAGGGTGTCGCGCGGGTGTAGAGTTTGAACCTCACCTACATAAAGCCCCGACAGGCACGGATAATGCCTGTCGGGGCTTTTGCGCGCCCTGGCGGCGCGGCTTTTCGGGCTTTCGAAGACCGGTTTTGGCGAACGCTCGTTCTTGGATTGTTCGGCAAACCGGCAAACTATCTCGGTGAGCGCTCGGTATCTAGCCGTCACCCGCCAGTTTTCGCCGGCTAGCTCTCGTCCTCCACCAGCAGCGAGAGGGAGATGCGGCGGCGGGCCGGGTCGACCTCCACCACGCGCACCCGCACGATGTCGCCGCTACGCACAATGTCGTGCGGGTTCGCCACGAACCCGCGACTCATCTGCGAGATGTGCACGAGGCCGTCCTGATGCACGCCGATATCCACGAACGCGCCGAAGGCCGCCACGTTCGAGACGGTACCCTCGAGCACCATGCCGGGGCGCACATCCTCAAAACGCGAGACGGACTCGGAGAAGCGTGCGGTGCGGAAGCTACCGCGCGGGTCCAGGCCGGGGCGGCGAAGCTCGGTGAAGATGTCCTGCACCGTGTACACGCCGGCGGTTCCCTCCTCCGCGCCGTCCTGTCCGCCTTCCTGCACGTAGTCGGCGGGGTTCAGCCCGGCCAGCGGGTCGCTACCGTCCGAGGTGCCCAAGGCGCCGGACACCCAGCGAGCGCCGTTGCGGGCCTGCGCGTCGGCAATAATGCGGCGCGCGAGCGGGTAGGCTTCCGGGTGCACCGCGGAGGCATCCAGAGGCTCCTCGCCGCCACGAATACGAATGAATCCCGCCGCCTGGCGGAAGGTCTTCTCACCCAGCCGCGGCACGTTTAGCAGCTGCCGGCGGTTCGCAAAGGGGCCGTGCTCGGTGCGGTAGGCGACGATGCGTTCGGCGGTCGCGGTGCCCACGCCCGCCACGTGCGCGAGCAGCTGCACGGAGGCGCTGTTGAGGTTCACGCCCACGGCGTTCACGCAGTCTTCGACGGTGTCGTTGAGGGCCCGGCGCAGAGCGGCCGGCGGCACGTCGTGCTGGTACTGGCCCACGCCGATGGACTGCGGGTCAATCTTGACGAGCTCGGCGAGCGGGTCCTGCAGGCGGCGCGCAATGGAGACGGCGCCGCGCACGGTCACGTCGTAGTCGGGCAGCTCGGCGGCGGCTAGGGCCGAGGCGGAGTAGACGGATGCGCCCGCCTCCGAGACGGTCACCTTCTGGGGTGCTTCTGCGCCTTCCTCGCGCAGGGTGCGAATGAGTTCGCTGGCAAGCCTGTCGGTTTCGCGGCTTGCGGTGCCGTTGCCGATGGCGATGAGCTCCACGTGCTCCTCGCGGCAGGCGGCGGCGAGTTCGCGCAGCGCCTCCTCCCACTGATTGCGCGGGGCGTGCGGGTAGACGGTGCCCGTGCGCAGGGGCTCGCCCGTCTCGTCGACGACGGCGTACTTCACGCCGTGGCGCAGACCAGGGTCCAGGCCGAGGGTGCGGCGGTGCCCGGCGGGCGCGGCGAGCAGAATATCGCGCAGGTTGGAGGCGAACACCTCGGTCGCGTGCTGCGCGGCGGTATCGAGCAGGCGGTGGCGGATGCGCTCGGCCAGGCGCGGGCGCAGGTGAGCGCGCCAGGCGGTGCGCACGGTGGCGGCGAGCCAGCCGAGCACGCGGTCCTCGTCGTCCACGGTGTTGAGCACCTGCACGGGGATGCGCAGCGCGGCGGCCACCTCACGCTCGTATGCAGAACGGACGTTCTCGTAATTTTCGGCGGCAGCCTCAGCTTCGGCGCGGGCGGCACCACGCAGGCGACTGAGCGCCACGGGGGCGGGTGCCACGTCCACCTTCAGGCGCACCACGCCGGCGTCCTTGGCGCGGTGCAGGGCCAGCACGCGGTGCGGCGGGATGGAGCGAATACGGTCCGAGAAGGCGAAATAGTCCGAGAACTTCGCGCCGTCGCTTTCGTGCCCGGCAATGACCCGGGATTCGATGACGCCCTGCTCGCGCAGGCGGGTCAAGAGCTTCTCGCCGAGCACCGGGTCGGTGAGGGCGCGGTCGATCAGAATCGTGCGGGCACCCTCGAGGGCCTCCTCGGCCGTGCGGATGGGCAGCGTCTCATCCCCCTCCGCGCGGGCCTCCGCAATCTCCTCATCGGTGGTGATGTAGGCGGCGGCGATGGCGTGCGCGTCGGCGAGGGGCACCTCCAGCAGGTCCTCGACGAGGGAGTCGAGCCCGGCGGCGCGGGCCAGCTGCGCGCGGGTCACGCGCTCGCTGCGGTAGGGGGCGTAGAGGGCGTTCACGTCTGCGACGGTGGCGGCGTTCATGAGCGAGGAACGCAGCTGCAGCAGGGTGAGCGGGTCGATAAGCCCCTCGTCGGCGCGCGCGGTGAGCGCCTCGAGCACGCGGGCGCGGCGCTCTTCGAGGGCGCGTAGCTGACCCAGGCGGGTCTGGATGGCGCGCAGCTGGGTGTCGGTGAGCGCGCCCGTCGCTTCTTTGCGGTAGCGGGCGATGAAGGGCACGGAGTTGTCTGCGTCGAGCAGTGCCACGGCGGCGCCGATACGGTGTGGGGCGATGCCGAGCTCTGCGGCGAGTACCGAGACAAGGTGCGAGGAGGGGGCCCGCTCGGCCCGCCCGTCACGGTCCTGTCGGCTACAGTTCGGTTCGGGGTGCGACTCGTTGGCGGATGCGCCGCGCGGCGCGATGCTGCTCGGGAGGGGGTGTTCGCTCATCCCTCCAGTTTCGCATACTTCGCCGACGCTCCGGGAGCCGGGCCGCCGGGACCGCTGTCGGGATCCCCGAGGCCGCCGCCGAGCCTGCCGGGGTAGTATCGACCCCGCCCGGCCTCAGCCGCCGGCTCCAGCGCCGGTTCCAGCCGCAGAGCCCGAGTGCGTACAGCCGACGGGCGGTTCTGCATCATTTGGGCCTCTGGCGCCGCCCGCGTCATCTTTTGGTTAGTTAGCTGATTATCGGCCCCGCCGCTTGAACGCCTATATAACGTTCAACTATTTTTGAACTAAAAGGATATATTTTTTAAAATTTTTCTCGCTTTTATGCAGATTGGGGGTGGCGCGGCCGCCCGCACGACCTTTTCTGCTCGCAGAAATACAGGGTGCGACGGCACGGTACGACGATGCGCCGCCCACCTGCAGAGGAAAGAGGGACCCATGCGCGAACGCACCGCGCTATCAAACGCGCCGGAGGGCTACTTAGATTTTCACGACGAGTACGCGGAACTCATCGCCGAACTCGCGGCGCTGGGGTTCACCCCTACCCAGGTTCTCCGCCGACTCAACTTTCTGTACCCGCACATCAACAAGAAGTACCTGAACTATGCGCTGAGCTCCGGCATCTGGCAGTTTGGCCCGGTCACGGCAGACGCCCCGAGCTACACGGTGCTCGCATGCGGTCTCTGGTACGTTTTCGCAGAAGCCTACGATCTGCCTCCAGAGCCCGAGTACACGGCGCTGATTCTTGATTGCGATATTATTCACGACCTGCCGCCCGCGCTGGAGGCACGCCACTTCAGCAATGAAGACATTGCGCACGTTCTGGCGAAGATTGGCGCAACGCTCAAGTACCTTGCCGCACACCCCTACTCCCAGCTGGAGGAAGAAGCCTACGCGCAGACCCTCGAGGACATCCGACTGCGCGGTTTGGAAGAAATCGGCACCGAGGGCGGTAGCCTGTACACCCTGCTTGCCGCCAGCATGGAGGGCGAATCGGCGTGGCCTGCCCCCGCACAGACGGTCAACGATTACCTCGGCGACGGCGACTGGTCCCTGGGCATGCTCCGCACCGGCATCTACCCGGCGGAGGCGCTCGAAAACGAGTGGTATATCGACGCCGCGGCGGTACCCGAGGATTTTGCGCCGAAGACTCTGAGCCTGTTTTTGAGCTATTGCGCCCGCTACGACCGCGAGCCGACGGCGCTGAACTACGGCTACTGGTCGACCATTCCCACTCTGATTGGTGAGGTGCCGCCGCTGGGTGCGGTACGCGCCAAGTTCGGCTCCTGGCAGACGACTCTGCATCGCGGACGCACGCAGATTGCCCGCGAGCTGCGCCTGTGGACGAAGAACGAAGCAAACGCAGCTGCTGTGGAGGCGAGCGCCGCTGAGTCGGATGAGGCCGAGTTGAGTGCCGCTGAGGAGCTTGAGCTCCTCGATGCTGAGCTGACTAACGCTGAGTTGGCTAACGCTGAGCTCACCGAAGCAGAACTAGCAGAGTTGGATACCCCGGACGGCGGCTCCCCTGCGGGCGCTCCCGCAGAACCGGCGGAACCGGCAGAGCCCGCGCGTCTGAGCGCCCGCGAACTCACCGAGCAGGGCATCGGCGTGGTGCAGACCGCCCACACCGACCTGGCGGCGTACCACCGCACCCAGTGGGAGCAGACGGTGGAAGTCTTCGGCGAACGCCTCGCGCAGCTTGCCTGGAACCGCCGTCTGAGCACCTACTACTTCTTCGACGGAGCCTGCCTGGAAGATGCCGACCCGACCCCCGTGGTGACGGTCTTCCGTTCCCCCACCGGTTTCCTCTGCGAGCTCGAACCCACCGCCGAGGCGCTACCCGCCTTCGACCCCGAGTTTCTGCAGGAGCACGGTTGGAGGCGCCCGGTGCCGGTGCATGCTCTGTGGAACCTGCACGCGCTCGACCCGTTAGAGGCTGCTGCCGCCGTCATCGAGGCGATGCGTTCCGGTTGCGGTTGTGAACGCTGGGATTTCTACCGCACCGACGATGATGACGACCCGCTGACCGAAGAGGCGGAGACGGCGTCCGTCTAAGCGCGCACTCCCGCGAGCCTCTCGAGTTCATCTCTAGAGCCTCTCGGGTTCATCCCTGGAGACAGCGAAAGCCCGCGTCCCCGCTCCCTGAGAGGAGTAGGTGACGCGGGCTTTACGCATGCACCGGTAGCCGGTGTACTAGTAGCCGGTACCGATAGCCGATGTGGCTTAGCGTGGGTTGCTTAGCGTGGGTGTTTAGCGTGCCGAGAAAATCTCGGATGCCTCCACAATCGCAATCTGCGCGGTGCGGGTAGAGATTGCTTCGTGGCGGCGTGCATCCGCACGGCGCTTGAAGAACCAACCAATACCCAGAATCGCGAACCAGACGGGCATCGCGAGCAGACCCCTGAGGGTTTCTTCATCCATGGCCAGCACACCGATGGTGAAGGCGAAGAATACCAGCGACAGCCACGCGGAGAAACGGCCGCCGGGCAGACGGAACTTCGACTTCTTGTGGCGCGAGGGGAACTTTTTGCGGTACATCAGGTAGCTGACCATAATCATCGCCCACGCAAAAATCACGAGTACCGCAGCCACGGTGGTGACCAGGTTGAACGCGCTAGAGATTGAGTCACCCGCGTAGAGCAGCACGATGGAGGACAGCAGCATCACGGCGGAGAGGAACAGCGCGTTACGCGGCACACCGTTCTTAGAGATCTTGCCCAGGAACTGCGGGGCGCTGCGCTCGCGCGCCAGGCCGAATGCCATGCGCGAGGTGGAGAAGATACCGGAGTTCGCCGAGGAGGTTGCGCTGGTAATCACCACAAAGTTGATGATGTGCGCGGCGATGCCCAGGCCCGCCAGGGTGAACATGGCGACGAAGGGGCTCTTATCGGGGCTGACGAGGCGCCAGGGGGTAACCATCAGGATGGTGACGAGCGCACCCACGTAGAAGACCATAATACGTACCGGCACGGCGTTGATTGCCCTGGGCAGGGTCTTTTCGGGGTCCTGGGTTTCTGCGGCGGTGGTACCGACAAGCTCGGAGCCCATGAACGCGAAGACGGCAATCTGGAACGCGCCGAGGAAGCCAATCAGGTGGTTGGGGAACATACCGCCGTCGTTCCAGAGGTTGGCGACGGACGCCTGCGCGCCACTGGGTGAGGTGAAGCCGATAGCGACCATGCCGCCACCAACGATAATCAGGGCGACGATGGCGACAATCTTAATCATGGAGAACCAGAATTCGATTTCGCCGAAGTTCTTCACGGACACCAGGTTCAGGGTCAGCAGAACGCCGATGACGACGAGCGCCGGGATCCAGGCTTGCAGGTCGGGCCACCACAGACGCAGGTAGCCAACAATTGCGATGATGTCCGCGACGGCGGTGACCACCCACATGAACCAGTAGGACCAGCCGAGGAAGAACCCGGCCATGGGGCCGACGAGGTCGGTGGTGAAGTCGGAGAAGGACTTGTACCTCAGGTTGGAGAGCAGAATCTCGCCCATAGCTCGCAGCACCAGGAAGATGACGGCGCCGATGAGCATATACACGAAAATCACGGAGGGGCCCGCCAGGGAGATGGCGCGACCGGAGCCCATGAACAGGCCGGTGCCGATGGCACCGCCGATGGCGATGAGCTGGATGTGGCGGTTGCTTAGACCGCGGTGTAGTCGCTCTCCCTGCTCGGGAGCTTTAGGATTCAGGCTGACGTTGTTCTGTTCAGTCACGACGTCCTCTTTTCAGCGGTTGTACCCCGTACCGCATGTGCCGTTACTGGAATAAGAATCGCTAGATCGCAGCAGGCACGGTCACTGTATGAATATGCGGCCATTAGCTTGCGGGGCGTCCCCGGATTTCGGGGCGAGGCTGGGTCTCTATCAAATACCGCGCGGCATTCGGAAGTGTCACGCTATCGATTGACGCGGAGTTTTTTTGAGAGCCCTCACAGCTACTTGGATAGTTATTCTACAGGTGTTAAGTGCAAGAAAACAGGATTTACGGCAAAAATGTGACCTATTTCTATTATTCACGTCATATCAAGCAGTGTAAAAAATGCCGCCCGGAACGTAAACAGGCAGACATGAGGGCACGCGAAAGCCCCGCCTCCGCATCCTAAAAGAATGCAGAAACGGGGCTTACCAACAGCACTACCGGAGCGCTACAGAAAGAGCAGAAACTACTTCTGACCAGCCTTGTCAGCAGCCTTGTCAACAACATTGCCAGCAGCCAGCGCACGAGCACGCTTCGCCGCGTGGCGGCGGGTCAGAATCTCATAGCCAATAGCCAGAGCAATGAACCAGATGGGGGTCAGTGCCAGGCCGATTGCGGTGTCCGGGTACAGGCTCAGGGCGTAGACCATGACGGCGAAGAAGACCAGACCAAACCAGCTCATGCCAATACCCCAGGGCATCTTGTACGCGGATGCCTCGTGGCGCTCCGGGAACTTCTTACGGTAGACCAGGTACGCAATCAGGATCATGCTCCAGGTGAAGATACCCATCATCGACGCCACCGAGGTCACCACGGTGAACGCCTCCATAATGCCGCTACCGGCATACAGCATGACCAGGCTAAACAACAGCATCACGGTGGTCAGGTACAGGGCGTTAGCAGGCACACCGTTCTTGGTGAGCTTACCCAGCGCGGAGGGTGCGGCGCCGTCGTGCGCCAGACCGTAGACCATGCGGGAGGTCGAGAAAATACCGGAGTTCGCCGAGGACGCCGCGGAGGTCAGCACCACAAAGTTCACCAGGGAGGCGGCAACAGCAATGCCCGCCAGGGAGAACATGCCCACGAAGGGGCTCATGGACTTATCCAACTTGTCCCAGGGGGTGACGGCGAGGATGGTCAGCAGCGGCAGGGCGTAGAAGAGGCCAATGCGGAAGGGTACCGCGTTAATCGCCTTGGGCAGGGTGCGTTCGGGGTGTTCGGTTTCCGCCACGGCGGTACCGACCAGCTCAGCACCCACGAAGGCAAAGAGCGCAATCTGGAAGGCACCCAGGAAGCCCGTCAGGCCCTGGGTAAAGATACCGCTACCGGAGGGGCCGGGGCGATCCCAGAGATTTGCCACAGAGGCGACGGTACCGTCGGGCGCGGTGAAGCTAAAGGCAACCATGAGCGCACCAACAATAATGAGGGCGACAATCGCGACGATTTTAATGACTGCGAACCAGAATTCGATTTCACCGAAGTTCTTCACCGAGGGCAGGTTCAGCAGCAGCAGAGCCACGATAACGGTCAGCGCCGGGATGAAGGCTGGGATTTCCGGCCACCAGTATTTGATGTAGCCGGTAATGGCAATGACGTCCGCGATACCTGTGACGACCCAGAAGAACCAGTACGACCAGCCGACGAAGAAGCCGGCGCGCAGGCCGAGGATGTCGGTGATGAAGTCGGTGAAGGACTTGTATTTGGGGTTGGAGAGCAGAATCTCGCCCATGGCGCGCAGAACAAAGTAGATGACACTACCGATAATGGCGTAGACAAAGACGATGGAGGGGCCGGTCAGGGCGATGGTCTTTGCCGAGCCGAGGAAAAGGCCGGTGCCGATGGCGCCGCCAATAGCGATCAGCTGGATGTGTCGGTAGCTTAGTCCGCGCTGAAGCTTGGAGTGCTCAGCTTCGGAGTCTAGGCCAGTGACGGAGTTGTGCTGCGTTGGCTGCTGTGTCACGTATTCCTCTTTTCTGCGTCGATTCGCCCTAAATTTCACTCGGGGGCGAGTCCGGGTGGTTGGTATTCGTGCATAATCCTGAACGGCGCGCCAAGAGGCGGTTCCCGCGCTTCCCGAGCCGGCGCGGTGCGCTTGGGCTTGTGGGCTCCGATTTCGCGGGGCTTCCGATTTCTTGCATCGCCGATAAAGGGTTATGCAGAGAATGCATAATTTCAAATTTTACCCCCTCATACCCACACAAGTACAAGGAATACAACATCACCAGATTTTTGAGACGGGGTGATTGAGACGGGGCGAGCCTGTGGCATCTCTCAGCCTCCACCCGGAACACGCCCCGCATCACCCCTGAGCCGCCGCACTTTTGTCTGCGCGCTAAATTTCTACGCCCGCCAGACGAACACCGCACCCACCCCGCGCCCGATTAGCTCAGCGTCACGCCAGCCCCGCACGCCGCGAAACCGCACGGTATAGCGGCGCTACGCTATTCTTTTAGGTATGTCTACTGAGAACACGCAGCCTAGCCAGGCACCCGAATCCACCGAAGAAAAGGCCAAGAAGCCGGTTCCCGAGGAATTCTTCCGCCAGCCCTACTCCTTCGTCCGCCGCGGCGACCGCCTCACCGCGCGCCGCCAGAAGGCGTGGGACACCTACTCCCCCACCCACGTGCTGGACATTCCGCGCCTGCGCACCGACACCTCCGTCGCGCCCGAGGCGACCTTCGACCCGGTTAAGATTTACGGCCGTGAGGCGTACCAGGTCGTCGAGATCGGTTCCGGTCTGGGCGAGGCGATCGTGCACCGCGCAGCTGAGGTGCCCGAGGCGAACTTCCTCGCCGTTGAGGTGTACACCCCCGGCATCGCGGATCTGCTGCTGAAGATGGGCAACGCCGGCGTGGAGAACGTGCGTGTGGCTCAGGCGAACGCACCCGAACTGCTCGACAACATGCTTGAGGAGAACTCCGTGGACGAGCTGTGGGTGTTCTTCCCGGACCCCTGGCATAAGTCCCGCCACCACAAGCGCCGCCTGGTGTCCCCGGCGTTCGCTGATAAGGTTGCGCGCGTGCTTAAGCCCGGCGGTATTTGGCGTCTGGCGACTGACTGGGAGGAGTACGCCCTGGTCATGCGTGAGGTTCTGGAGGCGCACCCCGACTTTGAGAACGTGAATCCTGGCGCCGGTGCGACCGAGGAGGATCCGCTGGGTGGTTGGGCTCCGCGTTGGGAGGGTCGTACCCTCACCAGCTTTGAGCGTAAGGCTCAGGAGGCGGGCCGCCGCGCACACGATCTGACTTACCGCCGCAAGTAAGCGGGGCAGCGCTAGTACGCGACTTATACGTTAAGGAGGTGAGGCTCCCCGTTCATTCGGGGAGCCTCACCTCCTTGTTCATATACGGATTCTTCTATAGCTAAACCCTATGATTCATCAGCCGACGCATGTTTCAAAGCCTTCTCGTAGATAAATCGGTAGGAGTCATTTCTAGATTTTTCAAACTCTTCCAGCTTCTTTATTTCTTTCGAAATATTAATCTGCATGGGTGCACCAGTAAGTTCTTCAAGAATCGAGAAATTTCCTATAGGGACATAATACAGAGGGTACTCAACAAGACCAGTTTCTTTAATGGTGCACCCTTTTAGCTCACGTTCTCCCATAGAATATATACTAAATGGACTTATCTTATTTTTTTCAAGACCCACCATTACAAGATAAGCCAAATAGGGCGATAGAATCATTCGATGTGCCTCAGATTGCTCTGCAACCCTAAATCCAAGATCAACATCAGCTCCGATAAAATCTATAAAATAGTCTTTTTGAATCTCTCGGAGATTAATTCTACAATCACTGAAGGATTTTAGGTCAGCGAAACTTCCAATACCCAAACTTCCTACCTGATTTTTTAAATCCTCCTTACCTTTTAGATTGTTATTCCAATCCTTAGGCATAAGATTCCAGCGATAATCCCAGGGGTTCCCTTGCGAATGAAGAAGAAAAGCGTAGCTACGCAGTTTTAGGGTGTATGACGAACCAGGAATCTGACTGGGAGAAACTGATTCAAGAGATGCAATAAATTGCTGCAATGCCTCTCCAATAGCTACCGGTTCAGGCCTGCCGTCGTCTCCAATAGGTATGGTTCGGAGATACACCAGCTCATCGCCCCTGACTCTCCATAAGAACCACCCTGTATCGACGCCAGATTCAACCTGATGATTCGACTCCCTCAGACCTTTATCGAAGCTTTCCATAAAGGTTGATATTACGCCGACACCAGAAATAGGATACTTAATTTTTAAAGCAGTTGATTCACTAATATCAACACCACATACCAATATAGCGTGAAATCCACCCCCAGCCCTTCCAGAATCGATGGACCTATTATCTACATAATCAGCACTAATCAAGCCTACTTCACTTTCTTTTTATATGACATCCAAAGACCAATAATTACAAGAACACTAATTACAAGAGCAATAACCAGAGCAGAACATACCGGCCATTCATAGAAAATTGTAGAAATCCATGGGATAAATCCAGTCGCTGACAGCACCAAGAAGAGCGAACTTAAAAATACTGAGGTCTGAAGTTTCTGGACATTTTTAAATTTAGTATTTGCAATATTTGCAAGCTTCACTAGTTGACCATTGAGATATTCATCCCTTTTATCGAATGAAACATTTTTCAAAATATATCTTTGGTTACTATTTTCGTATGACCCATAAAAAAATACGTTTCCTTCAGCTCCTCCAACTTCTCTATTAGGAAACTGAAGAAATCCAACCCCGAAAGAGGTAATCACACTAACAACAAATGAAACTACCCAAAAATACGTCCATAAATTCCAAAAGCTATTATTTTTATCCATAGCAGGGATGAGTGAGCCATAAGCCGCTACGATAAAGCCCTGGACGGCCAACAGCATCTGGATTCTTACGTCAGCATTTTTAATCCAATCGGAGAAGTACTGAACAAGTCTCCATCTCTCCTCATAACTCACGCCCTGCTCAACCGGAGCTGGTGCTTGGGCCTCAGCCGGTGCCCGATTATTATCAGTTGCTGCATCGCCAGACCCTGCCTGATTCTCAGTAACTTTCTGCTCTTTGATAGCTACTGGCTTCCACTGCATAAAGGTGTTCCAGACGAACAAATTTTTCACTCTGCCAACCCCTCTTCCATCTCAATACCCCGAACTTGTTAGTCCAACTATGCTATCTCCAACTATATAACCAAGCAGGTGAGGCTCCCCGTTCGTTCGGGGAGCCTCACCTCCTTGTGTGTGGGTCCAAGTGCATGCGGGGCGGGGGTCTACCCTCCCTCGCTTCGTATGACGCTAAGACGCACAAGTCTATATAAGTAGCTGACTAGCCTAGACAAGCTAGAACAGCCGGGCTGTTTATCCCAGTGTAGCCGGTTAGCGCGGCTTGCGATAGAGCACCACTAGCAGAGCCTGCGTAATACGAGCGTGACCACAGATGCCCATCCAACAGGTAAGGGGCAATCTCATCCGCGTAATCTCGCCGTAAGATACGCGAGGAAACACCTTTGAGGGAATTGACCAACTTGGAAACAGCAACTGTTGCAGGGTATCCCACCAGCAAGTAAACGTGATTGGCCCCTCCGCTGAACTCTTCCAAGGTTGCGCCGAAGTTTTTACATACGTCCCGCATGATGTTTTCACAGGTTTTCAACATGTCATCTGTGAAGACATATCGACGGTATTTAGTTACAAACACCAACTGGACATGAAGATCCCAGATAGCTTGTCTTCCAGTGCGAATGTCTGCATTATCTGCCATGACACCAAGTATATAATGGAGATGTTATGTTGAAGCGTTACCGATACCGCGCATACCCAAAACCGGGCCAGGTCGAACCTATTGCCCGACTCTTTGGATGCGTGCGCGTAACCTACAACGACGCTTTAGCCCACGCACTAGAGACCTACCGGCTCACCGGCACTAAACCTTCAGCCGCTGAACTGTCCGCACGCCTGACTGCGTTAAAGAAAACCGAGGAACGATTCTGGCTGAGTGAGGTCTCCTCCGTACCCCTACAACAAGCCTTACGTGACTTGGATAAAGCCTATAAGGCTTTTTTTGCTACTGTCACTGGCCAGCGCAAAGGTAAACGCGGCGCTCATGCACCGCGCTTTAAAAAGCGCAGTCACCGCCAGTCAGCAAGGTTTACGAAGAACTCCGGGTTTATAGTGCATGAAACAACTCATCGAGTCGGTTTTGTGCGCTTGGCCAAAATTGGAAATGTGCGGTTCGTGCTGTCACGCCCTCTACCTGCTGAGCCATCCTCAGTCACACTCATTCGTGAGCCGGATGGGAAGTACTATGTCTCATTTGTTGTGGATGTGCCTGCTGAAAATATTCAGATACCGGAGCCTTCTGCATACGCTGTCGGTGTTGACCTAGGCCTGAATCGCCTGGCCGTAGCTGTCAATTCTGAGGGTGAACGGGTGTTCTTTGAGAACCCCCGCCCTTTAAAGAAGGCAGCGGCACGTCTTGCTACGCTTCAACGTCAGCTCTCCCGTAAAAAGCGCGGTAGCAACCGCTACGAAAAGCAACGCATCCGCCTAGCCAAAGCTCACGCCAAGGTACGCAATACAAGGAGCCATTACGCGCATCAGGTAGCAAACAAGGTGGTGGACGAGAACCAAGTCATCGCCCTGGAGAACCTGAATGTGGCTGGTCTGTCGCGTACCCGTTTAGGTAAGTCGGTATTGGATGCCTCATGGGGTTTATTACGCCGTCTGATAGAAGAGAAGGCTGATGAACGTCATCGCATGGTGGTCTTTGCTGACCGGTTTGCCCCCACGTCGCAGCTGTGTTCTGTGTGTGGTGAGCCGGGCGGTAGAAAGCCGCTGAATATCCGTGAATGGGCGTGTACCAAGTGTGGTATGCGCTTAGATCGAGATGCTAATGCGTGTGTGAATATTATGCTCGCCGCAGGACTTGCGGAGAGTTTAAACGAACAGAAGAGGGACGTAAGACGCCTGCTTGCGGGTGCTGTTGCTGTTGACGCTGTTAACCCACCGAGAGCCGCATACCTGTAGGGTATGCGGCTGGCAGGAGTCCTCTTTGTTCGCAAGGAGGAGGAAGTCAACCTCCCTCACGCGGCGTATACACAAAGACGCACAAGCCTATATGGGTGGCTGACTAGCGCGAATGAGCTAGAACAGCCGAGCCGTTTATCCAAGTGTAGCGGGTTTAGCCGGTTTAGCGCTGCGGCTTCGTATCATCCGCCGTAGCCGGCTGGTGACGCTGACGGTACAGCACCACAGCCGAAGAACGCTGACGAGGCGCCGGGCGGGTACCGCGGGCAATATGCACCACGTCGCCGCTGGTACCGGCAGCGAACACGCGCTCCGCCAAGCCCAGCTTCACCTTCGCATCCTCAACCTGACGCTGCAGCGCCGCAATCTGCTCCTGCTGCTCCTCCACGAGGGACTCCAGCTCAATAATGCGGCGAATACCCTCCAGGGAGACGCCCTCCTGCGAGAGCTGCTGAATCTGCTGCAGACGGTTCACGTCACGTTGCGAATAGCGGCGCGCCTTACCGGGCGCACGCGAAGGCTGAACCAGGCCGATACGGTCGTACTGGCGCAGGGTCTGCGGGTGCATGCCCGCCAGCTCAGCCGCCACAGAAATCACGAAAACCGGCAGGTCCACGCTGTGCAACGGCTTGCCGCTACGGGACTTAGATGATGATTCTCGAGATGCCATGGTTTACTTCGCCTTCTTCAACAGATCCTTACGCGGGTTCTCCTGCGGTGCCAGTTTTACGAACTTATCGAATGCTTCCTGTGCCTCTGCGCTCAGCTCGGTGGGCAGTACAATTTCGGGGATGACCAGCAGGTCGCCGTCGCCGCCCTTAGCCTTGAAGCCGCGGCCCTTAGCGCGCAGTCGGCGGCCGACCTGACCGGGTGCCAGGCGCAACTTCACGGTGGATGCGTCAGGCAGGGGCACCTCAATCACTGCGCCGTCGACGGCCTCGGCGAGGGTGACGGGTGCGCGCATAACCAGGTTGTTGCCCTCGCGCGAGTACACGGAGTCATCGGAGACGCGCACGGTGACCTTCAGGTCGCCACCGCGCAGGCCCTTGCCGCGCAGGCGGACCTTTTGACCGTCCTTAATGCCTGCAGGGATGCGTGCCTCGGTATGGGAGCCGTCCGGCAGGAACACGGTCACGGTCGCGCCGGTGTATGCCTGGGCGAGGCTGATGCGGGTGCTGGTGGTGCTTTCTTCGGGGGCTGCGTGCTGTGCGCCGCCGAAGTCGGCGCTGGTGAAGCCTGCGGAGCGTCGGGAGCCGCCGGCGCTACCGCCGAAGAGGCCGCCGAGCAGGTCGTCAATGTTGATGCCTGCGCCGCCGTTGCTGAAGCCGCCGAATGCGTCCGCGCCGGGGTAGCCGGTGTAGCTGCCACCGCCGAAGCCGCCGCCTCCGAATCCGCCCATGCCAGATGCGCCGTAGCGGCGGATCTGGTCGTACTCTTCGCGCTGCTTCTTATCGGAGAGCACGTCGTATGCTTCCGAGATTTCCTTGAACTTCTTCTCTGCTGCGGCGTCGCCGGGGTTCAGGTCCGGGTGGTACTTGCGGGAGAGTTTGCGGTACGCCTTCTTGATGTCGCTTTCGCTTGCGTCTTCGCTGACACCCAGTGCCTTATAAAAGTCGTCGGTTAGCCAGTTTTCACTTGCCATGTTGTGTTTCTCCTTCTGCGGTGATGCGCCGCCCTCCTCGGTTACGGGACGGCTTGCAGGGGCACCGCGTGCTTGTGTTAATACTCTATATAAAAGTTTAGTCTACTTGACTCAATTTTGAAAGGGCTGAGCCCAAAAAATAGCACCCCTACAAGCCTTCTCGCCGCCACCACAGCTCGCCAAAACCCGCGCCAACACGCCGGTATAGCAACCCCGGCAGAACAGCTTAGGCAAACAACAGGGCGGGCACTCCCCCACCAGGGAGAGCACCCGCCCGTCGTTAGTTATTCAGCCATTGCTGAGCCGACCACCTTACGGTGCGACAGCCACAGCCACCTGAGCGGTACGAACCACGCGGTCGTTCACGCGGTAGCCGTAACGCAGAACCATGGAGACATGATCCTCGGCCACCTCGTCGGTGGGCTGCTGCAGTACAGCTTCGTGGATGTTCGGGTCGAAGGCGTCGCCTACTTCACCGAAGCGCTCCACGCCCTGCTTGCCGAGCAGCTCTTCGAGCTTCGCGGCGATGGAGGCGAAGGGGCCGTCCTGCAGGTCGCCGTGCTTGCGTGCGGCGTCGATGTCGTCGAACACCGGCAGCAGTGCGCCGACCAGGTCACTGATTACGAAGAGTCGCAGCTGCTCCTTTTCGCGGGCGGTGCGGTTCTTGTAGTTGGTGAACTCTGCCTGCAGGCGAAGCAGGGAGTCCAGGCGCTCCGCGGCGAGTGCCGCATCCGCAGATTCTGCTTCTACGGCGTCCTGGAGCTCAGCCTCGACGGCTTCCGCAGCTTCTTCGGCGGTTTCGACCGATTCAGCTTCGGGGTGGCCTTCCGCTGCGGGGGCGTTGAATGCCTCCTCCAGCGAGTCGGGGGTGGTGTTTTCCTGCTCAGCCATGATTACTTCTTCTCGTCTTCGTCGATAACCTCGGCGTCGACAACGTCCTCATCAGCGGCGGGCTTGGACTCGGATGCCTCAGCCTGTGCTGCTGCGTAGAGTGCCTCACCCAGCTTGGACTGGGATGCCTGCAGCTTCTCGAATGCGGACTTCACTGCTGCGTCATCGTCGCCCTCGAGTGCCTTCTTCAGCTCGTCGACGTCGCCCTGAACGGAGGTCTTGACGTCCTCGGGCAGCTTGTCGCCGTTCTCCTTCAGGAGCTTCTCGACGGAGTATGCGACGGACTCGGCTGCGTTGCGGGTGTCAGCAGCCTCGCGGCGTGCCTTATCCTGCTCAGCGTGTGCTTCTGCGTCCTTGACCATGCGGTCGATGTCGTCCTTCGAGAGGGAGGTACCGCCGGTGATGGTCATGGACTGCTCAGCGCCGGTGCCCTTGTCCTTTGCGGAGACGTGCACGATGCCGTTTGCGTCAATGTCGAAGGTGACCTCAATCTGGGGCACGCCACGGGGTGCGGGGGCGATGCCGGTCAGCTCGAAGGTACCCAGGTTCTTGTTGTCGCGAGTGAACTCACGCTCACCCTGGAAGACCTGAATGGTCACGGAGGGCTGGTTGTCCTCTGCGGTGGTGAAGGTCTCGGAACGCTTGGTCGGGATTGCGGTGTTGCGCTCGATCAGCTTGGTCATCACGCCGCCCTTGGTCTCGATACCGAGGGAGAGAGGGGTGACGTCAATCAGCAGAACGTCCTTACGGTCGCCCTTCAGAACGCCTGCCTGCAGTGCTGCACCCATTGCCACGACCTCGTCGGGGTTCACGCCCTTGTTGGGCTCGCGGCCGGTGAGCTCCTTGACGAGCTCAGCGACGGCGGGCATACGGGTGGAGCCACCGACCAGGATGACCTCAGAAATCTCGGAGATGGACACACCGGCCTCCTTGATGACGTCGAGCACGGGCTTCTTGGTGCGCTCGAGCAGGTCGTGGGTCAGTTCCTCGAACTTTGCGCGGGTCAGCTTCTCGTCCAGGTGGATGGGGCCCTCGGGGGTCACGGACAGGTACTGCAGGGAGATGTTGGTGCTGGTTGCGCTGGACAGTTCCTTCTTAGCCTGCTCAGCTGCTTCCTGCAGACGCTGCAGAGCGATCTTGTCCTTGGACAGGTCTGCGCCGGTGTTTGCCTTCACCTGTGCGAGCAGCCACTCGACTACGCGCTGGTCCCAGTCGTCGCCACCGAGGCGGTTGTCACCGCTGGTTGCGCGAACCTGAATGGTGGAGAAGCCGTCGTCGTCCTTGCCGACTTCCAGCAGGGAGACGTCGAAGGTACCGCCACCGAGGTCGAAGACCAGGATGAGCTCGTCTTCCTTACCCTTGTCCAGGCCGTATGCGAGTGCTGCGGCGGTGGGCTCGTTGACGATACGCAGGACGTTCAGGCCTGCGATCTCGCCGGCTTCCTTGGTTGCCTGACGCTCAGCGTCGTTGAAGTATGCCGGGACGGTGATGACAGCGTCGGTGACGGTGTCGTTCAGGAATGCCTCTGCGTCGCCCTTCAGCTTCATGAGGATACGAGCGGAGATTTCCTGCGGGGTGTACTTCTTGCCGTCGATCTCGGTGGTCCAGTCGGTGCCCATGTGGCGCTTGACGGAGGAGATGGTGCGGTCGACGTTGGTTACTGCCTGACGCTTTGCGACGCTACCGACCAGAACCTCGCCGTCCTTGGAGAATGCGACGACGGAGGGGGTGGTGCGGGTGCCCTCTGCGTTAGCGATGACGACCGGGTCGCCACCTTCCAGTGCTGCTACGACCGAGTTGGTGGTACCGAGGTCAATACCTACTGCACGTGCCATATGTTTATTCACTCCTTAGGTGTTAGTGCCCCGCTTCTTCTAATGCGAGGCGGGTTAGTTTGAAAGTTTTGGAGGCGGTCGGTGCTGCGCGTGCCGCCCGTGTGGGGTGGTCTGCGCGGCTTCCTTGAGCCTTGTGTACTCAAGTATGCACCCTCTCAGAGGGTGTGTCAATAGGGTTGAGCGAACTTTACTCAACTTTTTTTCGCGGAGGTGTGTGAGGGACGGGTTTTTTAAGGTTCTGGAGGGGTGTTTTGCGGGCGACTTTTGGGGCGGTGGTGGGGCGCGGACGGGCGGTTTTGCCGCGAAATTCCGGGGTTTTCGGGCTTGGCGAGGGTACGGTGAGGCGATTCAGCGCACGGCGGACTGTGCCGGGATGATTGGGCGAAAAATTTTTTAAAAATCTTTAAAAAAAGGGGGTGAAAACCCGAAAATTGGGAGTGTGAGAGGTGCCGGAAGGTGGCGCGAGGGCACCTTATATAGGGTGTGCGAGGCGATTTTTAGGCGCGATTTTTGAGCCGGGAAGCTAGGCCTCTAGCAGCGTTGCTAGGGGTGCGCTTCGTGCAGACATCTCAACTACGGGCACCCACCTGAGATATCAGAGATTCACTCCTCTTGTATATGGCGAACCCGCTTGCAAGCTCCATCGCTCACTCTATGGAGGTATCTCCGCTTGTCCGGTCCGTAATTCTAACCTTCACCTGTGGCTTGAGCCTACCCGCCTACCGTATGCTGGTTACAACCATATCCTCTCAAAGCAGACAGGAATTGCCAATGCCCACGCAAAAAGCCCCACTGCAGAAAACCTCGAATAGATTTCGCAGACCCTTCATAAATAGAATTCACAGACCCTCCCACTCCCCTCAGAAGACACACTTGCTTGGCAAATCAGAAAATAATATAGATTGGAAACTCTCGTCAATCGCTACAGCATTAACTTTAGGAATTATATATATTAATGTCTCTCACTTTAAAATCCCATTTAATGCTTCAACACTTATTACACTCATCTTAACCCCTATGGCTCTATGTATAATTTTTCCAAAAACTATTTTTTCGATTTGGCGAGCTTTTAAAAAATATCTAGATAAAATCGATATAAACATTAATACATTTATACAGGCCATGAATTTTTTCTTCCCCCCTCTATTCGCCTACTTATCAGTAACCATAGTTCTCGGTGAGCCCGAAATTCCTAGCGCGTACCATCTCTTTATAATATTATTTACCCTAATACCCCTTCTACCTACATTAATCTATACTTTCTATCAAAAAATCCATAAAATAGAGAATCGATCAATCAACAGAGACTTTCTCAATAAAGAAAAAATACAACCTCAAACCCCCTTCGAAAAGCTTAAATCCGCATCACAGTTAGTGCCAATAATCATTGCAATATCCTTCACGTTTATATTAATTCAAAACATAATGTTGATGGACCGCGACATTGGTCTTGCAATTCATCTTACGGCAACTGAATTTACGTACGCTAAATACGAGTGGATTTCTTTTATGCTTATGCTAACCCTTATAGTCTATTCCACTTTTCTTTTCCCCTTAGCCCTATCTATTCTGTACAGAGGCTTCAGACTAATCCAAAACAGCCACCCCTTTGAATCTCTAAGAAACTCCATTATTCATTCTGCAGAAAAACAACCCGCCACATCCATAAGCACTTCATTAATCGATACACAGAAAATTATCAGCGGCTTTCTAGTAGTCCTGCGCCATTTCATTACATTTATATTAATTGTAATTATTGAAACCATATTTGGGGCTATTTTGGGATTGCAAAATTCACCCCCCATATTCATGTGCATTCTGATATTTTCAGTCATGGCTTACTTAAATGTAAACATATATATACTCTCAAGAAAGTCAGTCAACCCCACAAAAGTAAAAAAAATATTATACTCATCATGCCTTAAGATTTTAGTTTTTCTTGCCGTAATATTCTCAATTTCATTTCATGATTCTACAATTACTTCATCCATAAAAAGTTCAATCCTCCTAGGTAAAATCATTTCATCTCCCTCTGCAATTACCGACAGCTCCGAAAATGCACGATTTTCATGCGCATTTTTGGATAATCCAGATTCACCTGAATCTATTGCTTTTGGCGTCATTGTATCATCGAAAGATTCATCAATACACATATTTTCACCTTCACGTGATGAAGTTACAGGGAAATACACACACTCAGCAGAAGATGGAAAGTCCTACCCAAACAAACTCGTTGAGACTCATGTGAAAGTTTCAGAAAGATACCATATTGAAAAATTTAATAAATCAAAACATTGGTATAACTCAAATAGTGGAAAATGTGTATATAAAAATACGCCACCTTTCTATATCTCTTCCTATCCTTTGGAACATAAAGAGTGAAAAATAATCTCGATACCGAGAATATTCTATAAATTAGTAAGCCCCGCCTGCACATCTTGAACTGCGCCCCGAAACTTGGACGCTATAAATA
>NZ_KV810743.1:0-1451 GCF_001812895.1 Rothia sp. HMSC069C04
CCTTCCACCGCCAATTACGCCACCGCACGTGGTCATCATGTAGTTCGAGGTAGAAGGCGTAGCAGTGGTTCAGCGGGAGAACGCCCAGCAGGCCTATACCTAAAACACCAATCAGAAGAGCGGCAATCGCTTCAGTACGCTGAGACGCATATTCGGGAGCGGTCAGAAGACCATAAGAAGCTATGAATGCTGGCCATGCAACAAACCCGAGAATAGTTACAAGCCAGAAGAAGATAAACGCTGCGATAGGCCTCTTCTGCCTCTTATTCAGCGTGGGTTTGCCGAGCTTAATGCGGATACCCGGTACCAGGGCGACGAGAAGCCCTCCGAGGGCTCCGTCTTCAACAGCGCTCAACGTTATTCTCCTTTCCCTTTCTCCGCTACAGATGACTCAGCTTTCAAATCCTTATCATTCCACACCAAAAAACCCGGGCGGCTTTTATAGATATCGTATGCATCCTTAAGGTGGTACTTCTTATTCACATGGTTAGTCACAGACTTTTGTGCTTCCTGGTCAAAATATTTTTGGAAGCTCTTAGTCCGAGACTTACTATTCAAATAAGTTCCATACGTATAAGGACGAGTACCCATTTGTTTCAGAGTGCTCGGGGCCCCAACATCACCTGTAGGGGCATTCTTCGCATAATCCTTACTCTTCTTGGTTGCCGTCGTCACGCCCTTCCATACAAGGTCTTCGACACGCACTTCCTTACCGGTACCCCAGGATTCAAAGGCGCTCTGTCCCATCGATGAAACAGTATCAGCCGATACGCTAATACTCTTACGAATCCCCTTTTCGCTAACGCCAGGAATGTACTTAGAGGCAAGCTGCGATACCTTAGTTTTCGACAAAGAACCCGATACCGGGCTAATCATACTATTCAGACCACCAAAAGCCATACCAGAAGCAACCTTAAACGCATGTTCCTGCGGCGAGTACTTATGCTTTCCACCGGTTAGAACACTCAAAACCGCGTCCTTAGTACCATCAATAGCGCTACTCACGCCGCTTTTAGCGCCTTCCACGGTCATACGCACCTTGGTGGCCTGCCATACACGTGCCGGAGTAGATGCCATTAGCTTACCGGTGCCGTTAGCGGGTCCAGTGAACATTTTGGACATAGGACCACTCACCCACTTGCCCATACCAGCGGAGATGCCGCCGAAGAGAGCACCAACTCCAGCAGATATACCGACATTCATCCAATTAACTTCTCCAGTATTGGGGTCTTTATTCTCATCGATAGCATTAGCTGCTGCTAACGTGCCACCGGCGATAGCGCCCAGTGCAATAAGAAGTGTTCCACCCGTTACAAAAATGGCAGCGGCAGAAGCTACTACACCAACTACAGTAAGTGCGCCCTTAATAATGTTTGTTACTGTATCCCGAATACGCTCCTCACGGAACTTATTGAAATCCTCCACCGACACCGGCGACAAACCCCACGGAT
>NZ_KV810744.1:0-14147 GCF_001812895.1 Rothia sp. HMSC069C04
CTCCTCGCCGCGGCGACTCATACAACTATACAGACCACCAAACAGCCCTGCAACCCGAAAATGGGTGAAGTGGGACACAAACAGGGCCTTGAAAGGGTCTCAAACACCCTCACAAACATCAAACAGCCTAGTCAGTGCGTTTTATGGGTGCTAAAAAATCTTTAAAAAACTTCCAAAAAACCTTATAAACGCAGAAGAAACCACTCAAACCCTCACAGAATGCCCTCTAGAACCCCCTCCGCAGCCCCTATTCCCATACCCTGCGCTTGATTCCTAACCCTGCACGATTCCTAACCATGCGCCTGGGCGCCCATACCTATTACCTATAGATACAAAAAGCCCCTCCCCTTCCATCCTGCAAGGAATAGAAGAAGAGGGGCACAGCTACAGAGTGCTGACGCCTAGCGCTGAAACGCTTAGTACTGAATTAGTTGAGTACGGGGTTAGTACTGGGGAGGCGCCTCATTCGCCATATTGTTGAAGCGCGAGTACTTACCGCTAAACGCCAACGGGATAGTACGAGTCGGACCACCACGGTGCTTAGCAATAATCATGTCTGCCTCACCCACGCGTTCACTATCCGGGTTATACATATCCTCACGATGCAGCAGAATCACCATATCCGCATCCTGCTCAATAGAACCCGACTCACGCAGATCCGAAACCATCGGACGCTTATCAGTACGTTGCTCCGAACCACGGTTCAACTGCGACAGCGCAATCACCGGAACATCCAGCTCCTTAGCCAACAGCTTCAGGCTACGAGAGAACTCCGAAACCTCCTGCTGACGCGACTCAACCTTCTTACCCGAACTCATCAGCTGCAGGTAGTCCAGCACCACAAGCTTCAAATCATTACGCTGCTTGAGGCGACGGCACTTCGCGCGAATCTCCATCAGAGTCATATTCGGCGAATCATCAATAAAGAGAGGAGCAGAATCAATACGGCCCTGCAGAGTCGCAAGGTTCGTCCAACCCTCAGTATCCAGGTCACCCTTCTTCAGACGACCCATCGAAATCTTGCCCTCCGCGGAGAGAATACGCATCGCCAACTCAGTACGACTCATCTCCAGCGAGAAAAACACAGTCGTCATCTGATGATGAATAGCAGCAGAACGAGCAATATCCAGAGCCAGAGTCGACTTACCCACACCCGGACGAGCCGCAATAACAATCATCTGGCCGCCATGCAGACCACCGGTCAGCTCATCAAACTCAATAAAGTCAGTCGGCACACCGTACACGCCATCCGGGCGGTTCGAGTTCGCATCAATCTCATTGATGGTCTCCTCCAACGCCTCAGAGAAAGACACATAGTCTTCCTTCGCGTTACCATCAGTCACCGCATAAATCTCAGCCTGCGCCTGATCCACCAAAGTATCGACCTCAGTCTCATTGGCGTAACCCAGCTGAGCGATCTTCGTACCCGCCTCAATCAGGCGGCGCATAATCGCGTGCTCCTTAACAATCTCAGCGTAATACTGAGCGTTAGCAGCAGTCGGAACCGACGCAATCAGCGTATGAATATAGGACGCGCCGCCCACACGAGTCAGCTCGCCGCGCTTCTTCAGCTCATCAGCAACCGTAATCGCATCCGCAGGGCTGCCGTGACCATAGAGAGAAAGAATCGCCTCATAAATCGTCTCGTGCGCCGGCTTATAGAAATCAGAGGCACGCAGGCTCTCAACCACATCCGCAATAGCGTCCTTCGACAGCAGCATGCCACCGAGCACCGACTGCTCAGCCACATCATCATGGGGCATAGTGCGGGAACCATAATCAATGGCAGTTTCAGACATGCTTATCCTCGCGTTTCAATCCGATATCTACGACGTTCCAGAAACAATTTCTGCAGAACTCCTATGCTAGTTTCTCACGAAGGCACACGCGAAATACATACACGCCTAATGGGCCGCGCGCAGATAATCCTCAATCTTCTCAACGGCGAGCGCCGCACCATCCATAGTGCGCATTGCCTCACCCAGCTGCCGTGCCCTAGCGCGCATGCCCTCATCGCTGAGCAGACGGCCCAGAATATCGCGCACATTGCCGCGGCGCACATCATTCTTCGTAAAGCGCAGGGCGTTACCGTAGCGCACGCACTCCTCAATATTCCAGCTTTGCTCCGCCTGCATCGCAATACCGGCAAACGGTACACCCGCCAGGCACGCCGTCTGCACCGTTCCCTCACCGCCGTGGGTTATCGAGGCATCAATATGACCGGTGAGCAGATGCGCCGGAACAGTCCCGGCGAAATGGATATTGCTGCCCAGCAGGTGGGTATCCGAGAGCTGCACCCCGCCGCCAACCAGCACATCCACCGGAGCGGCTGACAACTGTTGCAGCACCTGCACCAAAATATCTGCGGAGCCGGATGAGCCCATTCCCACGTAAATCAGTGGCCGCTCCCTGCGCTCGCGAACAATCTGCGGCAGTTCACCGGGCGCACGGTAATAAATAGGCCCCACACCAACATCAGGCTCTACCAAAGAATCCCCGCGCAGCTGCGTAAACAGAGAACAGATAAGATTCACGTCGGCACTGAGCATATCAACAGTACGGCGAGGAAGCGTGAGCCCATGCTCACGCGCCACACGCGTAAAAGAAGCTGGCTTATACGAAAACACCCGCGCCACAGCCCGCAACCATCCCGGCGCCGCGAGCTCGCTGGCTGCAGGCTTCTTCGAAAAATACGTCGACGAGTACGCATACGGGCGCGCATAGAAAATGGGGACACCGGCAATACGCGCAGACAGCAGCATCGTCAGGTTAGAACCAATCACCACAGCATCCGCGCTAAAGTCACGAATAGCCGCAAGTTCAGCGGTGACCCGCCGACGCACCATATCGGTCGTGAAAGGATGCCGCACTCCCCTGCCCTGATCCAGCGCCATAATCTGCTCCGCCTCAGCATCGCTCATAATTGGCTCGCGAAGATGCACAGGAAGCCCCGCGTTTTCCAGTAGCCCCAAGTACTTAGGGGAATACACGTGGAACAAGACCGTATGACTTCGCTCCCGAGCCACACGCGCTATCTCAATGCAGCGCGTGGTTTCACCCATATTGAAGCTTTCGGGAGAGAAAAGAATACGGCTCATAACAAACTCCGGTAGGCGCACACGTGACTGAGCCGAATCTGCGGCTCATAACCTCACCAGTGTAAAACGGAGCCCCAGTATTCCCTCGGATAGAGAGGAATACTGGGGCTCCGTTTCGCTGTATAAGCTTTGCGGTGTGATTCTGTCTTACTTCTTACGCAGAATCAGACCGATAGCGCCAATATGGTCGGCATGACGGCGGAATACACCGCGCATACCCAGCACACGCTCACGAATCTGCGGCTTACGCGCCAGGTTGAACGCAATCTTCGCAACGCCAGCGGGACCCTCATCAGCCAGCAGACGCTTCGGCTCCAGCAGAGCCATATCGGTCTGGTACACATCCAGCACCTCAAAGCCAGCCTCTTCCGCCAGAGCAGTCCACTCGGCAACAGTCAGCGGGCGGGCATTCACGCGGATAGTACGCGCCAAATCCTTCTGAATCTCTTCCTTCAGCTCGGGGCGCAGATAATCGGGAACCAGCGACATCTCGTGAATAGCGTAGTAGCCGCCCGGACGCAGCAGACGAGCCGCCTCACGCATAATCTCCAGCTTGTGCTTATCGGTCTGCATGGTCAGCATCGCCTCGCCCACCACGGCGTCATAGCTTTCCGAGGGCAGACCGGTCTCCTGTGCGCTAGCGTTCACCACACGGTAGTTCGGCTTAGTCGATGCACCAATACGCTCGGTTACGATTTCAGCAGCCTTGGGATCAAGGTCCACACCGGTATAGCTCTTGGGGGAACGCTTCACAATCTCCAGGGCGGTAATACCCAGGCCCGGCGCAAACTCCACGACGTCAATGTCGCCGCCCAGAGCACGAGCCAGCAGCCAGTTGGTGGTCTCGCGGCCGCCGGGGCGCAGAACCTTCTTGCCCAGCTGAGCCAGCAGCCAGTGACCTGCTGCCTTTTCGGCGGGGCGGTCGGTACCGGGAACGGAAGGGGTCTTAGACACGGAAGACAACTCCTCAATACTTGTATTTAATATGCAAAATTTATCTTTCCCAATTCTAGACCCGCCACCCCAAGAAAGGAAATGTGACGTTATATAGAAGTGTGGTTGCCCTTTGTTACAGCATGCCGCAACACCACTACAGCCATCCTTGCCACACACCCTAGAGATTAAACAGAAACTGGAGCTGAACCTCTCGGTCCAACCCCAGTCTCATCACACACACATACATACGAAAATCAGAGCCACTTCCGCAAGGAAAGTCCAACTTTCTGATGGTCCTCTCGAACCATCTATATAAAGTATTACGCGTAAACCTTTATTCCCTGTAGGTTAAAGCTGTAAGAAAGCTGGGAATAGATTTTTCTTCAAAATCGAGGTGCAGCACCCCGGATTTCACGCGGAAACTACACGTCGCGTTAAAAGAAGAAAGGCAAGGCGCTTTTGCCTTGCCATCCTTCTTTCGCTAGCGGGCGACCCCGCTACACGAAACACACACATTCACATCGCAGTCCTCTCGAACCAACACTTATAGTAAACACCCCCAACCTTATGGGAGGATTGAATTTCGCTGGAAACAAGCTGGGAGAAAACCAACAGAACCCTGAGAGCTTTGATATTGTGCAGTTCGCGGACTCTAAACCGGGCTAATAAGCCGCCATATACAGACCCAGCAGCACCAACGGGTTAACCGCTACAGAAATAACCGCCAAGCAAATATTAGCCACGCGGTACTGACGGAACTTCACCAGACCCACCAGCGCGCACACCAGCGCAACACTGGACGCAAGGCCGCCAACCACCAGCAAAAGAAGCAGAAGAGCAGTAGCGACATTCGCGTCCGCAAATGGGATAACCGCTAGAGCGCACAGCAGCAAATTGATGCACTCCAACACCACACCCGTGGACAGAAGCTGCGCGCTAGAAGACAAACG
The DNA here is from genome assembly GCF_001812895.1 of Rothia sp. HMSC069C04. NCBI lineage: Bacteria > Bacillati > Actinomycetota > Actinomycetes > Micrococcales > Micrococcaceae > Rothia > Rothia sp. HMSC069C04. The sequence goes on from NZ_KV810744.1 coordinate 4,985, forward strand.
TGAAAAAGATCGAGCCATGTCTACCAGTCTACGGGGTCAATTGGCGTACTTCGCAGCCGCAACCGCTCTAGCCACCAATCCTTCTACTACCCTACCCCTATTCTCAACCTCTCAAAAACAATGTTTCACGTGAAACATGCACCGGAGCGGGCACAGCTATGGGTACAACAAACGGGGTGCCCCTCACGAAGAGGGACACCCCGTCCGACACTCAACGCCGCAGCATCAAAGCACCAGCGTCAAATATCTAAAAATCTACTTACGCAGCAGCAACGACGTCCAGGACAACGTTAGCGACAACGTCAGCGTGCAGGCGGACAGTCACCTTGTACTCACCGGTGCGCTTGATAGCGGAACCCAGGTGGATGGTGCGCTTGTCAACGGAGCCAATGCCAGCAGCCTCAATAGCCTCAGCAATAGCCTCAGCCTTGACGGTACCGAACAGGCGGCCGTCAGCGCCAGCCTTGTGTGCAACGACAACCGGCTTAGCAGCCAGGGACGCAGCAATTGCCTGAGCCTCTTCCAGAGAAGCCTTAGCACGAGCCGCACGAGCGGCGCGGATGGACTCAACCTGCTTCTCGCCACCCTGGGTCCAGGTCACGGCGAAGCCGCGGGGCAGCAGGTAGTTACGTGCGTAACCGTCCTTAACGGTGACAACATCGCCAGCTGCACCGAGGCCGGAAACTTCCTGAGTCAGAATGATCTTAGCCATGTTACTGTCTCTCCTTCTCTTTAGCGGCCAGCGCCGGAGTAGGGCAGCAGTGCAACTTCGCGGGCGTTCTTAATAGCCTGAGCGATCTTGCGCTGCTCCTGAACGGTCACGCCAGTCACGCGGCGAGCGCGGATCTTGCCGCGGTCGGAGATGAACTTGCGCAGAAGTGCGACGTCCTTGTAGTCGATAACGGTGACGTCAGCAGCCTTGAGGGGGTTCTGCTTGGGTTTGGGCTTACGGATTTCAGCCTTAGCCATCGTGGTGCTCCTTAGAGTTGGGAGCCCGCGGCGGATAACCGCGGGATGGATTGATAAATTACTATTCGGAAAACGAAACCGGCTTAGAACGGAGGTTCGTCGTCGGCGCCGCTACCCCAGTCATAGTTACCACCAGACTGAGAACTCCACGGATCAGCAGCAGGAGCTGCGGGGGCCGCCGGAGCAGCCGGAGCGGAGTAGCCAGACTGGCCAGAGTAACCATTACCCTGAGCAGCAGCAAAATTGTTCTGCTGAGGAGCGGAGAAACCGCCCTGAGCAGCAGCGTTGTACCCAGCGCCACCACCAAAGCCACCCTGTGCACCGCCACCGAAGTTATTACCTCCGGCAGAACGCTGTGCGCGAGTCACCTGAGCAGTAGCAAAACGCAGAGTCGGGCCGATCTCCTCGACCTCAAGCTCAAACGAAGTACGACGCTCGCCTTCCTTGGTCTCGTACGAGCGAGACTTCAGACGGCCCTGCGCGATAACCTGAGTACCCTTCTTCAGAGTCTCTGCAACATTCTCAGCGTAACCACGCCACACCGACGCACGCAGGAACAGGGTCTCCCCATCCTCCCACTGGTTCGTCTGGCGGTTAAAAGTACGCGGAGTCGATGCGATCGTGAAATTAGCAACCGCCGCACCCGCAGGGGTGTAACGAAGCTCCGGATCGCCAGTCAGATTACCAATAACGGTAATAACGGTATCGCCTGCCATTTGATGCCTCCTCGATAAGAGTTACAAGTATGTTGAATCCAGTACAGCGCAACCCCCTGACATTTTTAGGGGGTCAGCCGACCGGCAAGAAACAACTACTTGCTGGAGATCTTCTGATCCTCCGGGCGGATGATCTTGGTACGCATGACGGACTCGTTCAGGTTCAGAACACGATCGAGCTCAGCTGCGGTCTCGGGGGTAGAGGTGAAGTTCACCACTGCGTAGATACCCTCAGACTTCTTCTGGATCTCGTATGCCAGGCGACGACGGCCCCAGATGTCGACGTTGTCGACGGAACCACCCTCGTTGGTCACGATTTCGAGGAACTTGGACAGCGACGGCTCAACCGCACGGTCCTCAACCTCGGGGCTGAGGATAACCATCAGTTCATATGCACGCATGATTAAACCCCTCCTTTGGGCTAAACGGCTATGGGATTTCCATAGCAGGAGATTCATTGTGCCCTACACGTGAAACACACCGGGCGGGGAACACGCATAGATTTCTTAACAATACACGAGAAAAAGCAGATAGAACAGTACCGCACCGCGTGACCTCAACCATGCGATGCAGTACCGAAAACCGCAGAAGCTACGCCTCCCGACGCTGCTCCCACCACTGCAGAAGACGAGCCTTCGCCTCTTCCTCAGGAAGCGAACCCTCATCCAGACGCAAATTCAACAAGAACTTATACGCCTCGCCCACCACCGGGCCCGGCGCAATACCAAGAATCTGCATAATCTGACCGCCATCCAGATCCGGACGAATCGAATCCAGCTCCTCCTGAGCAGCCAACTCAGCAATACGACGCTCCAAATCGTCATACGCCTCAGCCAGCGAGCGCGACAGACGACGATTACGAGTCGTCACATCAGAACGCGACACACGATGCAGACGCTCCAGCTGATCGCCCGCATCACGCACATAACGGCGCACCGCAGAATCAGTCCAACCCGACTCACGGTAACCATAGAATCGCATATGCAGCTCCACCAGACGAGCCACAGCCTTAATCGTGTCATTATCAAAACGCAGCGCACGCATACGCTTCTTCACCATCTTCGCGCCCACCACCTCGTGGTGCAGGAACGAGACGGAGCCGTCCTTCTCAAACTTACGAGTCTTCGGCTTACCAATATCGTGCATCAACGCCGCAAAACGCAGAATAAAATCAGGAGCCGGACACGGACCATCCTCGTCCGTCTCCTTCTCCATCGCCTGCTCCATCACCTTCAACGAATGCGCATACACATCCTTATGGTGATGCGCAGGATCCATCTCCATACGCAACGCAGGAAGCTCCGGCAACACATAATCCGCCAGACCCGTATCCACCAGCAGGTTCAAACCCACCCGCGGATAATCCGCCTCAATCAGCTTCACCAGCTCATCACGCACACGCTCAGCCGAAATAATCTCAATACGGCCAGCCATCTCGCGCATCGCCTCGAAAACCTCCGGGGCAACCTCAAGATTAAAACGCGCAGCAAAACGAGCCGCACGCATCATACGCAGCGGATCCTCAGAGAAAGACTCCTGCGGCGAGCGCGGAGTACGCAAAACACCCGCACGCAAATCCTCAACGCCGCCAAACAAGTCAACAACCTCACCACTGGGCAAAGCCGCCGCCATCGCATTAATCGTGAAATCACGACGCACCAAATCTGCGCTCAAATCCGTACCGAACTCAACCGTCGGCTTACGCGAATCCGAAACATACACCTCAGCACGGTACGTGGTCACCTCATACACCACGCCATTCTTACGCGCACTAATCGTGCCGTACTCCTTGCCGATATCCCACGTATGCTCACCCCACCCACGCAGAATCTGCTCGCTCTGCTCCGGAGTAGCATCCGTCGTCAAATCAAAATCGGTGAAGAGACCATCCTCAACCCGCAGATTATCGCGGACAATACCGCCCACCAAGTACAGCTCAAAACCCGCCGCACGGTACAGTTCTCCCAGCTCGGCGGCATCCGGGTACTTCGACACAACATCAATAATCAGCGACATAATCCTTTAATCGTGCCAGAAAAACCACCCATGCGCCCACCCCACACCCACAACACCCAAGCCAAAGAGACAGCTATCTCACCCAAAACCGAGACACACAAACCCTCACATATCGGTTAAGGTAGAACCATGAGCATTCCCGTACCCCGCGCCCCCAAAACGCGCTTCACCGCGCCCGCGCGAGCGGTACCCGCCCCCGAAGAAGTCTCCGCAGGCGGGCTCATCATCGACTTCGACCGACCCGAACAGCTACCCGTAGCCATCATCGCCCGCATCAACCGCAACGGCCAACGCGAATGGTGCCTGCCCAAAGGCCACATCGAACATGGCGAAACCACCGTCGAAGCCGCACAACGCGAAATCAGCGAAGAAACCGGAATCACCGGCTACCCCGTAGCCTCCCTCGGCACCATCGCCTACTGGTTCACCTCCAACGGCACGCGCATCCACAAAACCGTGCACCACTACCTCTTCGCAGCAACCGGCGGAGAACTCAGCATCGACAACGACCCCGACCACGAAGCAATCGACGTCGCATGGGTCCCCCTCGAAGAGCTCCCCACCCGCCTCTCATTCGCCAACGAGCAACACATCGCCCGTAGCGCGCGCGAATACATCACCACCCAGCTCTAACCACCCACTGTAAGAGCCCAAAAACTAAAAGAAGCAATCATCCGCCGACACAGGAGAGACATACGTGGCACGTAACGACGCCCGCTCAAGCGCAATCATGGCAGCAGGCACCCTCGTCTCGCGCATCCTCGGATTCGTCAAGACCATCCTGCTCACCGTAGCCATCGGCTCACTCTCAACCGTCGGCGACGTCTTCGAAACCGCCAACACCCTACCCAACCTCATCTACGTCCTCGTAGCAGGCGGCGTGTTCAACGCAGTCCTCGTACCCCAAATCATCAAGGCGGCCAAAGCACAAGACGGCGGCGCACGATATATCTCCAAACTCGTCACCCTCACCGTCACCGCAATCGGCCTCATCACCATTATCACTGTCGCCTGCGCCTGGCCCATCATCAGCATTATGGGCTCAGGATGGAGCCCCGAACAACGGCAGCTCGGCTTCATCTTCTCCCTCTGGTGCCTACCCCAAATCTTCTTCTACGGCCTCTACACCGTCATCGGACAGGTCCTCAACGCCAAAGACGCATTCGGCGCCTACATGTGGTCGCCCGTACTCAACAACGTCATCACCATCCTGTCGCTGATCCTGTTCATCTTCCTCTTCGGCGCACAAACCCCCAACCCCAACCCGATTCACACCGTAGACAACTGGACCAACGCACAGACCCTCGTGCTCGCAGGCTCCTCCACCTTCGGCGTCATGATGCAGGCGCTCGTCCTGTTCATCCCCCTACGCAAGCTCGGCCTGCGCCTCAAGCCCGACTTCGCGTGGCGAGGCATCGGCCTGCGCGCAGCTTCCAAGCTCGCCGCCTGGACCCTCGCCTCCGGCATCATCTCCAACCTCGCATTCCTCTACATGACCAAGGTCGCCGCAGGCATCGTCGGTCAGCGCGAACACTACGCCGCCCTCGGCATCCAAATCCCCGGCCTGCAGGCACTCAACTACGCCTCCATGCTGTACATGCTCCCACACGGCGTCATCGGCATCTCCATCGCCACCGTGCTCTTCAACCGCATGAGCGCCTCCGCCATCGCCGACGACAGCGACAGCGTCATCTACGCACTCTCCCACGGCCTGCGCAACGCAGCCGTAGCCACCGTCTTCTGCATGGTCGCACTCATGGTACTCGCAGGCCCCGTCGCTGTACTCTTCAGCGGCGGCGACCCCATCGCAGCAACCATCATCGCCAAGCTCATCGTCATCACCGCGCTCGGCACCCCCACCCTCACCATCAACTACCTCTACAGCCGCGTGCTCTACGCCCGCGAAGACGCACGCACCCCCTTCCGCATCCAGGTGTACTCCGCCATCATCATGGTCATCATGAGCTTCGCAGCATCCCTGCTCGACGCACAGTACACCGTGTACATGCTCGCCTTCATCTACCCGGTGCACAATATCCTGATCCTGTTCATCAGCCACCACATGGTCCGCCGCCGCCTCGGCTACTACGGCCAGCGCGGCATCGTCAGCACCTACGCCCGCACCACCCTCGCATCCCTCTTCGCCGGCGGAATCGCAGCCATCGCGCTCTGGCTGCTCGGCGGCTACCAGCTCGACGGATTCGCCTGGGCCTCCAAGCTCACCGCAATCATCACCCTCGCCGTATGCGGCACCGTCATGGGACTGGCATACCTTGCCGGCATACAGATCTTCCGCGTCAAGGAAGCCAACGCACTACTGGCACCCCTCACCTCCAAACTTGAGCGTTTTGCCCGCCGCTAAAGCAGCACACAACGCCCAACCCGGGTAGCTGCCCGTGCACCCACCGCACCCCACGCCGGGGCCCGCAGAAGGCACAGGCAGCCACCCGGACGCCACAAACTATCACTCAACCCCAGCATCCTTCAATGCCGGGTAGAATCTAATAGTCAGGGCCCGCCACACGGCAGGCACTATGAAACCACCTCGGGAGAACACGTTGTCGCAACAGATTCCGGTCGGATCGGTCCTCGGAGGCCGCTACGAGATCACCGCACACATCATCATTACGGCAGAATCCGACATGGTGCTTGAAGGCACCGACCAGATTCTCAACCGTAAGGTCTCGGTCGTCGTCGCATCGCCCAGCCGCAGCGCACTGCTGGAAGCAAACTCCCGCGCGCTCGCAACCAACGCACGCGGCAACATCCAGATCCTCGACCTGGGCATCACCCCCGAAGGCAGCCGCTACCTCGTCACCTCCCACACCCGCCCCGACACCCTGCTGGACACCCTGCTGGTCGAAAACCACGCACTCTCCAACGCAGAAGACGCACTGGGCACCGAAATCTTCGGCGACTCCGAAAGCAGCAGCTCCCCCAACACCTATGAGAAGGTCTCTGCTTCCAGCGCCAACCAGGAGAGCATCACCGCCGCCAAGAACTGGAACGCATCCGACAGCGCAGCCGTCACCGCATACTCCGAACCCACCAGCATCTACGAAGATGACGAAGACGAAGAAGACGGCAGCCGCGGCACCTGGGCAGTCGCCCTCGCAGCAGTCCTGCTGCTCGTCATCGTCGCAGGCGGTATCCTCACCTCCCTGGGCGCAATCGGCTCCAACCAGGCAGCCGCACCGCACACCCCCAAGTCCTCTATCTCCGCCTCCGAATCGGCTGCGGCAAACGCCAGCGCATCGGCATCCCCGACCGCTAAGGCATCGAACGCACCGGCGAAGATCGCGTCCGTGGCTCGCTTCGTGCCCTCGAACCCCACGTTCATGAACGACATGGACACCCTCATCCCGAACCTGACCGACGGTAACGCCAACACCGCATGGATCAGCTACGGCTTCGGCACCGCCAACTACGCCGGCACCATCAAGGAATTCGGCCTGGCACTGAAGTTGCAGACCCCCACCGTCGTCTCCAAGCTGACCATCCAGCAGAACACCGGCACCGGCGGCTCCTTCACCGTCTACACCAACAGCTCTGCATCCCTGGACGGTGCGGTTGAGGTCGGCAAGGGCACCTTCGAAGGCAAGGATGCAGTCGTCACCCTGGACACCTCCAAGCAGAGCGCAGAAAAGGGTGCCTACGTGATCATCGTGGTCAACGAGCTGCCCCGCCTCTCCCTGCCGATTGGAACGTGGAATTACGGTCTGCGCATCAACGAAATCAAGGTGGACTAATCAACCCATAACGCGACGCCGACAGTGCGCTCACGCCCCAGACACAAGGGCGGGGCTTCTGAACTCAACAGTTCGGAAGCCCCGCCCTTTTTGATGTCTATTTATGACTCTTTATGGCAGGGTGGCTACTCAAAGATTCACAGTGCGCGGAGTATCTGGATAAGGGTCCCCAAAAAATGGAATAATCGAGGATAAAGCTCTGTTATAAGGACAGAACGAAAGACCTACAACGGAAAGATATATCTGATGACTGAGAATCTGGGAGGCCTCTTCGGAGGCTCCGCCCTGGGCAATCTGAACCTCGCTTCCGCACCCGCCACCAAGGCGGCACCGGCAGCCGAGGTTGAGGCCGACGCAACCGTCCACAACGTCATTATTGTGGGCTCCGGCCCCGCTGGTTACACCGCGGCAATCTACGCGGCACGCGCCGAGTTGAAGCCTGTCCTCTTCGCCAGCTCCCTGGCGCCCGGCGGCTCCCTCATGAACACCACCGAGGTCGAGAACTTCCCCGGATTCATTCAGGGCATCCAGGGCCCCGAGCTGATGGAGAACATCGGCCAGCAGGCTGAGCGTTTCGGCACTGACATCCGCTACCAGGACGTAGAGAAGGTTGAACTCACCGGCGACGTGAAGAAGGTCTACACCGCTGACGGCGCCGTTCACCTGGCAAAGACCGTCATCATGACCACCGGTTCTCAGGTCCGTAAGCTCAACATCGAGGGCGAAGACCGACTCTCCGGTTACGGCGTCTCCTGGTGCGCAACCTGCGATGGCTTCTTCTTCAAGGACAAGGAAATCGCAGTGGTCGGCGGTGGCGACTCCGCGCTGGAGGAGGCACTGTTCCTGACGACCTTCGCATCCAAGGTGTACCTGGTGCACCGCCGCGATTCTTTCCGCGCTTCGGAAATCATGCAGACCCGCGTGTTCAACAACCCGAAGATTGAGGTTGTCTGGGACTCGGCTGTCACCGCCGTTCACGGCGAGAGCAACCTCGAGTCGATCACCCTGACCAACACCAAGGACGGTTCTGAGCGCCAGCTGGCTGTTCAGGGTCTGTTCATCGCTATTGGCTCCGATCCTCGCGTGGAACTGGTACGTGACCAGCTGGAGATTACCGAGAACCACACCATCGCGGTTCAGGGTCGTTCCTCGAAGACTTCCGTTCCCGGCGTTTTCGCTGCCGGTGACGTGATTGACCCGACCTACCGCCAGGCAATTATTGCTGCCGGTTCCGGTGCTGTTGCCGCTCTGGACGCGCAGCACTACCTCGAAAACCTCTAAACTATTCGTATTACTCGCAGGGGAATCCACCCCGTGTCAGAAAGGAGCACTCCATGAGCAGTGCACAGCAGGCAACTGATGCCACTTTTGACGAACTGGTTCTGAAGAACGACAAGCCCGTTATCGTGGACTTCTGGGCTGAATGGTGCGGCCCCTGCCGCATGGTTGGTCCCGTGATTGACGAGATCGCTGGCGAGTACGCCGGTCAGGTCGACGTGGTCAAGGTGGATGTTGAAGCAAGTGGCGATACCGCCATGAAGTACGGCATCACCTCTATTCCCGCCATCTACCTTTTCAAGGGTGGCGAGGTCGTCAAGAAGACCGTAGGCGCTAAGACGAAGCCTGCTCTACTGGCCGAGTTCTCCGAGCACCTGGGCTAATCTTTCGAGAAGCTAAAGAAAAACTCTCGGTGATGTTTCACGTGAAACATCA
>NZ_KV810745.1:0-232 GCF_001812895.1 Rothia sp. HMSC069C04
TATTCGTTGCACCGCGACTGGCCCGACATGTAAATCAGCCCCGTGGGTCTTATGCTGAGAAGCCACATGTGTTTCGAAAAGCCACTTCTTTGGTGGCTTCTCGAAACACATGTGGCTTTTCGCCGTTCATAAGGGAGGACCGGGGGAACTTTCAATAGGTTAGTGTCTTCGCCGCGGGTCTTTAACCCGCATTAAAGTCACTAACCTATCGAAACAGCCAGTTACCCGCCGC
>NZ_KV810746.1:0-1663 GCF_001812895.1 Rothia sp. HMSC069C04
TGGTGCAGGGTCGGCTTGCCTGGCTCTAGCGACTGGGCGGCCTCAATGATTTGCGCCATCATTTGCTCCCAGGTGGGACCGTCGTTTGCCTTGGATTTAGTGTCCTGAACAGCCTTGATGTCTGAGGGGATGCAGTTAGCACTGGTGGGGCTCTTCAGTCCCATTGCTGGGCGACCGCGGTCCATGAATCCTGCATCAGTTTCCGGGCTGAGGTTGGTGTGTTTGTATATACCGACTTTTCCTCCCGGGGTTACACAGTAAAGGACACCGGGGTTATTTTTGGAGGAGTAGACATCAAAACCATTGGGGTTGTGGCTCTTTTCCCACTCATGGACTTGGGTTTTTGCTTTTTCTGCAGCTTCAGAATTTTTTGTATCTCGTACAGTATCTCCACCGGACTGATTGCGACCAGCATCGTATCTATTGGATTTAGAAGTAGGTTTGGGCTCTGGATTGTTAAAAATAGTTCCACATACCTGCGCTGAATTTGGGTTATTGCTAACACACTCTGAATACGAGCTGAATTCTCCTTCTACTCCAGACGCGGCAGTGTAACCAGCAAATGATATAAATAATGCTGCAATAGTATATTTGGCGAGAATCTTCATGGCAGATATTTAACCTTCGACTACCGTTGTTGACTCAACAAGCCAACGATCACCCGTATAACGCAACTTGATGTCCCACATATTATTGACATCATCCCCATTCTCGAAGCTCTCCCAGCTACCATCAGGCTCAACATACATCGCGTAAGTCCACTGCCGGTACGCACGCCAAATATAGGTCTCACCGTCCTCAGACCAGGGCGCACCATTAGCCACAAAGTTATGGGTACCAGCAATAACCCAACCACCCTTCTGATAAAGAGATGAAATCTTTTTGCTGAAATCAATCTCTTCCTTGAAAGAAGGGCTCACAAATTTAAGGGTTTCCGTATAGTCTCCAGTTTGAATTGAGTAATTTTCATTCAAAATCCAAGCGCGAATCGTCTTCTCCAAGCCGGAAATCGACTTCTCGCGGTAACCCTCTTCCGGTGCCGGGGGCTTGGGGACATTTTGGGCGGGTCCCTTCGAATCAGCCGGGCGGTACTCTCCGTCCGGTGCCTTCGAGCCGCCCGAGTAGCCGCGAACAGTAGACGGGGTTGCGCTTGCCGAGGGCGACTCAGAAGCCAACGCAGATGCCGAAGCGGTTTCGCTCGGCGCTGCCGAGGCGGTGGCTGCCGCCTCATTAGAAGCCTGCTGGCCACACGCCGCAAGCAGGGCCCCCAGGCCCGCAAGTGCGCCGCTACCCAACAGGGTACGGCGATTAAAGATGGTCGAATCCATAGAAGATGCGCTCCTATCATCGGTGACGGTGTGATATATGTGCATGTCGGGCCGCTTTTCACAGGTCAAACTGACCACCGGAAGGAAAACAGCCCCGTAGCGCACCCAACAAACGCATCGGTGCGCTATGGAACACTACAGTTACCACCCTACCGCATCTTTGTGTCTATTTGCGTTGCTTTGAGTGCAATACTATCTAAACGTCATTATTCGGACACATCAATGCTTTATGCATCAAATAAATCTACACTTGCGGAGGCGCCGCCCCTGCAGAATTTGTGCCATGGTTTAGCGTCTTCTGCCATGGTTTTTAACTACGACCAAAGACACTAACC
>NZ_KV810746.1:1763-18220 GCF_001812895.1 Rothia sp. HMSC069C04
ACGACCAAAGACACTAACCTATGGCACAAATCCGCAACTCATGACCGGATCCCCAGCTGTGACAGGTGGGCGGGCGGGCTACACGGCGAGCGCATACATGTCGCGAAGTGCCTCTTCCGCCTCGTCGAGGGCGTATCCGCTCTGGCAGAGCGCGTCGCAGCCGTTACCGTATCGGAGGCCGGCGAGGAACTCGCGGTCGGTCACCTCTGGCAGGTACGCCATGAGGTATTCGCCGTTGTCAGTGAAGAAGTCGTCAATGTTGGCGGCGTCCTGACCGGAGTAGAAGGCGCGGAAGTCTTCGTCATTGTAGTAACCAACCGTGTACATGAGGGGCTCCTTTGGTCGCTCGGCGGAGGGGGCGAGAACGCGTCGTTGTTCTCTACACCCAAAGTACGGGGCACCCCTGACAAGATAAGGGGCTACACCGCCCCACGCTGGAGAAGAAGCAGAAAAATATTGCGGGATGAGGGGGTTTCTGGAGGCGCACTCCCCCGCCTATACACACCACACAGAAAATTCGGTCATAGGTTACGGACTTCTGCCATGGTTTTTAACTACGACCAAAGACGCTAACCTATGGCACAAATCAGCGCCGAGGTAGGTCAGGCGGCGGGTAACTGGCTGTTTCGATAGGTTAGTGTCTTCGCCGTGGGTCTTTAACCCGTGGTGAAGACACTAACCTATCGAAAGATTCCATCCCCTCCCCCCCCCCCATAGACGGCGAAAAGCCACATGTGTTTCGAGAAGCCACGAAAGAAGTGGCTTTTCGAAACACATGTGGCTTCTGGGCGGATAACGGCGGATTACTACCGCCGGTTACAGCACGTCACCGCGGTTTATTCTCCGCCAAGGAACGGCATGAAGCGGACGATGTGCTTCTCCAGCTTCTGCTTCACGCGCTTCGCCTTGGTTGCTGCATCTTCAGTCTTCGCGCCGCCGAGCTTGCCGCCGAAGAGCGAGATCTTGCCCTTGACCAGGCGGCTGATCTTGCCGGGAATGGTGCGGCGGTTTTCCTTGAGCGCACGGTTGACGACGCGCTGGGTTTCGGCGGAGTCCAGCTCTTCGTCCTTGACGATGGTGTCTTCTTCGCGGGTGCGGCGGTCGGTCACGTAGTGGTGGAAGTGTTCCTGCACGTCGTGGTCTTCGGACTCGTTCAGGTAGGTGTCGAAGTAGTCCTCGATGATGTCGCCGCTTTCGCGCAGGTCGGCGTCGTTACGAATAGCGAGGCGCACGCGGTCGCGGAAGTACTCCACGCTGTCCTGCGCGGTTTCGGAGGTGCCGCTCTCCCCTGCCGCCTTGCCGTGGCGTGCGGCGCGGGCTGCCTTGACGAGCTCCAGGATGTAGAGCACACCGACTTCCTGCTGCTTCACCAGCTCGGTGAGGAAGTGGACACCAGCGAACGGGTCAACTCCGGTCGGCTTTTCTTCGCCTTCGCCGGTTTCGTTGTCGGCGCCGTCCTTCGCTTCTTCCTGTTCGCGGCGCAGTTCGCGGGCTTCTTCGTAGATGTCGTTGTAGACACCGGTGTAGCCCTGCATGTCGTAGTCGCTGATGAGTTCGTTGCCGCCGTCGCGGATGAACTCGTCGTGTACGCGCAGTTCCTGCTGCAGCTCAAGCACCTTGTTCATGACCTCGATGTAGCGGGCCTTGTCTTCGGTGGTGTCCACGGTGATGGAGCCGCCCTCGTCGATGGGGAATTCTTCGCGCAGCTCGGAGACGGCCTTGTCGTATGCGGCGTAGGCTTCCTTGTAGGGTCGGGTGAACGCGATGTCGAGGGCGGACTGGCCGTCGCTGTTTTCGGTGTCGCCGAAGAGGGTGAAGGCGTCCTTGGTTGCCTGTTCAAGGTCGCGGAAGCACACGATGTTGCCGGAGGGCTTGAGCGAGTTGAGGATTCGGTTGGTACGGCTGTACGCCTGAACCAGGCCGTGCATCTTCAGGTTCTTATCCACCCAGAGGGTGTTGACGGTCTTGGAGTCGAAACCGGTCAGGAACATGTTCACGACAATGAGCAGGTCCAGTTCGCGTACCTTCATGCGGCGGGAGACGTCCTTGTAGTAGTTGTCGAAGGAGTCGCCGTCGGTGCTGAAGTTGGTGCCGAACATGGTGTTGTAGTCTTCGAGGAAGCCGTCCATGCGGCTGCCGGTGCCTTCGGTGGCGAAGGTGAAGTTTTCTTCTTCTCCGAAGGTGTCGAAGAGCTGTCCGCCGTTGCCCTGCGAGTAGATGATGGCGACTTTGAGCTTCTGTTCGGGGCGCAGGGTGCCGTCTGCGATGCGCTCTTCCTGCAGGGTGTTGAGGGCGTCGTAGTAGGTGCAGGCTGCATCGATTGAGGAGGTTGCCAGGATCGAGTTGAAGCCGCGCACGCGTTCTACGTAGTGTTTGGTGACGCCGTTGATGGTGTGGGTCTTTTTGACCTCGTAGCTGGTGGCTGCGCTCTGGTTGGTTTTGCGGTCGTAGTTGTCCAGAATGTAGGTGGCTACGGCTTCGATACGTTCGGGGCTTTCGAGTACTTCCTTGCTCTTTGCGAACTTGGCGAGTTCCTTCGCGTCGGGGGTTTCGGCGAGTTCTGCGGCGATTTCTTCTGCGTAGGAGGATTCTTCGAGTTCGGCGAAGTGGGGGCTGGTGTTGGTGTATTCCAGGTGGAATTTCAGCACGTTCTTGTCGTTGATGGCGTCGACGACGGTGTAGGTGTGCAGGCAGTCGCCGAAGACTTCGACGGTGGTGGTGCCGGGGCCGCCTACGGAGTTCTTTTCGAAGATGGGGGTGCCGGTGAACCCGAACATGCTGTACTTCTTGAAGTGCTTCTTGATGGCGGTGTTCATGCGGCCGAACTGGGAGCGGTGGCATTCGTCGAAAATGATGGCTACGCGCTGGCCGTAGACGGGGTGCTTGGGTTCGGCGGTGATGAGGTTGGACAGCTTGTGGATGGTGGTGACTACGATGTTGGTTCCGCGGTCGGCGAGGCGGGTGCTGAGTTCGCGGGTGCTGCCGGTGGAGCTAACGGAGTCTGCCTGGAAGTTGTTGTATTCGAGCATGGTCTGGTAGTCGAGGTCCTTGCGGTCCACGACGAAGAGTACCTTGTCGACGAGCCCGGTTTCTGCCAGGCGGCGTGCGGTCTTGAAGCTGGTGAGGGTCTTGCCACTGCCGGTGGTGTGCCAGATGTAGCCGCCGGCTTCCTTGGTGCCGAGGCGCTTGGGGTCGTTGTTGGCGATTTCGACTCGCTTAATGATTTTTTCGGTTGCCGCAATCTGGTAGGGGCGCATGACGAGCAGGTCCTGGCCTACGGTGAAGATGCAGTAGCGGGTCAGGATGTTTGCGAGGGTGTGGCGGGTGAGGAAGGTGCGCGCGAAGAGAATCAGGTCGTTGATTCGGTTGTTCTGTTCGTCTGACCAGTAGCTGGTGAAGTCGAAGCTCTTGCCTGCCGAACCGCCGGAGGCAGTCTTGCGGCTGGCGGTCTGCTGGTCTTCGACGTGCTTGTGGCGCACGGTGTTGGAGTAGTACTTGGTTTCGAAGCCGTTGCTGATGACGAAGATCTGGGCGTATTCGAAGAGGCGGTGCTGGTCCTGCTGGAAGCCTTCGTTCTGGTAGCGTTCGATCTGGTTGAAGGCTTCGCGGATGCTTACGCTGCGCTTCTTAAGTTCGATGTGTACGAGGGGCAGGCCGTTGACGAGGATGGTCACGTCGTAGCGGTTGAGTACTTTGCCGTTGGGGGCGGGTACGCGGTACTGGTTGATGACCTGCATGTGGTTGCGTGCGGGGTAAGCGGCGTCGATGAGCATGATGTTGCGCAGAGTGCCGTCTTCGAGGCGGAAGTCGATGAAGCGTTCTTCCTGGATGAGCTTTGCCTTCTCCAGGATGCCGTCGTTGGAGCGGGCGATGTGTTCGGTGAGTAGGCGGTTGAATTCTTCGTCGGTGAAGTGGAAACCGCTGTTGGGGCCGTATGCGCCTTCTTCGGGGCGGGTGTTGAGGGCTTCGAGCTGTTCGCGCAGGTTGCGGATGAGTGCGGTCTCGTCGGTGAGGCGCGGCAGGTAGTCGTAGCCTTGGGTTTTGAGGGTTTCGATGAGTTCGGATTCGAGCTGCGATTCGCTCTGGTGCTCACGCTTCTGCTTGTGCTGGGATTCCCAGTCCTCGTAGAGGTCAGTTCCCTTGAGCTTGGCGATGACGGTGAAGTCGTCCGAGCTGAGGATGCTTTCGGTGCGTCCTTGGGTGGGGCGGGGGTGGTTGGGTACGGTTTCCACGGGGTGCTCCTTTGCGTAGGGGTTGAGTGTGTGGATGGGTGGGCTCGGGGTTGGTGAGCCCGGCTAGTTGAACCCGGTTTGTTGAGTAATGTGGGTTGTTGAGTGTGGTTGAGGTGTGGGGCCCGTGCAGGGGTGGTGGGTGCCGCCCCTGCACGGGGTGTGCGCGTGATGCGCGGGTGTTGCGCGGGTGGCTACTGGTTTTCGCCCTTGCGGGGGAAGGTGAGTAGCTGGTCGCGGTAGTACTCGTACTGGCTGCGACGCGCTGCGAGCTCTGCGGGTAGACCCTCGGAGAGGCTGGCGGTTAGGGCGTCGAAGCGGTCGAGAATATCGACAATGCGCTGCTGCTCTTCCAGGTTGGGGATAGGAATAGACACATTAGCCAGCTTCTTCTTGGAGACGTTGAACCTCGTAACTCCTTGAGCAGTTCGGATAATCTGTTTACGAGCTAAACGGCTCCTAAAAAGATATTTAGAAAACTCGGGGTTAAGAATGCTCGGATCATTGAGGCGATAGCAGATTGAGAAACTATTCAAATATGTTTTCTCGTCAGGTTCCTTCGTAACAACAGATGAAAGACCTGATTCTTCCATATTTTCAGATGATCCAGTCAGAAGAATGTCGCCCTTCATTAGGGAAAGCTGATTCTCTCCTTCTTTTACCTGCACGAAGTCAGGCCAAGTGAAATCGGCTGAAATGTTTTCATATACATTCTTGTAAGAAATGTAGCGCGCACCAGATGAGCCAAAATCATTCTTGGTCTTTCCCTTAAGTCCGCCGTAGAACTTGCCCAGTTCACCTAGAGAAACACGGGGACAGTCGAGGGCTTCGAAGAGTGAATCACGGTAGTACTCGTATTGCAGAGTACGCGCTTCCAGCTCCGCTTTCAGTTGTATTTCCAGCTCCGCTTCCAGGTTCGTGAATTTGTCGAGAATTTCTACAATCGCTTCCTGAATCTCCATTGGCGGCATAGGAGCCAATATAGTCTCAAGACTCTTACCTGACACGCGACGTACTTTGGTCCCTGTAATATAACGAATTTTTTGTCGCTGAAAATTATGGGTCATAAAAAAATATGCGATATATTTTGCATTAAACGAATGGCGATAAATATATGCATCACCACTAACCCCAACAGGCTCTTCCCCTAGCCAAGCAACCGCCTTACAGACATCTTCATCATTTTCACTTGTAGTGGCAATAACAAGATCTCCGGGGTCTGCTTTTCGAAGCTTTGAGTACAACTCAAAATCTGTATAAGACTTAGCCTTAGATGCGAATGCACCATAATGAGTAAAAACCTGACCGTAATGAATAACAGGCATACCTTCGAGAAAAAGATCTTTTTTCTGCAATCCATTACCCCGAATAAACTCACCTACCTCGCCTAGCGGACGGTACTCCACCCCATCCGGGCAGAGCTCAGCCACCAGGCGGTCAATATAATTCGTCACCTCAGCCACGACTACTCGCCGCCTTCCAGACGCGCCACAATAGCGTCAATCTCCACGCGCAGCTGAGCCTGACGAGCCACAATACCCTCAATATGGGAATTCAACTCAACAATGTCCACACGCTCACGCGTATCTTCCGGCTCAACCCAGCTCGACACCGCCAGGTTCGCCTCCTGCTCCAGCAACTTCTCCACCGGAACCAGCGCCGAGAAATGCTCACGCTCCTCACGAGCCGCCAGCACCTCCAGAATCTTCTCACGGTGCGACTTACCCAGAATGTTCTGGTTCGTGCCCTTATCAAAGAGCTGCGAAGCATCCACGAACAGCACCGAATGGTCCTTACGGCGGCCCTTCTTCAACACCAAAATACAGGTCGCAATGCTCGTACCGTAGAACAGGTTGGCGGGCAGCTGAATCACGGCATCCACCACGTTCTGCTTCAGCAGGTACTCACGAATCTTACGCTCCGCAGCACCGCGATACAGAACGCCCGGGAACTCAACGATAGCCGCCGTACCCGCCTCATCCAGCGACGCCAGCATATGCATCGTGAACGCCAAATCAGCCTTCGACTTCGGCGCCAACACCGCCGCAGGGGCGTAACGGTCATCGTGAATCAGAGTCGGGTCGGCGTCACCCTTCCACTTCGTCGAATACGGAGGGTTAGACACAATCGCACCAAACGGCTCCTCAAAATCGCCGCCCGCACCACCGCGGTGCTTCGGGTCAATCAGAGTATCACCGTGCGCAATGCTGAAATCATCCACCGGCACACCGTGCAGCATCATGTTCATGCGGCACAGGTTATAGGTGGTCAGGTTAATCTCCTGACCCACAAAACGCAGAGCATCCGAGTTCTTACCCAGCTCACGCTTAAACTTCAACAGCAGCGAACCCGAACCACACGCCGGGTCATACACGGTACGAATCTGCTCAGCATCACGGCCATCCATGGCAATCTTCGCCAGCAGCTCCGAAACCTCCTGCGGGGTGTAGTACTCGCCGCCGCTCTTACCCGCATTCGCCGCATACATGCCCATCAGGTACTCGTAGGCGTCACCGAAGGCGTCATTCTCGCTATCCTCATAGCCCTTATCCAAGTTCATGTCCGCCACAGCGTCCATGAGCTTCAGCAGGTTCTCGTGACGAGCCGCCGGGCTCACACCCAGCTTGTTCGAATCCAGCACGAAGTCATCGAAAAGGCCCTTCACGTTATTCTCAGACTCGGTGCCACGCGCCGACTCCTCAAACGCCTTGAACACGTTCGCCAGGGTCTCATTCAGGTTCTGGTCCTGACGAGCCTTCGCGTGCACCACAGAGAACAGCTGCGAGGGCAACAGCAGGAAGCCGCGCTCATTGACGAAATACTCTTTAATGTGATCTTTGAACTCATCGTCTGGGATATTCTCAAAGCGATCAGGCATGTCAATATTCTGGCTCTCCACAAAGCGCACCTGGCTCTCAGAGAGGTAACGGTAGAAGAGCATACCCAGCACGTACTGCTTAAAGTCCCAGCCGTCTACCGAGCCGCGCAAATCATTCGCAATACGCCAAATCGTGGAGTGCAGCTGCGCACGCTCAGTATTGCGGTTACGGTGCTCGTCAGTAGTAGCGGAAGAATCCGTAGACTGCGTCGTCATAGGGGCGGTCAACCTCTCATTAGTTATCGTTTCTAGTCGCAGAAACGTCAAAAGTTCGGGACCCGTGCGGTCCCGGTCGTACACATGCGCTAGCGCGAGTTCAGAAGCCCTGCTAGGTGGGAGCGTTCATAGCTTCCACAAGCCGTTTCGTACCCGGCGGCGCGAACTCTTTCAGTATACGGGTTCCCCAGACCCCGCACGTGCCCGTTCGTCATCGCGGAGCCTCCACCACCCCTCCCCATAGACAGCGAAAAGCCACATGTGTTTCGAGAAGCCACCAAAGAAGTGGCTTTTCGAAACACATGTGGCTTCTCAGCGTAAAGACCAGAAAATAGAAATCCGGCCCGTCTACTCCATCAAGAGTAGCGGGCCGAACGGTTAACTCAAGAGTACAAAAACCAGCACCCAAAAATCAACACATGAAGGATATTTCTAAAGAGCCTACGCCTCCGAGGGTTTCGCGCCGGTCAGGCGGTACGCCTTGTACACGCCCGTCACGTTACGGACCACGTTCAGCACGTGCTCCAGCATGAAGCGGTCACCCAGCTCCAGGGCGAAGCGGTCCACCACGGTACGATCCTCCGAAGTGTGCACGCGCGCATCCAGAATGTTCACGCCCGACTCAGAAATCGCACGAATCAGGTCGCTCAGCAGGCCCTTACGGTCCAGCGCCTCCACCTGAATCTGCACACGGTACGTAGCGGACGGCGAAGACGCCCACTCAACCGTGGTCACGCGCGGCTCCTCGTCAGCGTTACGCATGTTCGGGCAGTCACGGCGGTGCACCGAAATACCGTTGTAACGGGTCACAATGCCGATAATGTCATCCGGCGGGACCGGGGTGCAGCAGCGCGCAATCTTCGTCAGCACACCCTCAGCACCCGGCACAATCACGCCGTTATCGCCAATCGCCTTGCGGGTCGACTTCAGCAGCGTCTCATCAAAGTCGCTGACCTCAACCTCGGGCGCAGGCTCGTCGCCGCGGTGCACCTCAACGAGGGTGTCAATGACCTGCTTCGGCGCGATCTCGTGCTCACCAATCGCACGGTACAGCGACGCCACATCGTTCTTGTGCAGCAGCTGAGCCACCTGAGTCATAATCTCCGGGCTCATCATCTTCTGCAGCGGCAGCTCACTGTTGCGCATGCTCTTGGTGAGCATCTCGCGGCCGGCGAGTAGCGCCTCCAGGCGGCGTTCCTTCGCGAAGTACTGGCGGATCTTCGTGCGAGCGCGTGAGGAGCGAACGAACTTCAGCCAGTCCTCGCTGGGTCCGGCGTCTTCGTTCTTCGTGGTCATAATCTCCACGGTCGCGCCGGTGGGCAGGACCGTGTGCAGCGGCACGAGGCGGCCGTTGACCTTCGCGCCGACGGTGCGGTCGCCGACCTCACTGTGGATGGCGTAGGCGAAGTCCACGGGGGTGGAGCCGTTGGGCAGGGCGATTGCCTCACCGTTGGGGGTGAGCACCACGATTTCGTCGGTGTCGAGGGTGTCAGCGAGCGACTCGTAGAACTTCTCCGACTCCGGGTTGGAGTTCGAAATCTCGGCAATAGACTGCAGGATGCCGACGTTCATCATCGCCGAGGTCTGGGTGCCCGGCTCCTTCGGGTCCTTCGCGGGCGCGCCGCCACGAGCCGCAACCTTCTCGCCGCGCGATGCCGCCTTGTAGCGCCAGTGCGCCGCCACACCGTACTCAGCCTCTTCGTGCATCTTGTAGGTGCGGATCTGAATCTCAAGCGGCAGGTTGCCCGGACCGTACACGGTCAGGTGCAGCGACTGGTAGTTGTTGTTCTTCGGGTTCTTAATGTAGTCCTTGAAGCGGCCGGTCATCGACGGCCACAGGGACAGCACGTGGCCGAGCACGGTGTAGCATTCCGCCTCTTCCTCAACCATGATGCGCACGGCGAGGATGTCGTTAATCTCGTCGAAGCTGCGGCCCTTCGTCTTCATCTTCTGATGAATCGAGTAGTAGTGCTTGGGGCGGCCCGTCACGGTCGCGTCGATGCCCACCTCTTTCAGGCGGTCCGTAATCTTGGTGCGCGCCTCGTTCAGGAACTTTTCGAGCGCGGGGGTGCGTTCGCCGACCATGCGCACCATTTCGGCGTAAATTTCTGGGCTCATGGCGGCGAAGGACAGGTCCTCCAGCTCCCATTTGATCGTGTTCAGGCCCAGGCGGTGCGCAAGCGGCGCGTAAATCTTCAGGGTCTCTTCTGCCTTCTTCGCGGCAGAAGCCTGCGGCACAAAACGCCAGGTGCGGGCGTTGTGCAGGCGGTCGGCAAGCTTGATGAGCAGCACGCGGATGTCCTTGCTCATGGACAGCACAAGCTTGCGGATTGTCTCGATGGAGGCGTTCTCGCCGTAGGTCATCTTGTCCAGCTTGGTCACGCCGTCGACCAGGTAGGCGACCTCCTCACCGAACTCTTCGGTGAGCTGCTCCATCGTGTAGTCGGTGTCTTCCACCGTGTCATGCAGCAGGCCGGCGGCGAGCACGGGGCCGGTCGCGCCCATCTCCGCAAGAATCGCAGTCACGGCGACCGGGTGGGTGATGTACGGGTCGCCACTCTTACGCTTCTGACCCTCGTGGCAGCGGTTCGCCACCTCGTAGGCACGCTGCAGCACCTGAATGTCCTCATCCGGGTGGTAGCGGCGCACGGCACGCACGACCGGCGCAATCATCGGGGAGAAACGGATGGTGCCGCCGTGCGAATCGGAGGCCTCCATCTTGCTGCTGCGGCTACCGAAGACCAGGCGGTTCGGCACACGTCCGCCAGCAGCCATGACGCGGTGCGAGCCGCGTTTCTTCTTTGCGTCAGACGAATCAGTTTCAGGCAGAGGAATCGGGCCAGCGGGCCGAACCGCGGGCTTCTCGGCGGTCCCTGCAGGGTTCTCAGCGTTGGTGTTCACGGCAGGTTCTGCACTCATTCCGGGCTCCTTTGGACGTAACAGCGATGACCTGAGCCCCCGAATCTGCTCGTCGTTGAAAGGCGTGGATGCGGGCGCGCAGTATCTTCTACCTTTATCCTACCCAGCACGCGGATATGAGCCAAAATATGCGCGTAAACTATGCCGCACTGTGACACATTAGGCCGGTGAAATATTAGACCTGTGAAATATTAGGCTGGCGTACATGAAGTGGTTCAGCGGGGCATGAGGGAGGCGCTACTCCCCCGGTTCTGCTGCCCCGTGCCGCCGCGGGAGCAAACCAGCGGAAAGAAACCAGCGGGCACGCTAAAAGGGAGCCGACACCTTTCGGTATCGACTCCCCTATCGTTAGCAACGCCAGTAGCGCTGGCGGAACGTTGGCTAACCGTTCAGGTTCACGCGGTGAATCTCAATGGTTGCACGTGCCGGCTTCTTAGCGGGCTTCTCGGTTGCCTTCTCGGCTGCGTTGTCCGCATCGGTCGCCTCGTCGGCAGAGTCCGCAGACTTGCTGGACTTCTCAGGCTTAGAAGCCTCGGCGGGCTCCTCCGAAGAGTCACCCTCAGCCTCGTCAGCATCCTCAGCGTCCCTGAAGTTGCCGCTCTCCACCTTCGCGGTGTGCTCACGAATCTGAGCCTCACCCAAACGCAGCGAAGCATACAGCGGAGCAGACACGAACAGCGTACCGAACATGCCCACCAGAATACCCACAAACAGCGACAGGGACAGGTCCTGCAGAGTACCCGCACCCAGGATGAACGCACCAATGAACAAGATCGCGCCCACCGGCAGAACACCCACAATAGCGGTGTTAATCGAACGGACCAGAGTCTGGTTCACCGCCAAGTTAATCTGCTCGGCAAAGGTCGTGTCGCGGCGTTCCAGCACATCCTCGGTGTTCTCACGGATCTTATCGAACACCACCACCGAGTCGTACAGCGAGTAGCTCAGAATCGTCAAGAAACCAATAATCGCACTCGGAGTAATCTCGAAGCCGAACGCTGCGTACAGGCCAACCGTCACCACCACGGTGAAGAACAGGCCCGCAATAGACGCCAACGACATCTTCCAGGTACGGAAGTAGAACGCCATACCAATCAGCGCAAGCACCACAAACGCGACCAGACCCCAGAACGCCTGACGGGTCACATCCGCACCCCAGGTCGGGCCCACAAACGAAGAGGTCACGTCATTCTCAGAGACGCCGTAACCCTCCTGCAGAGCCGCCTTCACCTGCAAAGTCTCATCATCGCTGAGCTTGCTCATCTGGGCACGAATCGTACCCGGCGCAATATTGGTCACGCGAACATCCGAAGCGTCCTTCGCCTTCTCGTGAATAATGCGCTCACCCGTAGCAGTATCAACGTGCGCGGTCTTCGAGACCACGAACTCCGAACCACCACGGAAATCAATACCCAGGTTGAAGCCGCCACCAACAGCCGGAATCAGAACCGAAACCGCCATCAGCACAGCCGCAAGCAGCAGCCACAGGCGGCGCTTACCCACGAAGGGGTACGAGCGGGCGCCCGAATGCAGGTCATTACCGAAGCGGGCAAAAGCATTAGGTTTCACATCGGTAGCCATGCTTAGCTCTCCTTCTTCTCATCAGAAGCAGACTCGTCAGCCTCAGCGGCAGCACGCTCTGCACGGCGACGCTCAGCAATGCTCAGCTGCTTCTCCTCCGGGCTGCGGAGGCGACCGGCACCACGGTACAGCGGCGTAGCGCCCAGCGACTCAGGCGACAAGCCCGAGTGGCGGTGACCCTCACCAAAGTAGCGGGTATTCGCCAGCAGAGTCAGCATCGGGTGGGTGAACAGGTACACGACCACAAGGTCAGCAATCGCAGTCAAACCAAGGGTGAACGCGAAGCCCTTCACCGAACCGACCGACACCACGTACAGCACCACAGCAGCCAGCAGGTTCACAGCCTTCGACGCCAGGATAGTGCGGGATGCACGCTGCCAACCGTGGTTCACCGCCGACGGGATCGTGCGGCCCGCACGGATCTCATCACGGATACGCTCAAAGTAGACGATGAACGAGTCAGCCGTAGCACCAATCGCCACAATCAGACCCGCCACACCAGCCAGGGACAGGCGGTAGTTCAACGCCCAACCCAGCAGCGCAATCGCCTCATACGAAATGATGCCAGCCACAACCAGCGACATCATCGTGACAAAGCCCAGCAGACGGTACTGGAACAGCGAGTACACGAACACCAGCAGCAGACCAATCAGACCGGTCAGCAGACCCACACGCAGCTGCTCCGAACCCAGGGTCGCAGAAATCTGCTGCTCCGACTGGATCGTGAAGCTAATCGGCAGGGCACCGTACTTGAGCTGATCGGCGAGAGCCTTCGCCTCCTGCTCGGTGAAGTTACCGGTAATCTGCGGCTTACCGTCAGAAATCACAGCCTGCGACACCGGGGAAGACAGCACCTTGCCGTCCAGCAGAATCGCGAAGCGGGCACGCGGATCATTTGCGTTCTGTGCACGAATCGCGTTCAGGCGAGAAGTAATGTTCTGGAACTTCTCACGAGCCTCATCGTTGAACTGAATGTTCACAGCCCAACGGCCCGTAGTCACGCCCTGACCGGTCGTCTCCTGCGAGTGGCTTGCGGTAGAAATATCGCTACCGCTCAGCTCCACAGGACCCAGAATGTACTTCTCCTGACCGTCAGTGGAACACGCCACCATCGGCTTAGTCGGGTCCGCACTATCGGCGTCCTCATTACGTGCCGCGGTGCAGTCCTTCGCCTCGTACTGCTTGTACAGGTCCGCAGTAATCCAGTTACGGTCCGAACCATCAGTCGGCTCCGCGGAGGGCTTGGGCAGCTTATCGTCCGCAGTGCGGGCATCCTCAGCCACCGCAGTACCGGCACCAGCTACAAGAACCGGGCGGAACGTCATATTTGCAGACGCCTGAATCAGCTGACGAGTCTCAGCGCTAATCGTTCCGGGAACCGAAACAACCACATTATTACCCGAACCGAAAGAGGTCGTAACCTCCGCCTCCGAAACGCCAGCACCATCAACGCGCTGACGAATAATCTCAACCGCCTGGTTCAACTGCTCCTGGGAGACGTTCTCATCCGAAGAGCCGTTAACCTTCGGAGAAAGAATCATCTGAGTACCACCCGAAAGGTCCAGGGCGAGCTTCGGTGCCCAAGAACCTCCCGCGTAGGTGGTGCCGAAAATACCGGCAGCCATAACAACCATGAGCAGGACCATCGAGAGGAGCGCCCCTCGCGCGGCTGCAAGCGGTGAACGCTTAGCCATAATGTTCCTTCTTCGTATGAATAGTATTGAGTGTTCTACAGATTCCGTAACGCGAAAACCCGACGCCGCTCATGGGGCGCCGGGCTCATACGCGCTGAATTACTTAGCAGTATCAGAAGAGGTATCGGAAGCGGGAGCTTCGGATGCGGTAGCCTCGTACACGTCCTCGGTCAGGGGTGCCGCGGGGGCTTCCTCCTCAACGACAGTCATAATCGCGTTCAGTGCCAGGGTGATAACAACACCGTCCGCAATCTGAAGCTGCAGCTTGTTGTTCTCAAGGTCAGTGCTGACAACGGTGCCGTAGATGCCGGAACCAGTCATCACCTGGGTGCCGGGGACGAGAGACTGCTGCATTGCGCGCAGTTCCTCCATCTGCTTACGCTGACGCTTCTGTGCAGAGAACATCATCCATGCCAGCAGCGCCATCATGGCGATCATAATCAGGAGGTTAAAATCCATGGTCTCACTTTCACATCCGCACCCGTGCCGCTCACCGCGAGGGTTGAGCGTACCAGAAGGTGTGGAATCGTAGATACAGTACGTATCCATCCTACGCGAGAGCATGAGCTTTAGCGCCCCGAACCAGCGTTTTTGTGAGGTTAACCTGAGTTTTGGACTCTCTCGGCGTAATTTTATGTCACTGGTAAAGACCAGCAGAGCCCGGCAGAGCCCAATGAAACCCGACAGCGCCTGCAGAACCGGTAGAAGAGTGCCGCCCCTGCAGAAGAGCTACCGGGGGCACAGAGAAGCCCGCGGGAGGTTACTACCTCCCACGGGCTACTACTGTGTTATCAGCTGATGCGGGCCTAAAGCTGATGCGGATCTAGAGCTGAATCTCCGGGGCCTCCAAGCCGAGGTGCTCCCACGCCGCGGGCAGAGCCACACGACCGCGCGGAGTACGACCAATCAGGCCCTCACGCACCAGGTAGGGTTCGGCAACCGTCTCCACGGTCTCCGTCTCTTCACCCACCGCAATGGCGAGGGTGGACAGACCCACCGGGCCGCCGCCGAACTTGTGAATCAGCGCCTCCAGCACGGCACGGTCCAGACGGTCCAGGCCGCGCGAATCCACCTCGTACATGTCCAACGCGGTTGCGGCATCGGTCGCGTTAATGCGGTCCACGCCGTTCACCAGCGCCCAGTCACGCACACGACGCAGCAGGCGGTTCGCAATACGCGGCGTGCCACGGGAACGACCGGCAATCTCCGTGAAACCCTCGGAGGTAATCTGCATATCCATCAGACCCGCGCTACGGCGCAGCACCAGCTCAAGCTCCTCCACCGAATAGAACTCCAGGTGACCGGTAAAACCAAAACGGTCACGCAGAGGACCGGGCAGTAGACCCGCACGGGTCGTCGCACCCACCAGGGTGAACTGCGGCAGCTCCAACGGAATGGAGGTCGCACCCGCACCCTTACCGACCACAATGTCCACACGGAAATCTTCCATCGCCATGTAGAGCATTTCCTCAGCCGGGCGGCTCATACGGTGAATCTCATCCAGGAACAAAACCTCACCGGGAGTCAGCGAAGACAGAATCGCCGCCAAATCACCCGAATGCTGAATCGCCGGGCCGGAGGTGATGCGCAGCGGCGCCTCCATCTCTGCCGCAATAATCATCGCGAGAGTGGTCTTACCCAGACCGGGAGGGCCCGACAGCAGCACATGGTCGGCGCTACGACCACGCATCTTCGAAGCCTCCAGCACCAGAGACAGCTGCTGACGCACACGGCGCTGACCCACAAAGTCATCCAGGGACTTAGGGCGCAGTGCCGCCTCAATCATCTTCTCTTCAGGCTCTTCTTCCATCGCCACCAGGCGCTGGGCGGGAGCTGAAGATGCCTGAGTGCCGGGCACCTGACCGGGAAAATACCCGCCGGAAACCAGGGACGCCGCGGGCTGCGGCTCATAGGGATTCTGGCTCATAGAATTCTTCTTTCACAAAAGTTTGAGTGGGATACATCGAACAGGGCGCACCGCTTAGTGGCGGCTCACCGTGTTCTGAGTACCCAAGGAGGCGAGCACACCGCGCAGAGCCACACCCACCGGCTCAGTCTCTGCGGCAGGGTTGTGCTGCACGTAAGCGTCAATAGCGGCGGAAGCGTCCTTCTCGCTCCAGCCCAAAGAGGTGAGAGCGTCAAGCACCTGCGGTTTCCAGACAATGCCCTGGCTCAGCGGCAGCTCATCGGTCTGGCCATCGCTGAGAATCAGCTTGCCGGCAAGCTCCAGCACAATACGGCGGGCACCCTTCGGGCCAATACCGGGAACCTTCGTGAACGCCTTATCGTCACCGGTCGCCACGGCGCGCTCCACCTCAGCGGCAGTGTGAACGCTCAACACCGCCAGAGCAATACGCGGACCAATACCGGAAACCGAAAGCATCATATCGAACACTTCACGCTCGGCAGGCTCCGAAAAACCGTACAGAGTCATCGATTCTTCACGCACAATCATGGTGGTCAGCACGGTAGCTTCCTCACCGGTGCGCAGCTTGGAGAGAGTACGTGCGGTAGCGTACACGAGCATGCCGAAACCGTTCACGTTAATCACCGCATGATCAAGGCCCACCTGAGCCACACGACCGGTCAAGGATGCAATCATTTCTCTCCACCTTTCAACACCGCGCCCCGGATTGGGGTTCGCGGCAGTGTGAGGGCGCCAGGAACTCCGGCACCCATAGAACGCACTCCCCCAATTCGACAGGGAGACACTACAAGTATATTAGAATATTTCTTCTGAAATCAAGCATATATTCGAACTTCTTAGCGAATATACGCAAGCCAGTAGGAGGGGCGCCAGAGCCCACGAAAGCGCCTCTAGCGGCGAGCGCGCGCCTCCGCCTCCATCCAGGCGCGCTGCGCGGGGGTCAGCGAACCCGCACGGCGAGCCTTCGCGGGCCGCGATCCCTGGTGCGTCTGCGTCTGGGCCGACATGTTAAT
>NZ_KV810746.1:18320-122579 GCF_001812895.1 Rothia sp. HMSC069C04
CCCGAACCGATGCCGCCGCCGCGCCAGCCGTGACAGATGGCGATGGCCAGCGCATCGGCCGCGTCCGCGGGCTTCGGCATGGCGTTCAAGCCCAGAATGCGGGTCACCATGCGGCCCACCGAGGCCTTATCCGCGCGACCGCTGCCGGTCACCGCCGCCTTCACCTCGGAGGGCGTATGGAAGAACACCGGCACGCCGCGCATCGCCGCGGCAGAAATCACCGCGCCCGAGGCGTGCGCCGTACCAATCACCGTGTTCACCTGCTCCTGCGCAAAGACGCGCTCAATCGCCAGGGCATCCGGCTTATAGGTGTCGAGCCAGTGGGAGGCGGCGTTGAAAATCCAGAGAATACGCTGGTCTAGGGACTCCGCCGGGATCGTGCCGGCAACACCCACGTTCACGAAGTGCGCCTTACGGTCGGCGGTCATATCGAGCATGGAGAAGCCGCAGCGGGTCAGACCGGGGTCAACACCCATGATGCGGGTTGCACCCGGCACACGCTCCACGGCAGCGGCAGTACGGTTTTCACGCATGCTATCGCGTGCGGCAGGTTGAGCGGCAGCCATCATCTCCCCTTTCGACAAACTCCCTATAGAATCTCTAGATTCTAGCCCTTCAGAATCCTAGCACCCGGTACCGGGGCGTGCCACGAACACGGTCACCGCGTAAACAATCACCACGAGAACAGTCACCGTGCGCCCCGCGAAAAGTACCCAGCACATCCCCAAAAAAGCCCCAGACGCTAAGAAGCCACTCCCCCAACCAGCCACCCTACGGCGGCTCGGTTAAAGGAGCGGCTTCTTCAAGCATCAGATATCAGAATCCGAGTGATTACTCAGCTTCCAGCTCTGCCATAACCTCGTCAGAGACGTTAGCGTTCGAGTAGACGTTCTGAACGTCGTCGAGCTCTTCAATAGCGTCTGCCAGCTTCAGGAACTTCTTGGCGCCCTCGGCGTCCAGGTCGACCTGCATGGTCGGGCGGAAGACCGGGTCGTCGTTGTTGTACTCCAGGCCAGCCTCGTCCAGTGCCTTACGGATCTCGGGCAGGTCGGTCGCTGCGGAAACAACGGTGAAAATATCGCCCTCGTCCAGAACCTCTTCGGCACCTGCATCCAGAACAGCCATCAGAACGTCGTCCTCGGTCAGACCGTCGGTCTTGGTGACCTCAGCAACGCCCTTACGCTCGAACAGGAACGCAACCGAACCCTGGTCAGCCATGGTGCCGCCGTTACGGGTCACAGCCAGGCGAACCTCAGACGCTGCACGGTTACGGTTATCGGTCAGACACTCGATGTACAGGGCGGTACCCTGCGGGCCGCGTGCCTCGTACATAATCTCGGTGTAGTCGATGGTCTCACCGGTCAGGCCGGCGCCACGCTTGATAGCGCGGTCGATGTTGTCGTTGGGGACGGAGTTCTTCTTCGCCTTCGACACAGCAAGGTCAAGAGCGGGGTTACCGGCGATATCGGCGCCACCCATACGTGCCGCAACCTCAATAGCCTTAATGAACTTCGCGAAAGCCTTCGCGCGCTTAGCGTCGATAGCAGCCTTCTTGTGCTTAGTAGTCGCCCATTTAGAGTGACCCGACATTCGTATCTCCCTTAGTCAAAACCTCCGTGCGGGCACGGCGAAACGTCCCACGCACCGTACTGTACTCACATAACTATACCGTAGCGGAGGCGCACACCACCTCAGAAAGTGCACGCCACCACCAGGAATAGGCTAGCGGGGGCGAGACGCAGCCGAAGCGCGCGCCTTCTCCACCAGCGAGTCGTCAATCGTGTTCGGCGTGAACTCGCCAAACTTACGCTTTGCCGCCTGCTCAATCAGGTAGTCCGAAATCTTCGGGTTCTTCGGCAGCAGCGAACCGTGCAGGTAGGTGCCAATCACGTTGTGCACGCGCGCACCCTCATACGTATCGGTCACGTTGTTACCCTCACCCTTGGTGACGGTAGCCAGCGGGGTGCAGCCGGAACCCAGGTAAGTCAGGCCCGAGTGGTTTTCAAAACCAATCACGGTGCCGAACTCCTCAGACTCCTCAACAATGTTGCCGATCAGGCGGTCATCGCCGCCGACCGTGTGCGCATCAAAAATGCCGATACCCTTCAGCACCTCACCCTCACGGGTGCGGAATTCCTTGCCGAACAGCTGGTACAGGCCACAAATGACGAGCATCGGCACGCCAGCCTCAGCCAGCGAGCGCAGCGTGTCACCGTTCGCGTGCAGGTCATCCTGAATCACGGACTGACCCGAGTCCTGACCGCCGCCACCCAGAATAATGTCAACATCCTCCGGGAAAGGCTGACCGGGGTTGTGGTCCAGAATCTGCACGTCAAAGCCGTGTGCCTGCGCGCGACGAGCCAGCGCCAGGGTGTTGCCCCAGTCGCCGTAAATGTTCATGTCGAGCGGGTACAGCTGCAGAATACGCAGAGTCTTACCGTTATTGGGGCCGGAGGCGGGGGTGCCCTCAAAAGTGTGAGTTGCCGTCATTAGGAGACCCTCTCAACGTCAGTAATCTTTGCGAGCTCTTCACGCAGAGCCAGCATTGCGGTGTAGGTGCAGAAAATACGCATGGGCGCGTTACCGCTGGAGGCGATGAAGCCCTTGAGCGCATCGGCGAGATTCTCGTTGACATCGTCAACCTTCACGCCGTCATGATCCAGACGCAGCGCCATATCCCAGGCACGCACACCCGAAACCATCTGCACGCCGGTCTTCTTCAAGCTGTCAAAGTCAACATCCCACAGCCAGGACACGTCACGACCGTCAGCGTACTGGTCGTTAATCGTGATCATGGTGGCGTAGTCGTCAGCGTTCGCGCTCGCCAGGGATAGGCGGAAACCGCTCGGGTTCTTCACGAGCAACAGCTGCAGCGGGCGGCCGTTCACGTTCAGGGTCTCACCGCGACCGAAGGCGGGGGTAATCTTCGCCAGCTCCGCGATGAGCTTATCTTCGTTGAGCTTCTCGCCCATGACGGCGCGGGTCAGCGCCATAGCGCCAGCCGCGTTGAAGATGTTGTAAATACCGTAGAGGTTAATCTCGCCAACTCGCTCCACACCCGCCAGGTCGAAGGTTGCGGAGGTGCCGGAGAACGCGGTCAGGGTGACGTCTGCCTCGGGCAGGGTTGCCTTCGCGACGGTGCCGCCGCGCATCTCATCATCCGAGGGGAAGTACGAGCGCAGGGACTCATCCAGACCGTAGTACTTGACGGTCACGCCAGGCTGCACGTTCTCAGCGAGGGAGCGGATACGCGGGTCCTCACGGTTGAGCACCACGGTGCCGGTCGTTGCGGAGGCGACAGTCGCCAGCATACGGCGGGTCGTGTCAATCTCACCGAAGCGATCCAGCTGGTCACGCAGAACGTTCAGCAGCAGAGCGTAATCGGGCTTGACAGCCTTGACGAAGTGCACGGCGTGCGCCTCGTCCAGCTCAAGCACAGCAATATCAGCGTCAAGCTTGCCGCCGAGGGTCATCTCGCCCAGCAGTGCCGCGGCGACACCGCGCACAAAGTTCGAACCGGTGCGGTTAGTGAAAACCTTCAGACCCTGAGCTTCAAGCAGCTGCACAGCCATCTTCGTGGTGGTGGTCTTACCGTTCGTGCCGGAGACAACAACCACGCCGTAGGGCAGCTTCGCGAGCTCTTCAGCGACGAAGTCGGGGTGCAATTTTTCCATGACAAGGCCGGGGAAGGCGGAGCCGCCGCCGCGAAGCTTAGTCGCGGCGCGTACGCCCTGGCCGAGAAGACGAATGAGGGGTTTGGACATGCTTACCATTTTAGTACACGCACGCCAGCGGCTGAATGGCCCGCCGGGCTCGTTCGCTCATGCCGGACGGGGCGGGGTTACTGGGGTTTTGGTGCGGGGTTTGGTTCGGGCGGGGTGGGGTTTGGTGCGGGGCTCCGGCTAGGGCGAAGCGCCGGGGGTATTAGAACAGCGAGCCCGCTTAGAAGAGCAAGCCCGCTTAGAACAGAGAACCCTGCACCCTCACCCGCGTGAACTCCTGCGCCGGCTCCACCAGCACGTTCCGCCACGCGGCAGTATTCACCAGGAACGCCGCATCAGCATCGCCGGTGTGGGCGCTAAAAAACTGACCCGCCGCACCCGTGCAAAAGAAACCAGCAGCCCCGTCCTCGGTACCGGAATCGCACGGTGCCAGCGGTTCGGGCGATTGCGCGCGCAGAGCCGCATACGGGCGGTTCATGGCGAGCGACGGAATCCACGGCTCATCCAGGGCGGTGAGCGGCACCTCCGGGTCGGTGCGCGCCAGTTTGGCGAGCGCTTCGCGGGCGCGGGCGACCGCCTCCTGGTGGGCAGTGCGAAGCAGCGCGCCGGGCAGCGGGTTCGTCCAGGCACGGTACTTGCTCGCCATCTGCTTGACCTGCGGAATCTTCGCGAGAGCGGTCACGGCATCCTCGGCGCGGCGAATGGCAAGGCCGTCGGGTGCAAGCGCAATGTAGGTGGCGGTGGCGACCGCTTGCTCATCCAGGCGGCGCGGGGTCGAATGCAGTGAGCTGGTGCCGACCTTGTGCGTACCGTCCGGGAAGGTCGCGATGTAGAGGCGATGCTCCAGCATGGCGTAGGCGCGCATGGATTCGGTGAGCGTTCCGGGGTACAGGTGCGCGCTGTGCAGGGCGGTAAATTCGTCGCGGGCGGTGCAGCGCGGGCACTGCTGGCCACGCTGGATGCGGGTGCCTTCGGGGCAGGGTACACGGCGGATTCCGGCGGATTCGGGGGCGGCGTCATTGCTCGTGCCGGTGGTGTAGCCGGCGCAGTAGCGGTAGAGTTCCCCCGCGCTATCGCGCGGAATGCGCAACCCCAGGTAGGCGCCGGGGGTCAACGGAATCTGGATGCGAACCCCGCTCGGAACGCCAGGCTGCGCGAGGCTTCCTTCCTGGTTAGGGGTGCTCTTCCCCGCCGCTTGAGATGCCCGGCTATGAGTTCCTTCCGCGACCCCTCCGGGCACGACCGGTTCCACCTCAATGAGCGGGCGGCGGTTGGACCAGCGGATCTGCCTCCAGATGAGTAGCTGCGGCGCGCCTACAGAATCACCGGCGGCGGCATTATTACCGGCGGCGGGCGCAGCAGCAAACTCATCAAAAGCAGTCTCAAGCAGGTTGGGGTAGTCCATAGCATTCCACTCTAGCGGGTCTGGTACATCTAGTGCTGGCAAATCTAGCGGGTCTGGCGGGTTCGTGGCACGACCGGCGGGCTCACCCTAGACGTTCCGCACATTCCCGGCGCGCTCGCCCCCACACGCATCTGCCACGCGCATCCGCAGAACACAAAAAGAGGCCAGCGTCCTTCACGCTGATCCGCACCCCTCGCAGTGTTGCCGTGCGTTCACGCACGACGGGGTGGGTTCTCAGCTGAGGCGCTGACCTCTGTGGTTGAGGCAGGGTGCTTACCCTGCCAAGCCCGAAAGCGATCGGTGACCGCTATTTTTCGGTGAGCTATGCGGTGTTCATGGAAGCCGGAAGCTTCCCCGCAGCCTTGCTGCGTTTAAAACTTTGCCACATCTTGCGGCTGTAATGGCACCCTGACAAGCCCAAGGACCATAATCTACGCATTTATGAAGCAAATTTTTTCTGCACTGGTTGGCAAATTGAAGGAAATAGTGCAGATTTTCAAACTCACCAAGCCTGCCAACCGGGTCGCCGGACTGTCTAGACCGGGCCATCTAGCTGAGGCGGGCAAACCCCTCCGCAATAGCCACACGCATATCGTCCAGCGTGCGGGACATAGTCTTGGTGTGAGCGATAATCGGCAGGAAATTCGTATCCCCACTCCAGCGCGGCAGAATGTGCTGATGCAGGTGATCAGCAATGCCCGCACCGCCCACCTTGCCCTGATTAATGCCAATGTTGAAGCCGTCATTATGCGACACCTCGCGCAGAACCTTCATGGCGAGCTGCGTCAGCTGCGCAATCTCCATGGTTTCTGCCTCGGTCGCATCATCGTAGAACGGGATGTGGCGGTACGGGCAGACCAGCAGGTGACCGGGGTTGTACGGGTAGAGGTTGAGAATCACGAAGGCATGCTCGCCGCGATGCACAATCAGCGACTCTTCGTCACTGCGGCTGGGCGCGGTGCAGAAGGGGCAGGTCTTCTCGGTGTAGTCCTTCTGGCCACCGCTCACGTAGGCGGTGCGGTGAGGGGTCCACAGGCGCTGGAACTGGTCCGGTGCGCTGGGTAGCTCGAAGGAATCCTGCACCGAGGCTGCGGTGCCATGCTCGGGGGTCGTGTTCTCGCTCATAGTCCCATTCTATAGCCCGCACGCGGCAACGGGAACGCCCCGTCCGTCGTGCGTGCCAGATATGAGATAACTCCCCCGGCAGCGCGCTTAGCTGTGTTGCTTTTCCAGGTGAATGATGCGGGTGGCACCCTCAAAGGTCATGGGGAAGCTCAGCACGCCGTCCTCCATGACGAATTCCTTGGTTTCCTTATCGGAGGCGTACGGTGCGTGACTCAGCTTCGCGCGGTCCACGCGCGAAATGTAGCTGAAGTTGCCGGTCTTCGCCTCGAAAGTGCCCGTCCAGAAGGGGGTTGCCAGCTCTTCGTGGTTCAGGTGGTAGGTGACCTCGATAATGCCGTCGTGAATGACGGCGTCCATGTAGTTCTCAAGGTTGGTGGAGTCCTGCTGAACCCAGGTGCCGTCCATGATTTTCTGCGAGCGCGCAACGGCTGCAGAGGAAAGCATGGGCGCCGCGGTGTATGCGGCAGGCTCCTGGTTGCTCGTGTTGTCCGGCGCGGGGGTCTCAGTGGGCTGAGTCGCGGTCGGGTGAATCGACGGGTCCTGCGAGGTATTGACCGCCGCCTTAATTCCGGTGCTGTCGTCGCCGGGGGCGGGAACGGCGCTGGGCTCGACGGTTTCAAAAGCTGCGGGGTCAACAACCGCACTTGCGGAGGCGTTATTCGGTGCGGGTGCGCACGCGGTGAGGGAGAGCGCGCTGACGAGTAGAGCGAGCGCGCCCAGAGTGGACTTAGGTGCCACGAACGTGTCCTAACAGAGTATGTGTTTGAGTGAGTTTGTGAGTTGAGTGGTGCCTCCCCGTGAGTGAGGTGGGGATACGACAACACCCCGTAGCGCATTGAGGCTACAGGGCGTTCGATAACCGGCACGGTAGATAGTTTATAGGCTCTGGCTAGGAGTTTCACCAGTAGCGATCATTTTTAAATGATAGTTTGGTCACATTAGACCTTAAGTTGAGGAGTTTTTCGCGCACACGAGCCCCAATTTGCACTCTCCACGGGCTAATTTTGCCTCGACAAGGCGAAATATCCCGCACGGTGGCGTGGGCGGCAATTTTCTTGCCTTCGTCTTGCCTTCGCGTGGGCTCGGCACCCAAACCCACCGCTTCAATAAGTATGCGGTGTGGGTTTGAGCGCCAAGCCTCAACTGAACTGTTATATCTGCGCTGCTATCTGCGCTACCGCAACCGAGCCGCTACAGCCCGGTTACTGTCCGCAGGGTATTTGCGAGCGGACTACTGCTTGCGGGAACGTAGCGAGGACTTCTCACGAATAATCGTGAACGTCTGGCGGGTCTCCTCCAGCAGGGCGACCGGCTCCTGCTCGCGCACCGCAACCTCATGAGATGCCGAGGAGTCGGCAGGTTCACCAGCCCGCGCGGCGCCGGGCGCGGTGTTCGGGGTAGCCTCCGCAGAAGCTGCCGCAGCAGCACCCGGAGCGCCAGGAGTACCAGGGGCAGTAAAGCCCGCGGCGGCGCTGAAACCGGCGCGGCGTGCCGCCTCCGCCTCCGAAGGAACCGGGTGCACGCCGTCCTCATCCACAACCTCACGCAACGTGTAGTCGTGGGCTTCACGGCGCGCATACTCACGAGCCAGCAGGGCACGCAACTCAGAAATCTCCTGGCGAAGATCGTCCACGTCAGCCTTGGTTGCGGGGTACTCCTGCTCCTCCCTGCCACCAAACTTTTCGATAATCCAGCTCGCGAGCGCACCGGTAGCAACCGCGACCAAGCCCCCGCCGTACAGCATGACGATCACGGCGATGACCCTGCCGATACCGGTGACCGGGTAAACGTCTCCGTAGCCGACCGTGGTGAGGGTCGTGAACATCCACCAGTAGGCGGTGGGCAGGTCACGAATCATCGCGCCCGGCTCGGAGGACTCCACCGAATAGATCGACAGGGCAAACATGATGATGAAGATCGCGGTGTAGCCGAAGAGCTTCATCCCCAGTTCGGAGAGCCTCTTATATTGGCGGTTGGTGGTCAGGTGCATCATGGCGAGGAAGCTGACAATACGCCACGGGGGCAGCAGCACAATCGCCAGGTTCATCAGGTTATGCGTGATGAAGTAGAGTCGCCGCGGCGCCAAGTACAGGCGAATGCAGTAGTCGGCGGCGAATAGGCCCCACAGGATCATCTGAATGATGTTGAGGTACGCGTCGTACGGCTCCTGAATGCGTGTGCTCATGATGGGCGCGGCGAACGCGAGCAGGTACAGTACGGACGCCACGAACATGGGCGTGGAGGAGCGTTCCTCCCACGCCGCCAGGTTCTTCTCGCCGCGGTACTTGCTGAGCGTGCGGAACAGGCGGGTGCGCGGGGCGCGACGCGGCGGGTCCGTGACGGTGCGGGTGACCGTGCGGATAGTCGTGGTGTGCGTTTCAGGTTCGCCTACATCAATAATCTCGGCGTCACCATCGGGGTTACCCTGGGTGCCCGCTTTCTGGTCGCCCTTGCCGTGCGGGTGATGCGTGGTGCGGGTGATGCGACGCTCCTCGCGGTGCGTACCGTCCGGCGCGTCGGTGGTGGCGTATTCTTCGACGACCTCTTCGTAGTCGTCGGGGTCCAGGTCGGTGGAGTAGACGGAGTGGGTGCTGTCCAGGCGGGCGCTATCAATCTGCACGGCATCAACCTGTACTGCCTCCATGCCGGGGGCGGTAGCCTCTGCGGGGCTACTTGCTGCAGCACTAGTTTTGGCGGCACTGGATTCTGCCGGTGCCGACTGGGTATAACCAGCCTTCGTGGTATTCTCAGCGGCGGCTTCAGATGCGGTAGTTTCAGATGCAACAGTTTCAGGGCGCGCAGACGCACCCACCGGGCTGTTCCCCGGAATATTGCCCGAGGTATTCCCCGAGGTATTGGGTGCTGTGCCGTTCTTTACCGTGTTGTCTGTCTGGTTCTGTTCTGCCTTATCCATAGTGTGAATGATACTCCACGCCGTTGCGTTTGCGTTTCTATTTCGTTGCACTGTGACCTTGTGCTGTGACCTTTGGGCGGCGGTCTTTACACCGCGGTTTTGTGCACGATACTGTGTCGAAATCAGGCGGCGGTTCGGTTGCGGTGGAGAACCGTTCGGGTGCGAAGATGACGGTGTATTGTGCGGGTGTGGATCGTAAGGAGCGTAGTGTGCCTGCGGGTGGGCGTGTGTTTGTGGAGGATTTGGGGGTGCGTGCTTCGGCGGGTTCTCCCCTGTTTTGTGGTGTGGTGACTTCTGTTAGTACTGCCAGCTGGAATGTTACGGCCCTCGGCGGCCGCGCCTAAGAGCAGCCGCGGCGCTAATAAATCCTACACAAGGGAAAACAGGCACCTCTGCCAACGATTATCTTTCGTATTAGAGGTATATTAGGAACGGACTACCCGCCGTTATTAACCAGCCGTTATCAATCAATGGAGATACACCGATGACCGCTCAGTCGCCTGACACGACTCAGGTCGAACTTCCCAAGTTCTACGAGTTCATTCCCAGCATTCTTGCGTACCTATCTGACGGTACCCCTCGCACCAATAAAGAGATTTATAGTGCTGTAGCGGAGCTCTACCCGCTTTCTGATGAGCAACTGCTACCCTACCTGCCGAACGGCAAGCGTCCCGTTTATGTGGATCGTATTAGTTGGGGTTTGACCTATCTCAAGATGTTCGGTGCGGTTGATTCCCCTCGCCGCGGTCAGCAGGTTATTTCTGACGAAGGCTTGAAGATCTTTAAGGCTCATCCTGAGGGCATCCCTGATGATGTCGTCGCACATATCGTTCGTTCCGCCCGCAGCACGCGTGAGCGTTCCCAGTCTGATAGTTCCGAGCAGGACCCGCAGGAAGCCCCGAAGACCGTTACCAAGACTGTTGCCGTCACGACTGCACCCTCTGAGGTCTCTGATAGCACCCCGCAGGAACTCATTGATGAAAGCATCACTCAGATTGAGTCCGCGCTGACGCACGATATTTTGGAGCGTGTGCGCGCGATGTCTCCGACTGCTTTTGAGCATCTGGTGGTGGATGTTCTGTTGGCGATGGGCTACGGCGGCCCGGCAGGACGCGGCACCGTTACTCCGGCTTCCAATGACGGCGGCGTGGACGGAATCATTGACCAGGATGCGTTGGGTCTTTCAAAGATTTATGTCCAGGCTAAGCGTTACGCCAAGGACAATGTGGTGGGACGCCCTGCCCTTCAGAGCTTTGTGGGCGCACTGCATGGCAAGGCAACGCAGGGAGTGTTCATCACGTCGAGCTCCTATACGTCTGACGCACGCGGCTATGCGGAGGAACTTGGTGGCGGAGTTTCCCTCGTTCTGATTGATGGTGAGCACCTGGCGCGCCTCATGATTAAGTACGGTGTTGGCGTACAGGTGGCACGCACGTACACCATCATGAAGCTTGATGAGGACTTCTTCGACGAAGCCTAAACGTTACACAAGCGTGGGGTGGAAAGCATGTAGCTTTCTGCCCCACGCTTTCTTTTGGGTTAGCCGCCTTTTGGGTTAGCCGCTGGAATGTTACAACCCTCGGCAGCCGCGCCTAAGAGCAACCGCGGCGTTCAGCGTGTGGTGGGTGCGCCTCCGCAGGCCCGGGCGTATTCCCCCGGAAAGCCAGCAAATACGCGGCAAACCACCGCATCAGCACGGTGTATAACCCACCCCCTTTATGGTGACAAGTAGTCGCCAAGCTTAGCCATAGCTAAGCGGAAAAGACGGTGTTCAAGAGCACATACTGAAAGGTAAGACAGTCTCACTAAGGAGATTCATCATGACCACCGTTGTGTCAAACACTTCCAAAGCACTCAAGTCCCCCTACGAGGACACCCTCAAGCGTCTACTCTCCGATGCGCGCGCAGAAGCCGTCGAATCCAGCGTCTCCGAACTCGAGCGCCTGGCAATCTCCCACGACGCATCCCACTACCTGCTCGTGCCCGCCGGCCTGGTCCGCCCCGACTCCGCCGAAGACGTCGCCAACATCTTCCGCGCAGCCGGCGACCTCGGTCTGCCGCTGACCTTCCGCTCCGGCGGCACCTCCCTCTCCGGCCAGTCCAGCGGCGACGGCCTCATGGTCGACACCCGCCGCCACTTCAAGAAAATTGAGGTCCTTGAAGACGGCAAGAAGGTGCGCGTGCAGCCCGGCGCGACCATCATGATGGTCAACAACTACCTGGCACCCTACGGCTACAAGCTCGGCCCCGACCCGGCATCTTGGTCCGCCTGCACCATCGGTGGCGTGGTCGCGAACAACTCCTCCGGCATGTCTTCGGGCACCAAGTACAACACGTACAACACCCTCGACTCCATGGTGTTAGTGCTGCCCAGCGGCACCATCATCGACACCGCCGAGCCGGACGCCGACCAGAAGCTGCGCTCCCTCGAACCTGAACTCCACGAGGGCCTGCTGCGCCTGCGCAAGCGCGTGCTTGAGAACCCCGAATCCATGGCGAAGATTCGCCAGCAGTACTCCATGAAGAACACCATGGGTTACGGCCTGAACTCCCTGGTCGACTTTGAAACCCCCGTGGACATTCTGCAGCACCTGCTGATTGGTTCGGAAGGCACCCTCGGTTTTGTTGCTTCGGCTACCTACCGCACCCTGCCGATTCTGAAGAACATTTCCACCGGCCTGCTCGTGTTCGACAACCTGATTGATGCTGCACGCTCTGTGCCCGAACTGGTTGCTAACAAGCTCGCTACCGTCGAGCTGATGGACGCCACCAGTATTCGTGTGGCTCAGCGTACCGGCCAGGCTGCGGAGGCGCTCGCCGCCATTGACGTGAAGGATCACGCCGCCCTGCTGGTTGAGTTCCAGGGCAACTCCGAGCAGGAGCTGAGCGACCTTGCCGCCGCAGCAGCACCCATGTTTAAGAGCCTGCCCGTGGCATCGCCGGTGTCGATGACCAGCAAGCTGTCTGAGCGTAACGCTCTGTGGGCTGCCCGCCGTGGTCTGTACACCACCGTTGCGGGTAACCGCCGCTCCGGCACTAACGCACTGCTGGAAGACGTGGTTGTTCCTGTTGAGGTTCTGGGCAACACCTGTAGCGACCTGACCAAGCTGTTCGACTCGCACGGCTACCAGGACTCCGTGATCTTCGGTCACGCGAAGGACGGTAACATCCACTTCATGCTGAACGAGCAGTTCCGCGACCCGAAGCAGCTGGACCGCTACCGCGACTTCACCGAAGAAATGGTTCAGCTGATTCTTGCCGCTGACGGCTCGCTGAAGGCTGAGCACGGTACCGGCCGTATCATGGCGCCGTTCGTGAGCCGCCAGTTCGGTGAGGAACTCTTCGACGTGATGCGCCAGATTAAGCGCCTCATTGACCCGAAGGGCTTCATGAACCCCGGTGTTCTGCTCGCCGAGCCGGACACCGACTACGTGACCGACCTGAAGGTTGCCGAAACCGTAGAGGAAGAAGTCGACCGCTGCGTGGAGTGCGGCTACTGCGAGCCGGTCTGCCCCTCCCGCAACCTGACCCTGACCCCGCGCCAGCGCATCGTGATGCGCCGTGAGATTGCTGCCGCTGAGGCGAACGGCGACCACGAGCTCGCCGAGCGTCTGCGCAAGGAGTACGAGTACAACGGCATCGACACCTGCGCCGTGGACGGCATGTGCCAGACCCGCTGCCCCGTGAACATTAACACTGGTGACCTGATTCGCCGCCTGCGTTCTGAGAACCAGGACAAGCTGGCCGCCGCCGGCTGGAAGGTCGCCGCACAGCAGTGGGGCATCATGGATAAGGTTGCCGGTAAGTCCCTGACTGTGGCTAAGAAGCTGCCGTTCCCCGTGGTGCACGGTACCACCAACATTGCCCGCAAGGTCATGGGTGACGATATGGTTCCTTCCTACAAGAAGGACCTGCCGGTCGGTGGCCCGGCACGTAAGCCGCACAAGGACGCAACCGCTGAGATTGTGTTCTTCCCCGCCTGCGTGAACTCCATGTTCGGCGGCGTGGATGGCGACGGCAAGCACGACCCGGTCAACGCAACCCAGGCGTTCATCCGCCTGTGCGAGCGTGCGGGCGTGAAGTACCGCATCCCGGACAATATTGGTGAGATGTGCTGCTCCACCCCGTGGAAGTCGAAGGGCTTCACTGACGGCTACTCGATTATGAGTGACCGTGTGCTGAAGTCCCTGTGGGAGGCTACTGACGGTGGCCGCCTGCCGGTCGTGTGTGACGCTTCGTCCTGTACTGAGGGCCTTGAGGTGATGCGCGAGAAGGTTATTAAGGCACTTGAGCACAAGATCGTGAACGGCCTGAAGCCGGGCGAGCCGGACTACTCGCGTCTGCGCATGTACGACGCGGTTCAGTTCGCCGCGGACAACATGCTGGACAAGCTGACTGTGTCTGCTCCCCTGCCGTCGATTGCTCTGCACCCGACCTGCTCCATGACTCACCTGGGCACTCAGCCTGCGTTTGAGAAGATTGCGAACGCGATGAGTGACGATGTGTACGTGCCGAAGCACTGGGGTTGCTGTGGTTACGCGGGTGACCGCGGTATGCTGCACCCGGAGCTGACGGCGAGCGCTACGGAGGCTGAGGCTTCTGAGCTGAGCGAGCAGAAGCAGTTCGCCGCATACATTTCGGCGAACCGCACCTGCGAGCAGGGTATGACCGAGGCAACCGGCCACAGCTACCAGAACGTGCTGCAGCTGCTCGAACGCACCACCCGCTAAAGGGCTGAACGCATAGCGGCAGGCGTTACAGTAAGTCCATTAGAGGGGAGGAGTCACTAATCGACGCTTCCCAATAATACCTGCACAAAATTAGGATTCGGGGGGAAAGCATCTGAGATGTTTCCCCCCCCCGAATCCTAATTTATGCGCCTATAATTACTTGGTATTCATGATGATTTACTATTCATTAAATACCACCCTTCTTCCCAGGCGTCACGGAAAAGATCAGCTATTTTATCCATCTTGCCTGTAATCATTTTATGTGTTTCTAAGTATTCTGTAACAATACATGCAGAGCTGGATATCTCGGCTACCTCAGACGATTCCCCTGCCTCCGATTTATTCGCTTTATTCACCTTATTCGCTTTATTCACCTTATTCGCTTTATTCGCTTTATTCACTTCACCATTAGAAGATACAACTGTATTGCCGAAATGTATCTTTTTATTGCCATGCGCGATTGCATTTCTCCTTCCCAGCAATCTGTTATTAATAGCACAAAAATCTTTATCCAGAAATTTATCATCAATAAGTTCATAAAGTCCTATATTTTCTAGTATTTTAATTAAAACCTTGGGATTCAAATTTGATTCAGTGTTTACCGCCGAGGGACTAATGTAAAAAATTCTATCGAAATCTGAAAAATCTTTCAGGAATTGACCATAATTCGCTCCCCCACTGCCATTGTTGACCCACTTATTTGCCGATGAAACCAAAGAATCCAATGAATCTTTTAGAAACCTTGCGCGCAACGATTCCCTAACGGCATATGGACTAAGATACATATTATTAATAGAATCTACATACATTTTAGCGAGTTCTTTTATGCAACCTTCCCAATGGGAATAAAGCATCACATAGGCAGTCTTTATTCTATATTCAATTTGATAATGTTGCATGGAAATATCTTCCCTCATCATATAATCTATATCAGCTGTTATTTGAGATAGTTCCATTTTTCGCCATGACATTTCTTTATCTACTTTATCTGAAAAATTTTCAGGAGTTTTTTTTCCCATGGAATCACTCCTTAATCTACTGCAATTTTTAGCATTTCGCGACCCAAAAGAACAGTGCGCCTAATTCGAGTTTCCGTTGAAATTCCAGTAGTTTTTGATGCACCAGGACTATTCCAAAATTCCTTTGACAACTCTTCAAAATTATCACAATAGTTAATACCGTTAAATATACAGAATCCAATTCCTGCCGCAAACACTTCAAAGGCACTGAGCGTAAACCTTCCCTTATACCGGGAATTCTTATATTCCCAAGGATGAAAAATATCAGGAAATGCAGAGAGTTTTTCAAAAGCTTCCTTGAAAACCATCTCATAACGCTCTTTTTTAGACTCAAAATCCATAGCAAATTCACGCGAAAAACTATCTAGCGCCTTAGTGAA
This sequence comes from Rothia sp. HMSC069C04, assembly GCF_001812895.1. Lineage (NCBI taxonomy): Bacteria > Bacillati > Actinomycetota > Actinomycetes > Micrococcales > Micrococcaceae > Rothia > Rothia sp. HMSC069C04. Next base: position 33,616 of record NZ_KV810746.1, read on the forward strand.
ATCAGATGTATTTAAAATTTCCGAATCTGACATTTGGGATAGCATAAGGAAGCGTAGTACGAGTTCTTCATCATATTTTTGGCCAATCAGCGTATCTGTTAGATTCAAAAGATTTACAAAATTATCATCTTTTGCTCTCCGCGAAAGCCACTTAATAAAATCAGAAGATATTCCAGCAAGCGCAGCACCTCGAATCTCCTGATTGGACAAATTACTGCCATTTGAATTGATGCGCATGAACAGGTCATATTTGGTCTCGACATCCGATTCCTGTCCAACAATCTTAAGATCAAGCTTTGCGCGTTTAATGCGCCTCTGCTGAGCAGGTGTCAAATAACTGGTTGGAGTTCCTTTAGTCTTAATATCATTTGACCAGGCAACACCTTCCAAAGAGGGAAGATATTCGGTTTTTCCCAAGACAGACGCTTTGTGAAAACTTTCAGAGTTATCTACTGATTCTGCATCTCTTAATACACCCATAAATTCTAGCAGTGTACTTATTCGCTGAAGTCCGTCAACAACCTCCCAGCGTCCCTCTGAGTCTGTTGCAACAAAAATTGACGGGATAGGAATACCGATGAAAATACTCTCAATAAATTGACTCTTCTGGTATAGCCTCCAGCGAAAAATGCGCTGATAATTAGGAGATATAACAAGCTCTCCATCCTCATATAGATTCACCAACTCACCGATACTCATCGGGTAACTGTCAGTATGAATCTTGCGCCGCGCTTTAGTAATTTCTTCTTCTAGGTTAGACATTCAAGACCTCCATGGACTAATTAGGATTTTTCAGCCTACTACAACAAATACTTTTAAGATACTCATTGTGCAGACATCCTTATCTGAATCGAACAATTACCGGCACCTCCGAACGGCAACGAACGTAAGTACCATCATTCACATTAGCACGAAGACACCCGCCCAGACTAGGAAAAACTCCCCACAACACAACTTTCTGCACACCACCGCACTCCCCCCACCCACGCATCCTCAAAGCACACATAGAAACCACCCCCTCCATAGCCTGTCACCGCAGGGGGGCTATATAGGATCGGTGCCAGTTCGCCAGCTTAGCTGGCCACGGTCAACTGCAGTCAGCCCGCACCGCCACACCTGCCAGAACGTGCTGCAGCTGCTGGAGCGCACCACCGCTAAAGGCTGAGCACATAGCAATGCGTATAAAGAGGGACCCGGCGGGCTATCTTATGTGATAGTCCGCCGGGTCCCTCTTTAAAGATTATTCAGCCTAGTTACTCTCACCATTGAAAAGGCGGGCGCAAAGCTCCCCGTCAGCCTCGGTCACGATAATGACCGGCTTACCGCTCGCAACCTTGTGCGCGCGGCGGAGCACATCAGCCTCATCTTCGCCGGGAGCAACGGGGATAACGTGGCACTCCCCTCCCGCCTTCTGTGCAGCGAGCGCTACGAGTGCCTGGTGTTCCGGGTTGCGGCGAGCAGACAGGTTGAAACGCCCCGCGATGCGAGCCCGCTCCTTCATCGCCTCAACACTTGCCATACCTCCACCCTTTCAAATGCACTTCAACAGCAAAGCCCGTTACTTCCTCGTGAACAAACTTTACTTCCCGAAAAACCCGGCGGGCTATCTTTTGTGATAGTCCACCGGGTCAGATTTTGTCTGTTACAGCACCTATTTTCGATTATTAAATAGTCCAATAATCAATACTGCTATTGAGATGCCATAAAGGATTCCAAGCACTAGGTCGCTGACACTTGACACTACGTTCAAGATAATTGCCAGGATCAAGAACAGCATCCCAACAGGAACATACCTATTCGACTTCATACGCTCGTGCTCCCTCGATAATCAACGGCGATACATCATTTTCAGAGTCATCCAGCTACCCATTTTCTGAATGACTATGGACGTTCGCCTCATTACCACGCTAGCACTCTGGAGCTAAAAACTAGCCCGCGACACAGCATTCTGCGCCCAACCGACCCTCCCCCGCCTTCGCCTCCTCAAGGCATACAAAAACCACCCCCTCCGCAACTTGTCGCCGCAAAGGGGGTGGTTTTCTATATAGCTAGGTTAGAAGCCTAAACCCTTACTACTCAGCAGCCTCAGTGCTGGGCTTGGGGTCTTCGTTCACGCGGTTGCGGATATGCTCCACAATACGTGCCACAGCCTCATCCACAGGCACGCCATTCTCCTGCTTGTTGCCGCGGAAACGGAACGAAACAGCGCCGTGCTCCGCATCCTCACCGCCAGCAATCAGAATGAACGGAACCTTCTCAGTAGACGCAGTACGAATCTTCTTCGTGAAACGGTCCGAACCGTAATCCACCTCAACACGCACACCGTGCGCACGCAGCTTGTCCGCGATCTCGGTCATGTAGTCGTTGAACGCCTCAGCCACCGGCACACCAATGACCTGAACCGGCGAGAGCCACGCCGGGAACGCACCCGCATAGTGCTCAGTCAGCACACCCAAGAAGCGCTCAATCGAGCCGAACTTCGCCGAGTGAATCATGACCGGCTCCTGCACGGTGCCGTCCGCAGCCTGGTACTCCAGACCGAAACGGCTCGGCTGGTTAAAGTCGTACTGTACGGTCGACATCTGCCAGGTACGGCCAATAGCATCCTTCGCCTGAACCGAAATCTTCGGGCCGTAGAACGCAGCACCACCCGGATCCGGGACGAGCTCCAGGCCGGTCTCCTTCGCAACCTGCTCCAGAACCGCGGTAGCCGCCTCCCACTGCTCATCAGTACCGATGAACTTATCCTTCTTATCACCCTCAGTGTCGCGAGTCGACAGCTCAAGGTAGAAGTCAGTCATGCCGAAGTCCTCAAGCAGGCTCAGCATGAACTTCAGCAGGTGACGCACCTCGTCCGGTGCCTGTTCCTTCGTCACATACGAGTGGGAGTCATCCTGAGTAATCATGCGCACGCGGGTCAGGCCCTGCAGCACGCCGGACTTCTCGTCACGGTACACGGTGCCGAACTCGAAGAAACGCAGCGGCAGCTCACGGTACGAACGGCCACGAGAACGGTAAATCTCGTTGTGCATCGGGCAGTTCATAGCCTTCAGACGGTAGTTACCGTTATCCAGCTCCATGGAGGGGAACATGCCGTCCGCATAGTACGGAAGGTGACCGGAAGTGTAGAACAGGTCTTCCTTCGAAATGTGCGGGGTGCTGACGTACTGGAAACCCTCCTGAATGTGGCGGGTACGCACGTAGTCTTCCATCTCGCGCTTAATCACGCCACCCTTGGGGTGGATGACCGGCAGGCCGGGGCCAATATTCTTCGGGAAGGAGAACAGGTCCAGCTCACGGCCCAGGCGGCGGTGGTCACGGCGCTCCGCCTCAGCGATGCGCTCCTTGTACGCCACCAGCTCGTCCTTAGTCGGCCAAGCGGTACCGTAAATACGCTGTAGCATGGGGTTCTTCTCAGAACCGCGCCAGTACGCGCCACCGGCACGCATCAGGGCGTAACCGTTAGCAATCAGCTTGGTGTTCGGCAGGTGCGGGCCGCGGCAGAGGTCCTTCCAGACGGTCTCGCCGGTCTTCGGGTGCACGTTGTCGTAAATGGTGATTTCACCCTCGCCGACCTCCACGGATGCGCCCTCGGCAGCATCCGCACCAGAACCGGGGCCCTGGGTCAGGGAGAGCAGCTCCAGCTTGTACGGCTCGTTCGCCATCTCAGCGACAGCCTCGTCGTGGGTGACCACGCGGCGGCGGAACAGCTGACCGGACTTGATGATCTTAATCATCGACTTCTCGATCTTCTTCAGATCTTCCGGGGTGAACGGCTCAGCCACATCAAAGTCAAAGTAGAAGCCGTCAGTAATGTACGGGCCGATGCCCAGCTTGGCGTCCTTGCGGTACTCCTGCACCGCCTGCGCCATCACGTGCGCAGCGGAGTGGCGCAGAACGTTCAGGCCGTCCGGCTCGTGAATGAAAACCGGCTCAACAGAATCGCCAGCAGACAGCTCGTGGGAGAGATCAACGAGCACGCCGTTCACGCGTGCCACAACAATCTTCGGGTCGTCAGCGAACAGCTCAGCGGCAGTCTTCGCGGTAACCTCGCGCTCCTCACCAGAAACGCTAATAACAATTGCTGAAGAATCAGCGGCAGACATAAGTCTCCTTAACTCAGGCGCGCGCGTGCCACTGGGGGCGCCGCGGGTGCGCATACTATTCCGCACTGTACTGGTGCACGGACACACACCATCTTACAACGGCTCCCAGGCAACGCTCAGCTTGAGGGCGGACTAGTCCGCATGATGCTCACGCGTATGCTCATACACGTCAACCACAATGTGGCTAATGTGGTCGTCCTTCAGACGGTAAATGGTGGTGCGGCCCTGCTGCTCACGGTCAATCACGTGCGCCTCACGCAGGATGCGCAGGTGATGCGAGGCCAGCGGCTGAGAAATGCCCAGGCAGGTGTGCAGTTCGCTCACGCTGTGCGGGCGGTGCATCAGGTGGTGCGCAATCGCCAGGCGCAGCGGGTTAGCGAGCGCAGAGAAAATCGCCACGGACGGGCCGAACTGTTCCTCCCAGTCCTTGGGGCTGTTGCCTTCGAAGAGAGGCGCGTTAGCGGGCACCTCGTGGGTATGGTCCGATGCATGCTCGTGGGCATGGTCAGTGTGGGTGGTGTTAGTTTCGGTCTGGTCTGTGTGCTGGCTCTGAGTCATAGTATTTTCACCTTATGTACAGGAAAGGGGGCACGTCAAGGAAGTTACGCCTGTGCGGCGTGCTTTCTTGAGCGTGCCCCTCTCCCCTAACTGCGCATCAGCTCGCGGGCATGCAACCCTAGCGGGCCCTTAGCGGTTAGCGACTGCCACCTGCAGGTAACCTTCAGCGGACTTTACGCCCTTGTCGGTCACTGCGCGGTAGCGGACCAGCGGTGCGAAGCCCTGCTTATTCTTAGCGGATACCGCGATGCCCTGGGTGCCGTCGGGCAGGGTCACCACACGGTAGGTGCCGTATTCGTCGCTGTATGCGCTGACGGCCTGGCCGCGCTGGTTGAGCAGCTCCAGCTTCTTCACGGTCTCACCGCGGCTGTATGCGCCGAAGGATGCTTCGTCGTTGTTCAGGACTGCCACGTTCTGGGTGGTGCCCGAGTACAGGGAGACGGAGTCCTCACGTGCGATGGGGCTGTTCTTGTCGACCACGTGTACCTTCAGCGGGATCGAGTACAGCTGCGCGGCGGAGCCCCTCTTCGCCTTCACATCGGACATGCGTGCGGGTGCCTTGCCGGTGCGGTTCACGGTGATGTTCGTGCCGTTGTCGCGGCGCAGGTCCCAGGTGGTGCCGGTGACGTCGTGAGTGTTCAGGTCGATCGAGTAGGTGCCGGTCTTGCCGTTGGAGGCAAAACGAATGCCGGTCTCCGCGCTGGAGAACTGACCGCCAGCAGTGTTGACCTTCTCCTTGTTGACCCAGCGGCTGGGGCGGAAGTTCGGAGTCTGCTCGATTTCCTGGAAGTTGTAGTCGCGGGCGTAACGGTAGTTCGGGGAAACCTTGTGCGACTGGTGAACACTCTGCGCGACTGCGGTCTCGCCGGAGTAGACGGTGGCGTGGTGCTCGGCGGGCTGGTAGAACACGCCGGTGCCGGTGCCGGTCTTACCGTAGGAATCCGAGGGGTACTTGAACTTCACGGCGTCCGAAGCCTGGTTCACTGCCGCGTTCTGAGTCTCGGCGTCGCTGATGCGCACGGCCTTGGGGGTGCGCACGGCGGAGCGGCGCACGGTCACGGGGCGTGCAATCTTGTGTGCGTCAGCGTTCGAGTCGGTTGCCTGGTTGTTGCTCTGCGGCAGAACCTGGGTACCTTCACGGCGTGCAGTGTTCTCAGCGGATTCAGTGTAGTTCACGGGCATCCACTGCACCTGCTGCCAGGGGAACTGGTTGCCGGTGAAGCCGCTGGGAACGAAGTTTGCGAACATTGCCGCCAGCTGCGGGTCTTCCTTGTACACGTTCTTACCCTGGCGGGCGTAGGGTGCGTAGGAGCTTGCCGCCTCCAGGTTGAATGCGTTGGTGAAGAGGTTGTGGTCCGTGAGGATGAAGCCGTATTCCTTCATGGCGGTCAGGATCATGCGGGTGAGCTGGTCGTCGGCGTGGCCGGTGTTTGCTAGGTGCTCTTCCACGTCAAAGCTTGCGGGCAGGAAGCCGCGCTGGCCAGCGCGGGGCGCGTTCGGGTACTTGCTCATGTCCAGCTTGCCGTCGGTGCCCTTCGCGGGGAAGGAGGCGGTCAGCGCCGCATAGTCAGCTGCGGTGATGGACACCATGTGGTTGATCTTGCCGGCCTTGAGCTCGTCCACACCAATCTGGGTGAGCTCGTTCGCCATACCCACCACGGAGGAGGTGCCGTTCTTGAGGGTCAGCCAGTAGTTGTCTTCGCCCACGCCGCCGAAGTTCGGCTTAGCGAGCATGTAGCCGCCGGAGGACACGTGGTAGGTCGCCGGGTAGTCAACCGCAACGGGGATGTCCACGGTACCGCGGGTGCCTGCGGGAATCTTGTAGGTAATCTCGCCGGTGGTCTCGTTGATGGACGCGCCGGGCACGTTCTTTGCCAGGCGGAACTTCGCGCCGCGAGCAATCGGGTAGGAGGTGCGGGCGTTGCCGGACTTCGCGTCGATGCTCACGGGTGCGTTGATGGTGACGGTCTGGCCTGCGTTGCCGCGGCCGACATTATCGTACTGAATCTTTGCGCTCTTGGGGGTGGACGCGTTGCCGCCGCCCACCTGCACGCGGGCGGTGCTGGTGTAGGTCTGTGCGTCTGCATCCTTAACGAACTTGAAGTAGGAGCGCCAGATGCCGGTCGCCTCATCGTACAGGGCGACGGACTGGTCGCCGGAGAGGCCGTGGTCCTCGGCAAGCCAGTTCGGGATCGGGACGCCGCCGGTGAGGATGCGCTTGTTCTCCGCGCTGGCGTTGACGCGGCCATCGCGGGAGACGACCTCGACGTACTCCTGGTGCGGGTTCGCGGAGTTCACGGCGAGGGTCGGGATGTTCTCGTGGCCACCGACGGTCTGGGTGCGGTCCTTCTTCACAGTGCCCGCGTTGATGGCGGTGGTGATGGGGTGGTTACCCGCATCGGCACTGTATTCGAGGAAGGTGCGGCTAATTTCGCTGCTGTTGGGCGCGACGGCTTCGGTGCCGGTGAGCTTCTGGGCTGCGAAGGAGTCGCTGGCGAGCTTGCCGCTCAGGGGCGAGGTGTTCTCGGTGGTGGTCAGCTGCTCCTTGGTGAGGGAGGAGTTAACCGGTGCGAGGGTCGCGATGCTCTGTGCCTGCTGGTCGGGGTTCCAGTAGCAGGTCGGACCGGGCGCGACGTTGGTGATGTTCGCGAGGGTCGGCACGGTGCGGTAGCCTGCGTCGACGCAGGTGGTACCGGATACGTTGCGGGTGGAGGCGGTTGCACCGAAGGTCGCGGGGAGGTTCGCGCCGGTGATGACGGTTGCCAGTGCTGCGGAGGCAGCGATGGTGGCACGGCGGCGGTTTGCCGGGCGCTGTGCCGGGTTTTTGGATGCAGTTGCGGTCATGTTTTTCTTTCGTTCGTGTCGGCTTATTTGAGTGAGTGCGTTTGTATGAACAAACACGGACGTGAGTGAAATATGCATCTGAGGGTGTGCCCGGGTGGGTCCTGATCTTCTGGCAGGAATTCTCAGGAAACTCTCAGATAATCCCCATACCCTACATAGTCTTTGGGGTGAACGCAAAACGAGTTTGTGATTTTGGGCACCGATTTTTTGATAAAGGTTCAGGTTTAGAGTCACATCTCCTTGCACCTTCATGCATTTATTGGTGTTTGAAGACGCAGAATTTGCACCGCAGTGTTTAGGGTTTACTCCTAGTCAAGCGAGGGTGACGTGAAGAAAACGAAAAATGCGTACAGGGAACTAAACCTTAAACCTTGAATTTCCCTGAAAGACGCGCCAAAACTTCCTGTTGAATTTCTCACACGTGACCACAATTTGGAATTCCGCACCAAAGGTAGATATGGTCTCAGTCACTGAAACAGGGCTTTTGTGAGCCCCATCAACCATTTTCGAGTCGCAATCACCACCGGGGAGCACCCCCTTGTTTCACCCCTATAGACCCACAAAACCCACCCAAAACCCTAAAATTTAGGTCAAAGTTTAAAGTTTGCGTGTGTTTAACAGTGTGTAACCATGCATGCACCACACTCCCCCGCGCAGGACGCCCTTCACTGTACATTCCAAGAATTCCAAGCCGCCCACCGGGAGCTTTAGAAAGCATAGAAACACCCCGCATGCGCCTCAAAAACACATGCGGGGTGCATATATATTCATTTGTGGGTGCCTTGCGGTGCACCCAATAGCAGGTGCCGCACCCGCCTCCGTGGGTTCAGGTGGGTTCAATAGCGATTACTCACAGAGCTACCGAATAGCTACAGCGCACCCGCCTCCGAGCAGACATTCACCAGTTCGCCAATACCCTCGATGCGGGTGCGCACCGTCTGCCCCGGCTTCAACCACTGACGCGGATGCAGCGACAATCCGACCCCCGCCGGGGTACCCGTCGCCACCAGGTCACCCGGCTCCAGGGTCATGAACCGCGAAATATAGGACAGCAGCTGCGCCGGGGTAAACACCATATCCGCCGTCGTGCCGCGCTGACGCACCACGCCGTCCACCTCACAGACCAGCTCCAGACCGGCAACCGGGTCAACCTCATCGGGGCTCACAATCACCGGACCAAACGGAGTCATCGCATCCCAGTTCTTACCCTGGAACCATTCCGAGGAACGACCCTGCCAGTCACGCACCGACACATCATTCATGACCGTATACCCCATCAGAGCCTCAAATGCCTGCTCCTCCGTGGCATTACGCAGGCGAGCGCCCACGACCAGGCACAGCTCAACCTCCCAGTCGATTTTCGTGCTGCCGGTGCCGTCGGCGGCGGGCATGCGGATCTGCTCGCCGGGGCCAATCAGCGCGTTCGGGAACTTCGCGAACAGCGCCGGATGCTCGGGCACCTCAAGGTTCATTTCTGCGGCGTGGTCGCGGTAGTTCAGGCCGGCGCACACAATCTTGCCGGGCTTATCCAGCGGGCGAATAAAGGGTAGGGAGTTCCACAGCTCCTCGCCGTGACCCATGACGGTTGCGCCGTTCTCCTTCAGGATCGCCACGGCGTTCTTCGGGTCGCCAAAGTTCAGGCGGAACCGGCTGTAGAAATTCAGTAGCGGGCTGAGCTTCGCCGGAAGCTCGTACACGGTCTCTTCGAATAAGCAGACCGCGCGGCTGCCCTTCGAGTCTTTAATCTGTGCCCAACGCATGGATGCTCCTTCGCTTCAGGTGGGGATATCTCGAATAAGTTACGGATAAAAGTTAGGAATAAAACAACCTAGTGAAAACCGTTTTGGGCGTACACCTCAACGATGGCGTCTTCCAGGTCTTCCATGAGCAGGGCGGGGTTCGCGTCCTGCGCCGCGCCAACCGTGGCGGGGTCCAGGTCCATGCCGAGGGCACGGTACACATCCGCGGTGACCGCCCGCAGCGGCGCAGAATCAGAGACCACGATGCCGGTACTGAACCACCAGCCGCCGGTCACCACACGCTGGGCGGTGCCGACCAGTTTAATGCGGCCACCACCTGCGGAGGCGGGAAGCTGCGCGTGCACCGAATACTCGCCGGGGCAGTACTCCCCCGGGATCTCGCCCATGCGCGCATCCACGCCGACCTCGCGTAGCGCCTGCGCGTACATGGAACCGAACAGTTCGTAGCGTAGGGTGTTGCCGCTGCGGGCGTCGGAGGCGGGCTGAAAATGGTCCACGACCAGGCACCCCTGATGGTAGGCGGCGGCGTGCCCGCCGACCTTGCGCACCAGCACCTCAAAGCCGTGCTCGGCGCACGCCGCGGAGGCGGCCGCGAAGCCGGGGTTTAGTTCGTCACGGCGGCCAAACGCGACCGTCGGGTTCGGCTGATACATGCGCAAGGTGGCTTCGCGCTTGCCGGTTGCCACCTCGCGGAGCATCTGCACCGTCTGCTCGTGGTGAATGAGGATATCGCCGGATTCGGGGCCGGTCTCTCGAATAATCTGCACGTTCCTATTTTACGGTTACGCCCGCCACTTACGGTGCGTGGTCGGCGGGGCGTCTCAGGAGCGACCTGTAGGCGCCCCAGAGGCAGCCCGGAAGTAGTTCAGGAGGCGGCACTCGCCCGCTACGCCTCACACCGATTCCCCCTTGAATCTGTGCAAAATCATCGCCGATACCCCGCGGAATCCCAGCCGCCAATACATCCCGCCATATTCACATTTTTTATGCCGATTTTCTTCACTCCGTGAATCCAAACCATTACGATTAAAAGACTACGTGGCATCCCACACGTTGCCATAAGTACACAACACAGCATGACAACGCAGAAGAAACGCGCACCGTGGCGGAACCACCCACCACGGACCAAACTGTACGTTTCATAAGGAGTACGGACATGACACAGTCCACCAACACAGCAGCAGCCGCTGCCGCATCCAATCCGGAGGTGAACGGCCAGGAGGTGAGCGCAGCCCGCAAACAGCGAAACAAGCTGATTCTGCACGTTGCCATCATCCTCGTAGCGACCCTCGCCATCTGGTTTGTTCCCGCCCCCGAAGGCGTCGACCCGCGCGGCATGCACATGCTCGCCATCTTCGTCGGCACCATCCTCGGCCTGATCCTGCAGCCGCTGCCCACCCCGTCCGTGGCGCTCGTCGGCCTGGGCGCCGCAATGATTACCGGCACCATGGCGGCAAAGAACGAGGCACTGACCGGCTTCGGCAACTCCTCCATCTGGATTATCGTGGCCGCCTTCTTCATCGCCGACGGCTTCCTCATCACCGGCCTGGGCAAGCGCATCGCACTGCTGTTCGTGCGTGCACTCGGCAAGTCCTCCCTCGGCCTGTCCTACGGTATGGCAATCACCGACCTGGTTCTCGCCCCCGCCACCCCCTCCAACACTGCGCGTGCCGGTGGCGTGATTTACCCGATTATCCGTTCCCTCTCCGAGGTCAACGGCTCAACCAACGAAACTCCCGAATCGCGTCGTAAGCTCGGCTCCTACCTGCTCATGACTGAGGCGCAGGTCAACACCATCACCTCCGCCATGTTCCTGACCGCAATGGCGGGCAACCCGCTGGCGCAGAAGTTCGCGCACGACCACAACATCAACCTCGACTGGGGTACCTGGGCCCTGGCCGCCATCGTTCCCGGTCTTGCCGCGCTGATTGTCATGCCGTGGATCATGTCGAAGATTTACCCGCCGACCATCAAGAAGACCCCGGACGCACCCGAGCACGCCCGCCAGGAACTGCACGAAATGGGCCCCATGAGCTCCAAGGAATGGATTATGCTCGGCACTTTCGTGCTGCTGCTGGTCCTGTGGATTACCGGCACCGCCCTGGGTATTGACGCCACCAGCGCCGCATTCTTCGGCATCGCAATTCTGCTGGTGACTAAGGTCCTGACATGGAAGGACATGGCGAAGAACTCCAGCGCATGGTCCACCCTCATCTTCTTCGCCGTGCTCGTCGGCATGGCAGACCACCTGAAGAAGCTCAAGGTCGTCGACTGGATCGGTCAGCAGGCGGCGCACAGCGTCAGCGGCATGGCATGGCCCATGGCGTTCGCGATTCTGGTTCTGGCGTACTTCTTCATCCACTACATGTTCGCTTCGAACACCGCCCAGATTGTTGCACTGTACGCAGTATTCCTCGGTGCGGCGGTAGCTGCCGGTGTTCCGCCGATGTTCGCGGCGCTGTTCCTCGGCTTCATGGGCAACCTGATTGGCGGCATCACCCACTACGCCTCCGGCCCTGCGGGCGTGTACTACGGTTCCGGCTACTTCAGTGTGGGCGAATGGTTCAAGATCGGCTTCATGGCGGCTATCGTGAACCTCGTCGTCTGGGGCGTAGTCGGTACCGCGTGGCTGTTCGCGCTCGGCTTCGCCAACTAATAGCGCAGGCCCCGCGGCGGCCTAGCTCAGCGTAAAAGCGCTGTAGAAAGCCCGGTGTTCTCACGTGAATTTTCGTGTGAGAACACCGGGCTTTTGCGCGCCCGCTAACGTCCCAAAACAGCGCATAACCTAGCAATCCCCCACCCCCTCCGCTAGGGTAGAAGAAAGACCTAAAGCACCTTGGAGGATGCCGTGCATCAGGACCAGCACATCACCGCCCAGACTACCTCTTTGCCCAACTCCAACCCGGCGCTGACCGAGCCGCAGCCGCTCGGCGCGTTCCCTGACGGGTTCCTCTTCGGAGGCGCCACCGCCGCCAACCAGTTCGAGGGTGCTTGGAACGAAGACGGCAAGGGCCCCAGCCTGCAGGATGTGCTGCCCGCCGGCGGCCTGCACCCGCGCACCGCGGAACCCACCGAGGACAACCTCAAGCTGGAAGGCATCGACTTCTACCACCGCTACCGCGAAGACATCGCCCTGCTCGCGGAGATGGGTTTCAAGGTCTTCCGCTTCTCCATCGCCTGGTCGCGTATCTTCCCCCGCGGCGACGAAGAAACCCCGAACGAGGCGGGCCTCGCTTTCTACGACCGCGTGCTTGACGAGCTCGAAAAGCACGGCATGGAGCCGCTCATCACCCTCAGCCACTACGAAACCCCGCTGCACCTGGTCGAACAGTACAACGGCTGGACCAGCCGCGAACTCATCGGCTTCTACGAACGCTACGCCCGCACCGTGTTCGCCCGCTACGGCGAGCGCGTGAAGTACTGGCTGACCTTCAACGAAATCAACTCGATGCTGCATCTGCCGTTCATGTCCGGCGGCATTAACACCCCGGCGGATCAGCTCAGCGATGCAGACCTGTACCAGGCGATGCACCACGAGCTGGTCGCCTCCGCACGCGCCACCGCTGCGGCACGCGAACTGGCACCCGGCGCGCAGGTCGGCTGCATGATTCTTGCCATGCCCACCTACCCGCTCACCCCCGACCCCGCCGACGTACTCGCCGCCATGCAGACGGAACAGGCGAACTTCGCATTCGGTGACGTGCACGTGCGCGGCGCATACCCCGGCTACTTCCTGCGTGCCCTGCGTGAGAAGGGCGTGGAGCTGAACATCACCGAGCAGGACCGCGAGGACCTGAAGAACACTGTGGATTTCGTGTCGTTCAGCTACTACATGTCCACCTGCGCGACCGGCGACCCGGCACGAGGCGAGCGCGGCGAGGGCAACATCCTCGGTGGCGTGGCGAACCCGACCCTGCCCTCCAGCGAATGGGGCTGGCAGATCGACCCGACCGGCCTGCGCGTGGTCCTCAACCAGTATTGGGACCGCTGGCAGAAGCCGCTATTCATCGTGGAGAACGGCCTGGGCGCCCGCGACGAACTGGTTGAGGTGAACGGTGAGCTCACCGTGGAGGATGACTACCGCATCGACTACCTGCGCCAGCACCTGCGCGCGGTGCGTGAAGCCATCGAGGACGGCGTGAACGTGCTCGGCTACACCACATGGGGCTGCATCGACATGATTAGCGCCTCGACCGCGCAGATGTCCAAGCGCTACGGGTTCATCTACGTGGACCGCAACGACGATGGCTCCGGCACCCTGGAGCGCTACCGTAAGAAGTCCTTCCACTGGTACCGCGAGGTGATTGCCAGCAACGGCGCGGAGCTGTAACCGGTCAGGTTCTACCCCCGCCCCGCGAAACTAGCACGCGAAATTCACGGCGCGTGAAACTCAGGCCCCCTCGTAAGCCTGAGCCCCGCGAAACCAGCGACAAAAGGCCCCCGAGACTCTGAATCTCGGGGGCTTTTGCGCATGTCCGTTATGCCTAGCGCGGGCAAATCTAGTCTGTAAGCAAACCTAGTCCATGGGCAGGTCATTCAGGCTGGTCGAGACGTACTCCCACCAGGTCGGCACCAGCCCGGCGTTCATCGCGACCCTCTGCGAGAGGATGTGCGAGGGGCTCGTACCGTAGAACGGCAGGTACCCTTCCGCCAGGGTCAGACGTGCGGCATCACGCACCAGCACGCTGGCGATGCCGGCGCCGCGCCAGGCGGGCAGCACATCGATACCGATTTGGCGCATTATCGGCGAATCGTCGCTCACACCCACGAGGGCGATAGGGTCTGCGAGCGCAGGGTCGCTCTCCCCCGCCGCGGGTACATCAGCTGCATCCTCTTCCACCGGGTATGCGGCGAGCACCAGCACATCCGGGCGGGTCACGCTAAAGCCCAGCGCGTTCGAGTAGCGCTTATCCCCGCGGAAACGCTCAATCTGCTCAGCGTCCAGCAGCTCCACGCGCAGGCGGGTTACGCGCGTCTCGGTGTCCTCCGGGTCAACCTCAAGGGCACCGGCGGAGGCATTTGCTTCCCTACGAATAGTGCGCTCGCCGGTGATTTCGGCAAGTAGCGCTGCCTTCAGCTCGGCGGGGTCAACGCGACGCATCATACCCACACCGGGCACGGCACACTTGACCTCCTGCGCCTGCACGCCCTCCGGTACGACCGAGTTCAGCAGGGCGCGGCCGGGCGTGTAGTAGATACTCGTGCCGCTGACCTGCTGGGTGTAGGGGGTGAGCAGTTCGTTGAGCTGGCGAAGCTGCGCGTAGTCGCCCAACCAGTTCGACTGGTCGCCGAGCATGTAGTCAATCGCCTTCTCCAGCACACGCGGATGTTTGGCGCAGAGAATGCCAACGCTCGCGTAGTTGGCGACGCGCAACTCCCAGATGTCGTCGTTGCGGCGGCGTGCGGCACCCATCTTCTCGGAGGGAGGCTGCACGGTGGCGAGCAGCGGCAGGCTCTCGGCATCCGGGTAGTCGCGTAGCTCTTCGAGGGCGCGGCTAATCGAGCCGGGTGCCTGGCAGAAGTCCGCCTCCAGCTGGGTGTGCAGGATGTGCCGCGCCCGGTCCAGGGTGGTCACGGCACCCCGATTCACGACTCCCCGGTTCACAGCGCCACGGGTTGCTTGAGCTCCCCGGGCAGATTCGGTTCCTTGAGTATCAGTCACGTAGGTTTCCTCTAGGGCAAATTTTTGACTAGTTCAGGATTTCGGCTAGCTCAGGATCTCAGCAAGGAACGCGCCGGTGTGCGAGCCCTTCACCTGAGCCACCTGCTCCGGGGTGCCCTCGGCGATGACGGTGCCGCCGCCGCTACCGCCTTCGGGGCCCATGTCGATAATCCAGTCGGCGCACTTGACCACGTCCAGGTTGTGCTCGATGGTGATGACGCTATTGCCCTTGTCAACCAGCGATTGCAGCACGGCGAGTAGCTTGCGGATGTCTTCAAAGTGCAGGCCGGTGGTCGGCTCGTCCAGCACGTAGATGGAGCGGCCGTTGGAGCGCTTCTGCAGTTCGGTTGCGAGCTTCACGCGCTGCGCTTCACCACCGGAGAGGGTGGTTGCGGGCTGGCCCAAGCGAATGTAGCCCAGGCCCACGTCCACGAGGGTGTTCAGGTGGCGCGCAATCGGAGTGAAGGCGGCGAAGAACTCGGCGGCCTCCTCCACGGGCATTTCGAGTACGTCGGCAATGGTCTTGCCTTTGTAGTGCACTTCGAGGGTTTCACGGTTGTAGCGCTTGCCGTGGCAGGTTTCGCAGGGTACGTACACGTCCGGCAGGAAGTTCATTTCAATTTTCAGGGTGCCGTCGCCGGAGCAGTCCTCGCAGCGGCCGCCCTTGACGTTGAAGGAGAATCGACCCGGGGTGTAGCCGCGCATTTTCGCTTCGCTGGTCTCTGCGAACAGCTTGCGGATGTGGTCGAACACGCCGGTGTAGGTGGCGGGGTTCGAACGCGGGGTGCGACCGATGGGCGACTGGTCCACGTGAATGACCTTGTCCAGGTGTTCCAGCCCGTCGATGCTCTTGTGGCGGCCGGGTACCTGCTTAGCGCCGTTGAGCTTGTTCGCCAGGGAGGTGTACAGAATGTCGTTGACGAGGGTGGACTTACCCGAGCCGGAAACACCGGTCACCGCGGTGAACACGCCCAGCGGGAAGGACACAGTCACGTTCTTGAGGTTGTTTTCGCGGGCGCCGCGCACGGTCAGCTGACGTTCCTTGTCCACGGGGCGGCGGGATGCGGGCACCTCAATGCTGCGGCGGCCAGCCATGTAGTCGCCGGTAATGGACTTGGTGTTCTTCAGCAACTCTTCAAAGCTGCCGGAGTGCACGATTTCGCCGCCGTGTTCGCCGGCGCCGGGTCCTACGTCCACGATCCAGTCGGCTTCGCGCATGGTGTCTTCGTCATGCTCAACCACGATAAGCGTATTGCCCATATCGCGCAGCTTGGTCAGGGTTTCGATGAGGCGGCGGTTATCACGCTGATGCAGACCGATGGAGGGCTCGTCGAGCACGTAGAGCACGCCGACCAGGCCGGAACCAATCTGGGTTGCGAGGCGGATGCGCTGCGCCTCACCGCCGGAGAGCGTACCGGCGGAGCGTGAGAGGGTCAGGTAGTCCAGGCCCACATCCAGCAGGAACTGCAGGCGCGCGTCAATTTCTTTGAGGACCTGCTCGCCAATCTTGGCTTCGCGGGCGCTGAGCTGCAGGCCGCGCACGAAGGCGAGCGCGTCAGCCAGGGACAGGTCGGTGATGTCTGCGATGGACTGGCCGCCAACCTTCACGCCAAGGATGGTCGGGTTCAGGCGCGCGCCACCGCAGGAGGGGCAGGCAACCTGGCGCATGTACTGTTCGTAGCGGTCGCGGGCGAAGTCCGATTCGGTTTCTTCGTGCTTGCGCTTGATGTACGCCTTCACGCCTTCGAACCCGGAGGTGTAGCGGCGTTCGCGGCCGAATCGGTTGCGGTAGGACACCTCAACCTTGTAGTCCTTGCCGTCCAGAATGGCGGCGCGGGTCTTGGCGGGCAGGTCCTTGAAGGGGGGGTTCAGGTCGAAGCCGAGCTCCTCCCCCAGGCCTGCGAGCAGGCGCAACCAGTATTCGGTGGTTGCTTTGCCCTGCGACCAGGGAGCGATAGCGCCCTCGCCGAGGGTCAGGTCGGGATTGGGTACGAGCAGTTCGGTGTCTACTTCCAGGCGAGAGCCGATGCCGTCGCAGGCGCTACACGCGCCGAACGGCGAGTTGAAGGAGAAGGCGCGCGGCTCGATGGTGTCGATCTGCAGCGGGTGATTATTGGGGCAGGCGAGGTTTTCGCTGAAAGAGCGGGTGCGTTCGGGGTCGTCCTGCTCGCGGTCCACGAAGTCGATGAGCACGCGGCCGTCGGCGAGCTTGAGCGCGGTTTCGATGGAGTCGGTGAGGCGCTGGTGAATACCGTCCTTAATGACGATGCGGTCGACGACCACCTCGATGGTGTGCTTGTACTGCTTGGCGAGCTTGGGCGGGTCGGAGAGCTGCACGGTTTCGCCGTCCACGCGGGCACGCGAGTAGCCCTGGGTGAGCAGGTCCTTGAAGAGGTCCACGAACTCGCCCTTACGTGCGCTGACGACGGGCGCGAGGATCTGCAGGCGAGTGCGTTCGGGGTACTCCTGCAGAATGTCCACAATCTGCTGCGGGGTCTGCTGGGTTATTTCTTCGCCGCATTCGGGGCAGTGCGGGTGGCCGATGCGCGCCCAGAGCAGACGCATGTAGTCGTAGATTTCGGTGATAGTACCGACGGTCGAGCGCGGGTTTTTGGAGGTGGACTTCTGGTCGATGGACACCGCCGGCGAGAGGCCTTCGATGAAGTCTACGTCGGGCTTGTCGACCTGGCCCAGGAACATACGCGCATAGGAGGACAGCGACTCGACGTAGCGGCGCTGACCTTCCGCAAAGATGGTATCGAAGGCGAGGGAGGACTTACCGGAACCGGAGAGGCCGGTGAAGACGACCATCGCATCACGCGGAATGGTGAGGTCTACGTTCTTGAGGTTGTTTTCGCGGGCACCCTGAACCCGGATGCTGGTCAGATCGTTCGCTTTGAGTGCGGTGCTACCGTGTGCCGGGCGGGGTGTCATCGAAAATCCTTTCGTCTTATCTTCGAACTTAAATTCTACACCCTCACGCCTTTCACCAGCGGGATTATGCGGCGGGTGAAGGCATGAGGGTGCAGTACTTATATGAGGTGGACTAGGAGGCGCAATTCATCAAGTGCGGCCTACCAGCCGCGGGTTCCCCACTCTTCCAGGTGGGGGCGCTCGTCGCCGAGGGTGGTAGAGCGGCCGTGGCCGGGCAGTACGATGGCGTCGTCTTCGAAGCCTCCGAAGAGTTTTTCGAGCACGTTGGAGAAGAGCTCACCGAACTGCTGCGGGGAGTCGGTCTTGCCCACGCCGCCGGGGAAGAGGGCGTCGCCGGTGAACAGCAGGGTTGC
This sequence comes from Rothia sp. HMSC069C04, assembly GCF_001812895.1. NCBI lineage: Bacteria > Bacillati > Actinomycetota > Actinomycetes > Micrococcales > Micrococcaceae > Rothia > Rothia sp. HMSC069C04. The sequence continues at coordinate 51,833 of NZ_KV810746.1, forward strand.
GGGAGTGCCGTCTTCCCAGGTGGTTTCGAGGGTGTAGACGATGGATCCGGGGGTGTGACCGGGCACGTGCAGGGCGCGGATGACGGTATCAGAGAGGTAGAAGTCGAAGCTTTCACCGCCGGTCAGCTCTTCTTCGACGGTGTAGTCTTCCTGCTCCTTAATAGCGGCGGCATCAGCTGCACCCGCGGAGGTCACGGCACCGGTGAGGTGGTCGAGCTCCTTAATAGCGCGGATGTGGTCCCAGTGGCCGTGGGTGACCAGGATGCCGGTCAGACCGATTGCGCGGGGCCTGATGGAGTTGAAGTCCTCTTCCTTCTCCATGACGCGCACGCGGCGTTCTTCGCCGTCTGCCAGTTCAAGCTGCGGGCAGTCATTCAGGAGCGCGTCGAGAGTGAAAGCGTAGAGTTCTTCTGCGTCGTCTGCAGGGTCGATGAGCACCTGCTCGCCGGTGGCGCGCATGGTGATGAGGTAGACGCTGTTGTCCATCTCGGAGACGCTGAACGCACGGACGGTCAGTTCGGGGTTCTCAAAGATGAGGGTGGGTTCGGGGTAAGTAGTCATAGTTCCAGTGTAGGGGTTGTGACCGCACAGCATGCGCCTATGCGGTTCGCTCCCCTATCAGCGCATTCGGCGTTGAACGCGCGGGATACATGTACGGGTTGCATGTGTGCGGGATGCATGTGCGGGATGCACAGGGAACAGATTCTGGAGCACGCTCAGTACAGATTGGGTTCAGCGCGGATTAGGTTCCGACTGGATTCCGCCCGGCTGAGGGTCCAGTGAAATTCAAACAGCGAAATTCAAAAGTTAAACAGAGAAGCGACTGCGCATCGATACACAGTCGCTTCTCATGACACCCAGGGGTATCTATCACTCACTCAAACACAAGCAACCCGAGGACTTTGGAAATCTCACGATTACTTGATGACTCAATAGTAGCGAACTTTTTGGGGGCTGTTTTACCGCTCAATTTGGTACGGAGAGCGGGATTTAGTGACCCGCACCTCAATGTAATCATTCTGTAATAAAAACAGGTGTTTTTTAGGGTATCCATACGTACCAATTTCATTTTTTTCGAGTTTTAGTGTGACTTATTTCACCCAAAATAATTTTAGATTTTCCCTCTTTTGGCACTTCGGTGCACCTTTAACTTAAGCTTCACACTCGGCAATCCCAAAGGTTCAATACCCAGTTTTAGCCCGGTATTCCGCGGAAGTAGAGGGTTAAGGTGAAAGTATCTTCAAGTACTTGCAACTTCATGAGTAGGAAAAAATGTACCGCTCACCGTTCAAAATCTGCACAATTATTCGCACGGGGGCAAAATCAATTGGTCTGTTTTACCCCTGTAGGTACCCCCTAAAGTAGAGGTTTTATTACAAAACAATAACATCAGCCCCACATTCAGGTTCACTGAGTGCACCCATTAAAACCCCTTTCAAAAAGCAAAATACCTAGTCAATGCCGTATTTTCACAAAATGCAAGACAGTGTGTCACTAAAAAATCAACCTCTATAGATTGTTTAATAAAACCTGACCTTTAAGCACAAATAGAGCCCAATTATTAACCAGCACGTACCAATTTCACCCTCAAAACAGGCGCTCTAGAAGCCTCAATGAAAGGTTGAAAGACCCCTCCACCAGGGGTTTCAGAATCCTTCACTCCCCCGTTTTCAGGTACTCTACTTCCCCTTATAATCACTACAGAGAGCACCATAGGGCACAGCAAAGGCGGCGCCCCTCCCCCGCTGTGGGGAAGGAGCGCCGCCTCCACTAGCTATAAATCAGCTGGAACAGCCGCTTTAGGACAGGCCGACCATCACGCCGTTCTCGTCGAAGCCGATGCGCTCAGCTGCGGGGCTCTTGCTCAGACCCGGCATGGTGCGCATGGTGCCGCAGATAGCGTAGACGTAGCCAGCACCTGCAGCCAGGCGAACCTCGCGCACGGGCAGGGTCCAGCCGGTCGGTGCGCCCTTCAGAGTTGCATCCGAAGAGATGGACAGGTGGGTCTTCGCGATAACCACGGGCAGGTGCGAGTAGCCCAGCTCAGCAAAACGCTTCAGCTGCTTAGCGGCGGCGGGAGCGATGGAGATGCCGTCCGCGCCGTAGACCTTGGTCGCAACCTTCTCAATCTTGGTCTCGATGGAGTCCTCAAGATCGTAGGTGTACTTCAGATCCGAAACGTCGTCACATGCCTCAGCAACCACGTCCGCCAGGTCGGTGGTGCCCTTACCACCCTCAGCCACACCGCGGTGGATAGCGACGCGAGCGCCAGCTTCCTCAGCGATACGACGGATGGTCTCGTGCTCGGACTCGAAGTCGGTCGGGAAGGCGTTGATTGCCACGACCGGCTGAACACCGAAGTTGCGCACAATCTCGATGTGCTTCTTCAGGTTCTCTGCACCCTTCTCCACGTCGGAGGGGCTTTCCTGCAGCATGCCTTCGGGCAGGGGCTTGCCCGGAACGATCTTGTACAGGCCGGAGTGGGACTTCAGGGAGCGCACGGTCACGACGAGCACTGCTGCGTCCGGCTTCAGGCCGGAAACGCGGCACTTGACGTTGAAGAAACGCTCCGCACCCATGTCGGCACCGAAGCCAGCCTCGGTAATCACGTAGTCGGAGTACTCCAGACCAACGTAGTCTGCGACCACGGAGGAGTTACCGGTTGCGATGTTACCGAAGGGGCCCGCGTGAATCAGCGCGGGGGTGTGCTCCAGGGTCTGCAGCAGGTTCGGGTTGATTGCGTCTGCCAGGATGACGGACATTGCGCCGTCAGCCTTCAGGTCGGCTGCGGTGACGGGCTCGCCGTCGTAGTTCAGGCCGATCACGATCTTTGCCAGGCGCTCGCGCAGGTCCTTGAAGGAGGTTGCCAGCGAGAGAATCACCATGATTTCGGAGGCGCTGGTGATGTCGAAACCGGTCTCGCGGACCACGCCGTCCATGCGTTCGCCCAGGCCCACGACGATGTTGCGCAGGGAGCGGTCGTTCATGTCGATAACGCGGCGCCACTCGATTGCGCGCGGGTCGATGCGCAGCTCGTTGCCGTGGTGCAGGTGGTTGTCGATCATGGCGGCAAGCAGGTTGTGCGCTGCGGTGACGGCGTGGAAGTCGCCGGTCAGGTGCAGGTTCAGCTTCTCCATGGGAACGATCTGGGAGTAGCCGCCGCCTGCTGCGCCGCCCTTGATGCCGAAGGTCGGGCCCATTGCGGGCTGACGCAGAGCCAGGATTGCCTTGCGGCCGGTCTGGGCGAAGCCCTGTGCGAGGGAGACGGAGGTTGCGGTCTTACCTTCACCGAGCGGGGTGGGGGTGACTGCGGTAACCACGATGTACTTGGAGCCGCGCTTGCGGGCGGTCTCTGCGTTGGTGGTTTCGTCGAGGAGGACCTTAGCGACATACTTGCCGTAGGGTTCAAGGCGATCTTCGCTGATGCCGTTGTCTGCTGCGATCTTGTTAATAGGCCAAAGATCGGCGGCAAGTGCGATTTCGAGGTCGGAAGGGAAAGGCTTCTTCGTCATTGTCATCCTTCGAGTTGTACGAATCATGCTCTTTTATTCTATGCCTTGGCTCACTCATTTGTCCCTCACCTCGCCGAAAGGTGGCAAATAAACCCAATTTTTAATGCACTAATCCCCGCAACCGGCACCCTACACTCACGTGGAGCGGCAGGATCGGTGCGGGGATTAGTAGCGCATACACGCCGGGCTACCGGTACAGGAACCGGCATAAGAACGGCGATACGACCGGCTATTACGGCATGGTCAGCAGAACCTTGGTGGCGGTACGCTGGTCCATTGCCTCGTAACCCTTAGCCGCCTCGTCGATGGGCAGAACCAGGTCGAATACCTTACCGGGCTCAATTTCGCCCTTGTAAATCAGGTCGATGAGGGTCGGCAGGTACTTACGCACGGGGGCGGGGCCACCCTCCAGGTGAACCTGCTTGCCGAAGAGCTTATCGGTGCCGATGGAGCTGTCGTGCGGCACGCCCACGAAGCCGATGTAGCCGCCGTGGCGTACGCAGCCGAGAGCCTGGTCGAAGGACTGCTGGGTGCCGACAGCCTCCGCAACGCCGTGTGCGCCCACGCCGTCGGTGAGCTCCATGACCTTGGCGATGCCCTCTTCGCCGCGCTCTTCCACGATGTGGGTTGCGCCGAATGCCTTAGCGAGAGCCTGACGTTCGGGGTTGCGGGACATGATGATGATCTTCTCTGCGCCGAGCTGCTTAGCGCCGATGACTGCGCTCAGACCGACTGCACCGTCGCCAACAACGACGATGGTCTTGCCGGGGCCTGCCTGCGCTGCGTCTGCTGCGTACCAGCCGGTGCCGAGCACGTCGGATGCCGCCATCAGGTGCGGGATCTGCTCTTCGGTGGGGGCTGCGGGGGTCTTGACGAGGGTGCCGTCTGCGAAGGGTACGCGGGCGTATTCTGCCTGGGTGCCGTTGGAGCGCATGCCGATGTAAGTGTCGCCTGCCGCGATTGCCTTGAGGCAGCGGGAGGGGTAGCCTGCGGTGCAGGTTTCGCATTCGCCGCAGGAGATGCAGAAGGAGCCTACGACGAAGTCGCCGGGGGCTACGGTGGTGACCTCGGAGCCTACTTCGACGACTTCGCCGATGTATTCGTGGCCCATTGCCCGGTGGTCGACGGGCTTTGCGTCTGCGCCGCGGTAGGGCCACAGGTCGGAGCCGCAGATGCAGGATGCTGCGAGCTTGATGATGGCGTCGGTGGGTTCGAGCAGGGTCGGCTTCTCAACTTCGTTGACGACGACCTTGCCGGGGGCTTCCATAACAACTGAACGCATGATGTTCCTTTCAAATCTGCGTTGATAGTTAGTCGTATCAGAGTACGCCCCGCACCCCGATATATCAATAATTTTTTATGCTACGGGGTGAAGGTAAAAATTCCGACAACCGGAACCAGAAAGACCGCTCCTACTCCCCTGCTTCTCCGCCGCTTCCGCGCCAGGTTATACCGGGGAAGCCTGGGCATCCTGGCACGTTAAATAGCCCGGTTAAACGGCGGAACCCCCGCGCATCCACAGTGGACACGCGGGGGTCGGTTATCTCAGCCTTATATCTCGAGACGAGAAGGGGCTTAGAAGTCCCAGTCCTCGTCCTCGGTGTTCACGGCCTTACCAATCACGTAGGAAGAGCCGGAACCGGAGAAGAAGTCGTGATTCTCATCAGCGTTCGGGGACAGCGCCGACAGGATCGCCGGGGACACGTTAGTCACGGACGCCGGGAACATCGGCTCGTAGCCCAGGTTCATCAGAGCCTTGTTAGCGTTGTAGTGCAGGAACTTCTTAACGTCCTCACTCCAACCCACACCGTCATACAGGGAGTGGGTGTACGCCACCTCGTTCTCGTACAGTTCGTACAGCAGGTTGAAGGTGTACTCCTTCAGCTCTGCCTGACGCTCCGCGGACTCCTTTGCCAGGCCGCGCTGGAACTTGTAGCCAATGTAGTAGCCGTGCACTGCCTCGTCACGAATAATCAGACGAATCAGGTCAGCGGTGTTAGTCAGCTTCGCGTGCGAAGACCAGTACATGGGCAGGTAGAAGCCCGAGTAGAACAGGAAGGACTCCAGCAGAGTGGAGGCAACCTTCTTCTTCAGCGGGTCGTCACCGGTGTAGTAGGACAGAACAATCTTCGCCTTCTTCTGCAGGTGCTCATTCTCAGAAGCCCAGCGGAACGCCTCGTCAATCTCCTTGGTGGAGGCGAGAGTCGAGAAGATCGAGGAGTACGACTTTGCGTGCACGGACTCCATGAACGCAATGTTGGTGTACACGGCCTCTTCGTGCGCGGTCACAGCGTCCGGCAGCAGGGACACAGCACCGACAGTACCCTGGATGGTGTCCAGCAGGGTCAGACCGGTGAAGACGCGCATGGTCAGCTGCTTCTCTTCCTCGGTCAGGGTCTTCCAGGAGGGCACGTCGTTGCTCAGCGGCACCTTCTCCGGTAGCCAGAAGTTACCGGTTAGACGATCCCAAACCTCAAGGTCCTTCTCGTCCTCAATACGGTTCCAGTTGATAGCCTCGACCACGTGGTCGACGAGCTTCACCTTTTCACTCATTAGTAATTCTCCGATTCTTAAGGGGCGGTTATGGTCCCACGCGCGCCCAGCCAGTCGCGCAGGCGGGAGCGTGTTCACCGTAACCGCCCCTTCCAGTCTTTAGTTATAGTGTGCCAGCTCAGGCTGAATGCGTCACAGCATTCGGGCTAGAGCATGCAGGATACGCAGCCTTCAACCTCGGTACCCTCAAGAGCCATCTGACGCAGACGGATGTAGTAGATGGTCTTGATGCCCTTACGCCATGCGTAAATCTGGGCGCGGTTGATATCGCGGGTGGTTGCGGTATCGCGGAAGAAGAGGGTCAGCGACAGGCCCTGGTCCACGTGCTGGGTTGCCACAGCGTAGGTGTCGATGATCTTCTCGTAACCAATTTCGTAGGAGTCCTGGTAGTACTCCAGGTTCTCGTTGGTCATGTACGGCGCCGGGTAGTAGACGCGGCCGAGCTTGCCTTCCTTGCGGATCTCAATCTTCGCAGCAATCGGGTGAATCGAAGAGGTCGAACCGTTGATGTAGGAGATGGAGCCGGTCGGCGGAACAGCCTGCAGGTTCTGGTTGTACATACCGTACTGTGCCACGTCAGCAGCCAGCTGAATCCACTCTTCACGGGTGGGGATGTGGTGCTTAGCGAACAGTTCGCGGGTACGCTCGGTCTGCGGTGCCCATTCCTTCTCAATGTACTTTGCGAAGAACTCACCGGACGCGTACTTCGAGTTCTCGAAGCCCTCGAAACGCTGGCCGCGTTCCTTAGCAATCTGCATGGAGGCGCGGATTGCGTGGTAGGCGACGGTGTAGAAGTACATGTTGGTGAAGTCCAGTGCTTCTTCGGAACCGTAGTAGACGTGCTCGCGTGCCAGGTAGCCGTGCAGGTTCATCTGGCCCAGACCCACGGCGTGGCTCATGCCGTTGCCGCGCTCGATGGAGGGTACGGAGCGGATGTCAGACTGGTCGGAGACGGAGGTCAGCGAACGAATCGCAGTTTCCACGGTCTTGCCGAAATCGTCGCCGTCCATGGTCAGTGCAATGTTCAGCGAGCCGAGGTTGCAGGAGATGTCCTTACCGACGGTCTCGTAGCCGAGGTCAGCGTGGTAGGTGGACGGTTCAGAAACCTGCAGGATCTCGGAGCACAGGTTGGACATGATGACCTTACCGGCGATGGGGTTCGCGCGGTTGACGGTGTCTTCGAACATCACGTACGGGTAGCCGGACTCGAACTGAATCTCTGCGATGGTCTGGAAGAACTCACGCGCGTTGATCTTGGTCTTGGTGATGCGTGCATCGTCGACCATTTCGTAGTACTTCTCGGAGACGTTGATGTCGGAGAAGGGCACGCCATAGATGCGTTCCACATCGTACGGGGAGAAGAGGTACATGTCCTCGTTCTTCTTCGCCAGCTCGAAGGTGATGTCGGGGATGACAACGCCCAGGGAGAGGGTCTTGATGCGGATCTTCTCGTCAGCGTTCTCACGCTTGGTGTCCAGGAAGGCGTAGATGTCGGGGTGGTGTGCGTGCAGGTACACGGCACCGGCACCCTGACGTGCGCCGAGCTGGTTTGCGTAGGAGAAGGCGTCTTCCAGCAGCTTCATGACGGGGATAACGCCCGAGGACTGGTTCTCAATCTTCTTAATGGGCGCACCGGACTCGCGCAGGTTGGTCAGGGCGAATGCCACGCCGCCGCCGCGCTTAGAGAGCTGCAGTGCAGAGTTGATGGAGCGGCCGATGGACTCCATGTTGTCTTCCATGCGCAGCAGGAAGCAGGAGACGAGCTCGCCGCGCTGACGCTTACCTGCGTTGAGGAAGGTGGGGGTTGCCGGCTGGAAACGGCCGGAGATAATCTCGTCGACGATGTCTTCGGCGAGCTTCTCGTTGCCTTCTGCCAGCAGCAGTGCGACCATGCAGACGCGGTCTTCGAAACGCTCCAGGTAGCGCTGACCGTCGAAGGTCTTGAGCGCGTAGGAGGTGTAGAACTTGAAGGCACCCAGGAAGGTCGGGAAGCGGAACTTCACGGCGTAGGCGCGCTTGAACAGGTTCTTAATGAACTGGAAGTTGTACTTGTCGAAGAGTTCCGGCTCGTAGTACTGGTTCTCGATCAGGTACTCGATCTTCTCTTCCAGGTCGTGGAAGAAGACGGTGTTGTTGTTGACGTGCTGCAGGAAGTACTGACGTGCCGCCTGACGGTCTGCATCGAACTGAATCTGGCCGTTCTCATCGTAGAGGTTCAGCAGTGCGTTCAGCTCGTGGTAGCTCATACCCTTGAACTTCTCGGGCACGCTCTTGCCGTTGTGGCTCGCACCGAGAGTTTCTAGTGCTGAGGGCAGTTTTGCGTCCAAAATGCTTCCAATCCTTCGTTGACTTTTTCTACATCTGAATCGGTGCCCATGAGCTCAAATTTGAAGAGCACGGGCACATCGCACTTCTTGGCGACAATGTCTGCCGCGATACCGAAGAGCGGACCAAAGTTGGTGTTGCCGGAGCCAATCACACCGAGTATGTGGTGGCGATTCTGCTCCACGTTCAGGAATTTAACCACCTGCGGGGGAACGTTACCGGCGCCTTCGGGCTTGCCGTAGGTGGGGACGATGAGCACGAACGGCTCATCAAGAATGAGGGTGTCTTCGCCGGTGCGCAGCGGCAGGCGGAGGCGGCGGGCACGGATCTTCTCCACGAACTTGTGGGTGTTACCGGAGATGGAGGAGAAGTACACGATGAGTGGCGCTGTATCGTCCAGTTCGTCCTCGGTCGCTCGACCCTCGGAAGCATTGCGTGCATCCATAAGAATCTTGCGGATTTCTGCGTGCTCGTCGACGGGGTTGGGCGTGAGGGCGGTACTCAATCTGTACTCCTTATTCTCGTGGGCCGGTGTGGTTCCGTGCCGATTTTCCGTTTGTACGGGTTTCGGCAGGGTTGTTACGCTGCCAGAGCGTTGATCTTGTCGGGCTGGAAGCCGGACCAGTGCTCGTCGCCTGCGATGACGACGGGTGCCTGCATGTAGCCGAGGGACTTGACCATTTCGAGGGCCTGAGCGTCTTCGGTGATATCAACCTTGGTGTAGCTGATACCCTTCGCGTCGAGGGCGCGGTAGGTCATGTTGCACTGGACGCACTGGGGCTTGGTGTACACGGTCACTACCATGGGAGTGCCTCTTACTTTCTCCCGCTCGGGCGGGCTTATCTCGTGAATGAATCTGGCGTGTTTCGTCGGTGGTTCACCACGTGTTATTTACGGCGGGCGCTGTGCCGTCCACTGCCCCCTCCTAGTGGGGCGTGGCGGTTTCCTGCTCTGGGGCAGGGCGCCTAAAAGTGCCGTAGTGGTGGAACCGAGTATTAATACTACATCTAGTGTCGAGATTTTTCTGCACCACAAGATGATGTGGTGCGAGGGTCGTGTTTCGTTCGATAAACCCACAGTTGAACCCACTTAAGAGGGGGTGTCTACAGCTTATCCACACCCTGCCGCGGGGCTAGTTCGCCGTATTTTCGCGGGGTGTGCCGGGTTATCCACAGGTGGGGTTTAAGTTGGTCAGGATTTTTAAGGGTTCATTCGCCCGCTGAGTTGAGGTTCAGTTAACCTCATGTATGCGTTTGGGGGCATAAAACCCGGCAGATTCGGGCTTGATTTTAAAGAGATTTCCGCTCTCACCCGTTCTTGCGCGGAACGGCGCGGTTTTAAAGCAGAACGGACTTTCTTAAAGGCGGGGGTTAACCCCCTTCGAGCGGGTTTAAGCTATGTGATTAAGGCTGTAGAAAAGATTTTTAACTCTTTTTCAGCAGCCGGTGTGTCGTGGGTTTAAGTTGGTTAATTCCGCTGAAACACCAAAACCCACCGCATATACCGGCATTTCGCGGTATTTGCGGTGGGTTTACAGGCTATAGGCACAGATTTTAGCAACCGGCGAGCAGTAACCGGCTAGAAATCGATCAGGCCCAGCTCACGCAGCTTCTTGCTCAGCGTTACGCCGTCTGTGGCTTCAATCCACAGCGGCGAGCGCATCATCTGTTCGGCACGGTAGTCACTCCACACGCGACCGGAGGCGAGCATGGTCTCCCCCACCGTCAGATTGCGGATGACAATTGCCGCGACGTTGTCCGGGTAGCGTACCGCGAAGCCGTTGTAGATGTACGGGTCGCGCTGCCCGTCGTCACCGACGAGGATCCACTTCATCTGCGGGAATTCCTCGGCGAGTCGGCGCAGGGACTCGACCTTGTGGTTGGTTCCGGAGCGGAACCAGCGGTCCGGGGTGGGGCCCCAGTCGGTGAGCAGGAACGTGCCGCGCGGGTAGCCGTTGCGGCTGAGGAAACGGCGCAGGGTCGGGGTGATGTTCCAGGCGCCGGTGGACAGGTACATGAACGGCGCATTCGGGTGGCTGCGGCGGATACGGTCGGTCATGACCGCCATGCCGGGGGTGGGGATACGTGCGTGCTCGTCGAGGATGAAGGAGTTCCAGGCGGCAACCATGGGGCGCGGCAGCATGGTGACCATGACGGTGTCGTCGACGTCCATGATGACGCCGAGCTTCTGGCTTTCGGGAACGATATAGACGCTGGTTGCTACGGCGCGGGAACCGGGCACGTACATGATGACTTCGTGCATGCCGGGGTCCAGGTCGATGCTGAGTTTGACGTCGAGCACGCCACCGCGGTCGGTGTACGCCTCGTGCTTGGTGCCGTCGATGACGATGGTGACGGGCGCATCGGACATTGCGGTTGCGGTGAAGGAGCGCCAGCCGCGCATGGGGTTGGCGGTGTCTTGGGTGCCGTCGACGACCTGCAGGAGGCGTTCGAGGTTGACCGTCTTGTAAAGGGCGCGGGCGATAACGCGGACCCAGCCGGGGGTTCCGTCGGAGGCGGCGCGGCCGTAGCCTTCGGTGGGCACGAGGATAGGCTCGCGACCGGCAGCGATGGCACGCTTTTCGCGCCACCTGTGCAGCCGGTCTGCAACACGGTAGCCGATGTTGACAGCCTCGTCGGCAGCATCGTTCACAAGGTTGCGCAGTTCGTGAGTGCCCAAATTCTCCATCCCACTAGTGTAGCGGAGCGTTACCGGCTTGCGGCTTTAGGATTTTGTGTTCTTATACCTAGTTTTTATACCTATTAATACTGTGGTGCTGAGCGCGGGGTGTGATGTGCACATTATTTAGGGTGTATTCGCTGTTCAGATTCGTTCCTTGCAGGTGGGGGCGTTATCCTGGAGAGTATGACCCACTCACAGCCTAACCGCCGACTTTTTGTGCTCGGCACTGCTATGCTTCCGCTGATTGCTGCCTGCTCGAAGAAGTCGAATGACTACGACGGCACCAGCGGTAATTTCACTCCGTATCAGGCTGGCGGCGAGACCTCTGCTACTGCTACTCGCCCCGCACCCACGAATTCGCCGACGGTTGCCGCTGCTGGCAACCCGGTTGATAAGCCGCGCGAATGGCCCGGCATCGGCAACTCCCTCATTGGTGACGGCAAGTATGTTGCGTGGACTGTTGATGACGGCGCAAGCCCGGAGGCGATTCGCGGCTACGCTGAGTTCTCGAAGCGTACGAATACTCGCCTGACGTTCTTCATTAACGCTTCGTACACCGGTTTTAAGGAGCATGTGTCGTTGCTGCGTCCGCTGGTTCAGAGCGGCCAGATTCAGGTTGCGAACCACACGTACAACCACGCTGACCTGACCACCCTGGATGCTGAGGGTGTGAAGGAAGAGCTGCAGCGTAACGAAGACGAGATTATGAGCATGTTCGGTGTCTCGTCGAAGCCGTACTTCCGCCCGCCGTACGGCCGCTACAACGATGCGGTGCTGAAGGCTGCCGGTGAGATTGGTTTTACCCGCCCGGTCATGTGGAACGGCACTACCGGCGACGAGGCGAAGACCAGCTCCCGTGTGATTTACATGCGTTGTATCCGCTACATGTTGCCGCAGCAGATTGTGCTGGGTCACCTGAACTACGAGACGATCATCCCGATTCTGGATAAGGTGAAGGGCCTGCTCGATGACCGCGGCCTGACTGCGGTGACGGTTCGTGACTACTACGGTGACGCATCCGAGGAAGAGATTAAGGCGGCGGCTCCTTCGCCGACCCCCACCCCGGAGGAGAACACCCCCTCCCCCGAGGCGACTACGGAGGCACCGGCCCCTACCCAGGAGCCGACTACTGAGGCTCCGACTCAGGCGCCGACTACCCGCTATGAGGATGAGGCAGCGGCAAGCCAGCAGGCTACAACCGCTCCGGCGGCAACCACTACGGCTCCGCCGGCTCGTGCTACCGCCGCACCTGCGGCTACGACTGCTCCCGCGGCTACTGCCACGACCGCACCGGCGGCTGCCCGCCGATAGGGTCGCGTATTTCGCGTGTGCTAAGCCCCCTTGACCCGGTTCCTGTACGGATATTCCTGTGCAGAAGATTCTGTACGAACCGGCGCGAGGGGGCTTTGCCGTACCCGGCGGGAATAAACTCTGGGGAATAGCCGGGAATAAACACGGCAACCGGGGCGTTAGGTGAGCATACAGGCGGCAACGTGCCGCATCCGAGTATGAGAGGAATAGATAACATGCGTATTGATATTTGGTCCGATATTGTGTGCCCCTTCTGCTACGTGGGCAAGCGTAACCTGGAGCAGGCGCTCGCCGAGTTTGAGCACCGTGACGAGGTTGAGGTGGTGTGGCATAGTTTTGAGCTGGACCCGTCGGCTACGGAGCATCCTGCCGGTTCGCTGCCTGAGATGATTGCTGGCAAGTATCAGATGCCGTTGGAGCAGGCGATTGCGAGCCAGGAGTCGATAGCGGAGCGTGCCCGCGAGGTGGGTTTGGATTTCAATTGGCGGCAGGCACGCTACGGTAACACGTTTGATGCGCACCGTGTGATTCATTATGCGGCGGAGCAGGGTTTGGCATCGGCGGCGCAGGAGGCGTTTAAGAAGGCGTACTTCACGCAGGGCCGTTCGGTGCAGGATCACGAGTCGATTCTGGATATCGCCTCTGAGATTGGTTTGGATACCGCCGAGGTTGAGGCGGTGTTGAAGAGCGACCGTTACGCGGTGGATGTGCGCGCTGATGAGCAGTTGGCGCACCAGCTGGGCATTAATGGTGTGCCGTTCTTCTTGATTGAGTCGAAGTGGGCGGTGAATGGTGCGCAGCCTGCGGAGGCGCTGGTGCAGGCGCTGCGTCAGGTGTGGGAGCAGACTCATCAGGTTGAGTTCCTGAACCCGCTGGCGGGCGCGGCTGGTGACGCAGCAGGTAACAATGATGCGGAGGCGGGTCCGTCCTGCGATGTGAACGGCAACTGCTCCTAGCCTCAGCCCGGCTAGAGCTAGCGGTTCTGGCTAGAGCTGTCCCGGCGGGGGTGCTACTCCCCCAGCGCCCCCGGCTAATGCAGCCCCAGGTATAGCGGATCCCCCTCGTACTATTTCTAGTACGAGGGGGCTTTGCTATGCCCGCACGTTATATCTTCCCTTGTCAGAATGTTTGGGAGCTCAATATTACCTGCGGATAGGACTGTTTTCATTTACACTTGAGTGTGTGTTCTACGGTGAACACACTTGTCCACTCACTTTATAAAGGAATATTGTGTTGAAAATTCACACCGCGACCGCTGGTGTTCTTGCGGGTGCTCTGCTGCTGACTGGTTGCTCTTCGTCTGTTCGCGCTCCGAAGCCTGGGCCTTCTGCGTCATCGTCGACGTCTGTTTCTGCTAGCCCTTCGGTTTCAGCTACTCCTAGTTCTTCTCCGAGTGCGTCTGCGACTCCTTCGGAGTCTCCTACCCCGACGGTAACCCCGTCTCCGGTTCCGACTACTGAGGCTCCCGTGCAGGCACCGGCTACTAAGGCACCTTCCGCGGAGGCACCGGCGGCTCCGGTTTCTGAGGCTCCCGCGCAACAGGCTGAGCCTGTTCAACAGGCGCCGGTTCAGGAAGCTCCTGCTCCGGTGGCTACGGATGCGCCCGTCCAGCAGGCACCCGCGCAGGCTCCAGCGGCTGAGGCTCCCGCACAGCAGGCTCCCGCTCAGCCGGTGCAGCAGGCTCCGGCGCAGTCGAGTGTTTATTACAAGAATTGTGATGCGGTACGTGCAGCTGGTGCGGCGCCGTTGCATCGTGGCGAGCCGGGTTACCGCCCCGGTCTTGATTCTGATGGTGACGGCGTGGCGTGCGAGCCGAAGAAGAAGCACTAAGCTTCTACCCCCAGATATAGCGAAGCCCCCTTGTGCCGGTTCTTAGTTGAACCGGGGCAAGGGGGCTTCTTACTTTTTAGCGCTTCCAGGGCATGTTGTCCCAGAACTGTCCCATCTTAGATTTGGGAGGCGTGAGCTTACTCCTGTGAGTCTTAGCTTCAGAAGCCGTCTCATGAGCTTCTTCGTCTGTGGTTACCTCGTGGCTTGCTTGTTCCAGCTTGGCCTTGAGCTTGCTCTGCGGAGTTCGAAGACGTGACGGACGTTCCTCGGGTTCCTCGTCAACGTAGTACCCGTACTGCGTTGAGCTAAAGAGGTTTGATTCGCGGAATTCGTTAACCGGCACAAAGAACGGTTGAGGTTCCCCAGGTTCCTGAGCCTCAGACTCCTCAGCATCAGATTCCTCAGCTTCAGGTTCCGGGGATTCCATATCCTCAGCAACCTCGAGATCTGCAGACTCTTCCTCCTCTTCAGATTCCTCGTCCGAGAAATCCTCGTAGTAGCTTTCGTCGTACTCGTCAGTCTCAGTATCCAGATCTTCAGAGTCTTCCAACTCTTCAACCTCTACGTCTTCCGACTCTTCGATTTCTACATCTTCTGACTCGTAGTCTTCTACAGTTTCAGGGTCAGAATCCCAGGTATCTTCATACTGTTCTTCCTCAATACCTTCCTGAAGCTTGAAGGCCTCGATAACCTCGTTCTTGATGTCCTCAAGGAGTGCGCACATATCCTCGTACGACTTGTGTTGCACCATCTCAACGCCCATACGCACCGTGAGCTCTTCCGCGATTTTACGTTTGATATCACGGGCAGAGACTCCCCTCTCCAAACCGTAATCGCTGGGGGCGCCCACAGAGTTTAGGGCTCGAGCGAGAGCCAACGCCAAATCGCGGTTCGTCGAGATGGAGGTTCGGTCAAGAATCTGGTTGAGGTCATCTTCCGTGAGGTAGCCTCCCTCATCCATAACCTCGCCCAGGAGGTCGTAGGTCAGCCAGGTTCGACGTAGCACGTGACGGCGCAGGTTACCGATATGTCGAACTTCCTTCGAGGGGGCAAAACGTGCAAAAGCAGCCGCAGGAAGAACCCTCAGACCGATAAACTGCCACACCTCAATAGATTCAGCTTCACCACGAATCATGTGCAGGTTCTTGTGCAGAGCTTTACCGATACGGTGGGAGTACTCGTACTTCCACTTATCCCGATCATCAGCAAAAGCCTTAAGATTCTCGAGCTCTTTATCTACAATTCTGCGGAGACTCTTTAGAGTCGGCATCGGAATCTCGTTGCCGCCAATATTGAGGATTTCTAGATTCGTGTCGATTTCTCCGCAATCTACATTGCGTAGCGGAACCCCAGAGTTTTTCCATTCCTGCAACTCTATACCCGCTAGAAATTCTTCCAGGCGGTAGTAAAGATACTGTTCTTCCTGCTCTGCAGGCGCCTGAGTATTCTCAGGGCTAGTGTCCTGCTGGGCAGGCTCTACGCTCTGATGAACCATACCTACTTCCATCCCTTCTGCATGTACCCGGTAATACCGTCAATCTTGCTCTGCACGGAATTCCAATCCCTTTTCAG
Source organism: Rothia sp. HMSC069C04 (assembly GCF_001812895.1). Classification (NCBI taxonomy): domain Bacteria; kingdom Bacillati; phylum Actinomycetota; class Actinomycetes; order Micrococcales; family Micrococcaceae; genus Rothia; species Rothia sp. HMSC069C04. The sequence continues at coordinate 67,618 of NZ_KV810746.1, forward strand.
CGCGTCAATAAGTTCCGGAATCGTCATTGAGAAATTTTCTTTAATAATCCTCTGCGTAACGATTTGAAACTCTTCGCAATTTCCTTCAGTGAGTTCTTTCTGCGACGTATACAAAGAATTCTCGTTCAAATGAGCAACATAAATTTCTCGCACAAGAGTTGCCAAGAAATCTCGAGAAATAGCGGGTTCTAGAATTTCATAATCCTTTTCATCCCCTCGCACCAAAGCCTTACAAACCGGGTGTTTCGTATTCACAAATACTCGCACGCATCGTGAATACAACGCTTCCGGATTACTGGCATTGCACCTTACAACCCAGGGAGCATTTTTATCCCACTCTCGCACTCGAGAAAAATCAAGCTGCGAGAACGGCATACCAGCACCCTTAGCACTCAAAGACAGGCTGTCCTCTTGCACAGCAATATAGGCGGTTTCATCGGTGTTATATCCATCGATATTTAGGGCACCCGCCACTAGAGCTGCTCGGAGCTTTAGTTCTCCCGCAACCTTACGTCCAGGAATCTTGGCGCTAACAACCGCGACAAATGATTCCGAATCAAGCTGAACATCTCGGCTCTCTTCAATGACGCTCCAGTGGGTCGGTCGACACTGGACCTCACAAATCAGTCGAGGCAGAGACTCCTCATTGCCCAGCACTCGACGGATTCCTTCAAGCCGTACTTTGACGGTGATGGAGAGCTCCAGATCAGTATCGTAATCCCAGCTGGAGGGCAACTTCTCCGGGTCAACAATTTCGCCGTTCTGAGTACGAATATCCCATTCGCCCCATTCCACTTCGTGCGGGAAAAGGGTGAGATGAGGATATGCCTTTACACGCTTACCTGCCATAGCTATTAGCCCTCCACCTCAAAAATATAGGTCTTACCCTTACGCAACGTGATGATCACAGACCCCTGGTTATCCTCGGAATCTTCAGGGCCGTCCCACTGCACATAAACATGGCCCGCCTTTTGGGTGTCGTTAGTATCAGGGCCCCAGCCTTCGCTCCACGAAGGCTCAAGGTCGTGAGAGTCCGTGTACTCTAGAGTCCTCTCATCACCGGTTGCGATAGAGACCTTGATGCCAACGCGTTGACCAGCCTTCCAAGCGCTGCTACAGGAGAAGCTAATGAAATACTGCACGTAATCGGGGTTCTGCGGGTGAACGCCAGTCATTGCTGCCGACTCAATTGACACCGAGGCGCGACGAACGACGCCACCAGGGCGCTTTTTATTCTTGCCTTCGTCCTCATCCGTCAGCTCAGTAATGACACCGCCTCCGGAGGACATAATCGGGTTGAACCGAGCAAGCTTCTGAGAAATCTTCGACAAGGAACCTAAGGACCCGCTATCGCGCTTAGTGTCCTTCGATTCGAAAAGACTCTTCAAGCTATTCGTGATGTTCCGAGCAGCATAACCAACAATGTTCTTGTGCTTAGCATTTTCAAGAGAGCTCGGATTCCATTCGTCATGGGCGGGAGGCTCAGCCTCTCGGAAGGCGGCATCCGTTTCAAGGTCGGGCTTGAACACACCGTACCAGGTGGCCTTCGAGTCATCCAGATCATTCACCTTTCGGTACTGGACAACCAATTCAGCCTCATTACGCATCAAACACACAGTTTTTTGCGGATAGATAGATTTTTCGGCGTTAATATCGTACGCACCTCGAGCAATCCTTAGATATCCAATATTGTAGGAATCCCTTGCTCGCTTAAAAACAAAGCTCTTGTAGTAGAAAACACCGTCAAATGGGTCAGCATCAAAATTCATCCTTTGAAGCTCAGCCATTTTTCGGACATCGATAAGAGCCGAGCACAGTTGCTCAATTCCCTTATATTCAGGATTATTCTTAAGTTCCTGAATCAAGACAGGCTTATTGTTAATCCTGATATCCATAGACCTATTTCCATCTTCAACATCCAATTTGGGCCAAAGATGGTACATCACGATATTTTGAATCTTTTCGTGGGAACGGTCAATAATTCGACCCGGGTCATCCGGAATCTTACCCTCATCGTCTGATACTTCCATAAGCTCTGCAGGCTTTGCATCAACGATAAGAATTGAAGTGCCAGTTTCTCCGTCATTAAAGTGACGAGAGAAAATAGCCTCACCCAACCGACGAGCAGGTTCTCCCGTCAACGGGAGAATGTTACCCGTGTCCTTAACTGTTGGTCCCTCATATCCCCACCAATGGCGACCCGTATAGTTTCGACCATCGTACGTATATTCTTTGCCGAGGGCGACAGCAATAAGTCGGTAATCAATCTCGCCAGTTTTGGTCTTAAAGGCAGACCAGTAAATAACAGATTGAGACTCGCTCATATTGAAAGCAGCCGTTTTACCAAAGCCGTATGAGCCACCATTACCTTGTCCCTTGTTATCGCTACCAAGGTTCATCGTAAGGTTAACAAAGTTCTGGCTCTCCCCTTCCTCAACAGCTTCGTCGGGACGGTCCGGGCCATCAAGACCGACGGTCCCGCGGTCCCAGAATTCCAAGAAGTAGACATCGCCACGGTTAAAAGTCTGGTCTAGACCGGTGTACTTGCTGTGAATCTCAAAACCAGCTGCAAATACCTCGTTCTTCAGGGTATTCAGCACACCCTGATTGGCGTGCCGAACCAGGCAGCCAAACTCCGGTGTGTACCCTTCGAGGCGTGCATCCCACGAGTTCTGAGCCATCTCACGGGTCACCAGAGCAAGCGGGCTCAGATTGGGACGGCCCAGGGTACGCGAGGCGCCTCGAGCAGATATCGAACCAGTGTTTTTAGGAAGGGGGAACCAATTAAGGCTCACGATGTTATCTCCTTGCCCTGTAGAAAATGTGGGCGCTATTGAGTCGTACGGTGTGTGTTATGGGAGCATGAAGCTTCGGGGCGGCATTATCCGGTGAAATGCCACCCCGAAACCTATACCCCCCTTTGGGTATTCAAGAAGCTACCTGAGGTTACTCCTTGTAGTCGCCTTCATCATCGCTGTCAACTGCAGCCAGAATCGAGCTGTTCTCATCCAGCTCTTCCTCATCAAGAGCCAGATCCTCAACCTGCTCAGGAACAACCGAGATGAAGTTGCTGTAGTCGGAACCTGCAACCTGAGGAAGAACCACAGCGTGCAAGACGACCGGTGCAGCAGCGTCAAGGTCACGACGGCGAGCGCCCGGCTTAGCCTTCGAGTGGGGGTTGACCACGTAAATGACCAGAAGCGGCACGTTACCTTCAATGTAACGAAGGTTCAGCTGTGCAGCTCGACCCGTATGCTTCTTTTCAGATTCCCCAGTGTTCTTCTTTTCCTTCAAGCCCTCAAGCAGATCTTTGTACTCCTGATTTCCCGTGTTAGCGAGGATCTTGAAGTCCAGAATCGGAGTCTCACCCACAGCAAGAGCACCCAGGTCCGCGATACCGTCATCAGCAGGAATGTCATACGCGCTACGAGTTGCCATGCGAATGTCCAGACCAGCAAAATTCTGCTGCGGCATATCCTTCTGGGTACCGGAGTAGACGACAACGTTCCAGTCCTGGTCGGCGTACTTCTCAATCCACTCAACCAGCTTGTCCGAGCCAGCTTCGTAATGTGAGGAGTGGGCCTTGAAGTCCTTGAAATAGGACAGCACGACATCCACGGGCACGCCAGTGAAGAGGTAGCTACCGTTGTTCTTATCCTGCACTACCTCATGAGTACTCGAGATAGAGCCAACAAGGGACTCGAATACCTGAATATTGTGGTTCAGGATTTCGGCGTTCTTCTCCTCGAAACGAGTCAGCTGGTGAAGCTTACCGCTGTAATCAACGGTAAGTGCCTTGGCATGACGCATCTTATTAGCAGCGGTAACCTGCAGCGCCTTGGGGTGAGTACGAATCTTCACACCAACGGTCTTGGGGGTGCTACCAACGATACGAATTTCTTCGCGAATCTCATCTTCCACACCGGCAAGGTGACGGTAGTAGTCCTGAAGGTCCCTGGTCGTCCACAGACGAATCAGGTCATCATAGCCGGGACGGAAACCGAACCAGCGGCCCATCTGCAGAAGAGCATCGTAGGTCTTGCTTGCCCTGAGATAGTACGAGCTAATCAAGCCCTCAAGGGTCAGACCACGGGCGAGAGTATTACCGCCGATAACGACATAGGTAGCCGGTGAATCTGCGTTGTATTCCAGGCGCTCCTCCGAGGAACCGTTGTCCACGATGCACTTGGTCTCGCGGACAACCTGACCCACAGCAAGCTTCAGCTCATCCCATTCAGGGTAAATCTCTTCGGGGCGGATAGCCTGCATACGAGCAACCTCGCGCTCGTACAGACCCTGCATAGCATCGTTGATCTCAGGCTTACCATAGTTTTCCTTCAGCGCTGAGATGTAGTCCTCAATCACCTTCACCGCTTCAAAGTGAGTGTCAACCCTGTGCGAAAGGTGAATCAGCATCGAGCTGTGCTGCTTCTTCTGAGCGCGACGACGACGAAGAGCCGTGGCAATCATAAACCACAGCACTGCATCTTCAAGGCTGGGAACCATCTCAGGCATGTAGTCCCCGCCGTCCTTACGAGTAGGAGGACGCAGAATTTTGGCTTCCTCAGTATCGATATCGCGGACAGCATCAACATCTACACCGTCATTCAGCGTGCCATCTTCGTCCTCGGTAGCCCACAGCGGGGTACCAAAAATACGGGACGCACCAATGTAGCCATTCGGGCGTTCCAAAGCGTAGATGAAGTCGGAGGGGTACAGACCCGGGTAACGTTCGATGGTCTCCCCCTCGGATTCCTCGGGATTAACCGACTCTAGATACTCGGTGTAGCGCTCATCATCATTCGGGTCCATCAGAACGTTAGCGAAGGGAGTCGCGGTGTACGCAACGTAGGAGCCCTGCTGCACCTGGTCCCAAATCTGGCGGAGGAGTCGGTTAATACCGGAGTACGCTTCATCTTCCTTCGCGGTGTTGGGGGTCGCCTGATCCGACTCATCATCAATGATGAGCACGGGAGCATCATCCAGCAGACCCTCACGGTTTGCGGCTTCCAGCTGCTTGAGCAGGTTGCCCAGACGGCTGTAGTTCTTCTTCACCACCGCAAAAACAACACTATCTTTAGTGCGCAGAGCGTTGAGGAGAAGGCCGGCGTCCGAAGAGATATCGCCCTTGACACTGGTCAGAGGGAAAACAGACTTCCCAGCATTCTGGAGAGCGGCAACAACATCGCCGTCCAAACGTTCCTGAGTCTGACGACGCAGGTTGTTGTACATACCTGCCAAGACAATAACGAAACGGTAGCCCTCGTCAACTGCCTTGGTGATAACCGCCGAGAAGTTCGCGGTCTTACCGGACTGCACATAACCAACAACCAGACCCTTGTGGGTCAGATTCTTCGTCGCGGGGTCGGCAAGAAGACCGACCACTTTACCGGATTCCTGGTGAATAGTGGACGTACCGTCCTCACCAATCTTCTCGGTAAGCTTCCTACGCAGGTGGCTCCATCCGGCAGTATCGGGCTTCGCAGCATCGTACCAGTGATGGTAGTCTTCCTTGGCCGTAGCAGCCTCATCGAACTCGCCCTTGGCGTTCGCGGCTTCACGTTCCTGAATGGTACGAAGTGCCTTCTCGTAGACGGGAACGATTGCGTCTTCCGGAATACCAGCGGCAACCATACCGTCGATGACCTGGCGGCAAGCGTCTTCGTACGAGATGAGTTCCCGTGCAGCAGTATCGTAAATCTGCTGTTCCGGCTTGGAAATTTCCTCGGCCATTTTTCTCCTCATTGAAAAATAGATATGTGAGTGATTGCAGGAGCCATTGTTTAGCTTCCTCTGTGAGTTTAGCACTCGTTCTCACACGTCAGCACAGGTTTTCGTCATCACGATGCACTATAAAACTACTAGATCCACATTGTTGTGCCCCATGCGACAGAATCTGCTTTGGGCAAGGGTGCGCGCAGAGCCCCCGGGCTGCTATTCTTAGAGAGTTTAAACCTGAATACATAGACGGTAAATCTATGTATTCAACTGGCACCTGACACAGCACTATGACTTGCGGAGAACCTTATGGCTGAGAAGCACACATCACCCTCACCCACAACCTACAAGATGGGTGAGCTCTTCTGTGGACCCGGCGGCATTGCCCTGGGCGCACACAACGCCGCAGATAAAGTTCCGGGTATCAAAATTGAGCACGCCTGGGCTAATGACTACGATCCCACGACTGCAGATACCTACCGCGAAAACACCCCTGGCGCGTCTGAAGAGACCGTGTACGTAGGTGACGTTCGTGAGCTCGATACCGACGCTCTGCCTCCGATTGATGGTTTTGCGTTCGGTTTTCCCTGCAACGATTTCAGCCTCGTAGGAAAGCAGAAGGGCCTAGAGGGTACCTACGGCCCCCTTTTTACATACGGAATCAACGTGCTCAAGAGCCATAAACCTGAATGGTTCGTGGCAGAAAACGTCGGTGGTCTCTCTGGCGCTAATGAGGGTCTTGCTTTCCCCTACATTCTGCGTGAAATGCAGCGTGCCGGGTACACCGTTGTCGCTCATAAATACCGCTTTGAGGAGTACGGTCTCCCCCAGGCTCGACACCGAATCATTATCGTGGGTCTGCGCGATGATATTGCTGCGAAGGGTGTAGCATTCAAGGTCCCGGCACCCACCACTCCTGAACCTCCAATGATGCGTACCGCTAAGCAGGCAATCACTGAACCGCCTATCCCCGAATGGGCAACCAACAACGAACCGACCCGTCAGTCTGAGGTGGTGAAGCAGCGCCTCGCCTACATCAAGCCCGGCGAGAACGCTTTCAACGCTACCGATATGCCCGAGGAACTACGCCTCAACGTACGTGGTGCTAAGCTCAGCCAGATTTATAAGCGACTGGACCCCAATAAGCCCGCATATACCGTCACCGGATCCGGTGGCGGCGGAACGCACATCTACCACTGGGAAGAGCCCCGCGCCCTCACCAACCGCGAGCGCGCACGTCTGCAGACGTTCCCTGACTGGTACAAATTCATCGGCAACAAGGAGAACGTACGTCGCCAGATTGGCATGGCGGTTCCCCCGGACGGTGCTCAGGTCGTGTTCGAAGCTCTCTTCAAGACTCTTGAAGGTATTTCCTACGAAAGCATTGAACCGAATATTGATGTCGAGAAGCGCATCCGTGCTATGGAAGATAAGCTCGAAGCACAGAAAGAAGACACTCTTTTCTAGGTAAAAGAAGGACGTATTCCCATGGAAATTTATTCGTCACTCATGGGCGACAACCTCGCTGAGCTTGTTCTCCAATCGCCGTACCCTAAGGATGATTGCGCCGGGCATGAGCTGTGGGCGGTTACCGGGTATATCTCGCGAACTACCATTCTCAGTGCGCTATATCAGGCTGATTTCACCCCCGGGCGGCGTTCCAAGGAAGCCGGTCATTGGGGTGAGATGAGCAAGTTTACTCCCACCTCCACCACACCTAAGGTTCATCTTCTGGTTGGTATGGCACGAGATGGTGCGGTAAGCATTACGACCCATGAAATCCTCAAGGGATGGGTCAAGGCTAGTCACGGGTACCTGGATATTCGTTATCCAGATCCTCGCGTCTCTCCCCTGGTTCATACCAAGCTCTACGCTTGGGCGCAGAACGGCTCCTTCGATATTGCCTACGCGGGCTCAGCTAACCTTTCGACAGACGGCCTGAATATCGGTCGAGACGCTTCGGAATGCCAGCAGGAGAACATTCTTGTGCCGGTGTCGGTGGAGTATGCAGAGAACTATATCGATACGCTATTCGGTGCTTCGCTGAGCTGCACCGACCCTGTGGTCGATTCTCTCTTCACCTTCCCTGAAGCGCCCTCCGACGTCCTGGCGAATAAGTCTCTACCTCCGGCTCCTCCCCTCCCCGAACCTGAAACGGAACGTGAGGAACGCTTGAAGGACTTCTCCTCCATCAAGCTGTACCTTTACAGTCACGCGGGTAAGGGTTCCTCGTACAACTGCGGTTCCGGCATTAACTGGGGTTTGCGAGATATCCGAGCCAATAAGGATGAGGCCTACTTCGCGGTTCCCGCGAACATTGGGCGGTCAAATTTCTTCCCCGTGAAGAACACTCCCATTGTGGTGCACTGCGATGACGGTGAAGACCTCATTATGCGTGTTGCCAGCGGTTCCGACCGCTGCGGTAAGGACATGTCGACCATCCCGAACTCCGAGCTTGGCTCTTATATTCGTAAGCGCATGGGCCTCGACGAGGGCACCAAGGTTGGCATTCGCGAGCTACTCGATTACGGTCGCACCTATGTCACCATCACCCGCACCTCTGAGGGTAACTACTACCTAGATTTCTCACCCGAGACTGCGGAACCTGATGAGTTTGCTCTGCAGACCCCCGAGATTCTCAACGAGTTTTCCCACGAGGACGACTAGCGCCTCCGACTGGTGCCCCCCCTAGATGCGGCGATGCCCCCTCGTACTATTTCTAGTACAAGGGGGCTTCGTCGTCATATCAACCTCGTTCTGTCAGCTCAGCCGGTGAGGTTAGCGCGGCTGGTAGGCGCGGGCACGCTCAGCACGAGCACGGCGCGCCTCCGCATCCTGCAGGACCGGCACCAGCATACGCACCACCTGGCCCATACCGCGCACCACCAAATTCAGCCACAAGCCCACAGACCACACCGCCGCCACACGCGGATGCCCCGTGCGCATCCACCGCACACCCAGAAAAGACAGCGAGTAATACAGCAGAAGCAGCAGCGACTCACGGAAGCGGTGCACCTGCCGAAGGATAGGATTCTGAGGAAGCTTCATCATGCCTCCCAGTATACCCACCGGATCCCCTCACCGGGGCTCCCCCGCACTACCCGTAATAGTCACGAATCGTCACCGTCTTCAACCCGCGCCGATCCAACAACGCCCGAATACGGTCCAGCTCAGACACCACACCCCGATAATTCAAATGCCCAATCACAATATGCTGAGCCAACGCATACTTCTCCGCATAGGCATACACCTCAGCCGAAGAAATATTAGACGAATCCGCCAACGACCCGTACCACAGAACCGGGCGCGTAAAACCACACGACGCCGCAGCCGCCAACACGCGCGCATCATAATACCCGTACGGCGGGCGGAAATACGGCTTCGAAGACACCCCAAACAGATGCCTAATCTCCTCATCATTACGGGTCAACTCCTGAATAATCTGCTCATCCGTCAGGCTCGTCAACGCCGCATGACTATACGTATGGTTCGCAATCTGCAACTGACCGCTCTTCACCAGCGGCAACAACAGGTCACGATGCTGCCTAAACGCCGGGTACTGACCGTTGATAAAAAAGGTGAGGCGCGTGCCGGTACGGCGGGAAAACTCCGCGTAGGCGCGTACCACCTCCGGGTCGGCGCCGTCATCGACCGTCCACGCAATATACTTGCCCTCACCGGGCAGGCCGGTCTGCGGGCCGGTCCAGGCACGAGCTTCGGGAACCGGGTTCGACGAGGTCGCAGTCGCAGAAGCGGTCTTAGATGCCGCGGCGGTCGGGGATGCAGTACCCGTTGCGGAAGGGGCAGCCGCCGAGCTTGCCGAGGGGCTCGCCGAGGCGCTACCCGACGCACTACCGGACGGGTTGCTCGATGGGGTACAACCGGCGAGGCCAAGACCCAGCACACCGAAGCCCACCGCGCCCAGACCAAAGGTACCAACGTGTTGTAAGAGTTCCCGTCGCCCCATGGAGGCGCGGGCAGAAGCACCCGCCACCGCCCGGTCAGCGGTGGGATCAGTAATAGCGGATTGACGAGTAGTGATAGGTGTTTCTGAGTGTGGAACAGTGTTCATATTACGAGTGTATGATGAGATCGCCGTCAGCTATCGAAAAATTCAAAATATTACTTAATGATTAACAATGGCGCTATTAAAGAACCTTTATGCACTTTCAGTCCCCTCACTCACCGAAGACCACGCTCAGCACACTAAGCTACCCGCACACCAGGCAATCCAAGTAATCCAGCTACAGCGCAGGCGCAATTCTAAGTACAGCAAGGCCCCTCCCCCAGAACACGTTCATAACGCGCCCGGGAAAGGGGCCTCAATATATAAGTTCACACAATCGTACATCCAAGTACGTGGAGAGAAACCTACTCGGACTCCGAAGCTTCCGGCTGTTCCGCCTGAGCGGATTCCAACGCATTCAGCGCCTCCAGAGCCGCAGCCTCCGCAGCCTCTTCGGCGTCCGCCTCAGCCACACGCTCAGCATCCGACTCAGCAGAAGTCACCGCCGCCGGGTTCGTCAGAACCTTCACACCCATGCTGCGCAGCGCATCCGTATTCGTAATCGTCTCGTCATTATCAATCAAGTACACCTTGTACCCGTCATTCCGCAGACGACGCATCAGCTCCAGGAGCATGCTCTGAGCGACCTCATCCACCGCGTACACGCGCATCACATCCAGGGCAACCTTCGAACCCTCCATCGGGGATTCCACAATCTCACGGATTACGCGCTCCACACCCGCAAAACGGATACGGCCCTGCAACTGAATCAGGCGCATAGACTCATCGCCCGAACCGATCTGGTAGTTCGCGCGCAACGCCGAACGAGCCACGGTCGGCACGTTCATCACGTGCATGCCCATGTCATCAGAGAACTGCTCGAACAGCTCCACACCGCGCACACTGTTACCGTGACCGTCCAGACGCGGCGAGAACGTCGCCACACCCAGCTGACCGGGCACAGCACCAATAATGCCGCCGCCCACGCCGCTCTTCGCCGGCACACCCACCTGGGTCGCCCAGTCACCCGCAGCGTTATACATACCGCACGTGAACATAACGCTCAGCACCTGACGCACCACAGTCTTAGGAACCACCTGCTCGCCCGTCACCGGATGCACACCATAGTTCGCCAAAGTCGCCGCCATCAACGCCAAATCCTTAACCGTCACCATCAGCGAGCACTGGCGGGTATAACCCTGCACCGCAACGGTCGGGTCACCGGTCAGGATGCCGTGGCCGCGCAGCATGTGCGCAATCGCGTAGTTGCGGTGCGCGTGCTCCAGCTCAGACTCGTACACGCGCTCATTCACCGACAGGCGGCGACCCGCAAACGCAGACAGACCAGAAATGACGCGCTCCATGCGCTCGCCCTGAGTCGCACCGGGAGGACCAACCAGCGAATGGGTGGTAATCGCGCCCGCGTTAATCATCGGGTTCAGCGGCTTACCGGAGCCGTCCTCCAGGGACAGCTCGTTGAACGGCTCACCGGAAGGCTCCACGCCCACCTTCGCAAGCACGTCATCATAGCCGCGGTCCGCGAGCGCGAGGGCGTACACGAACGGCTTAGAAATCGACTGAATCGTGAACTCCACATCGGAGTCACCGGCGGCGTACTGCTCACCATCAACCATGGCGATAGACGCGGCAAGCTTGTCCGGGTCCACGGCGGCAAGTTCCGGAATGTAGTTTGCCAACTCACCGGAGGTATCAGAAGCGACCGACTCGAGGGTCTCGGTCAGGTAAGTGGCAATAGGTGAATGCATAGTGTTCCGTATCTGCTGCTAATCGTGGTTGTTCTCGTCAAAAATTCCAGGATGCGCCCGCCCGCTGTTCCGTTTCAGCTATTCCGTTTCAGCTGGGCTGAGGCGCTCATCGTTACAGGCCACCGCGGCGGCCAGACTCAAGAGCCTGCCAGCGGACCTGTCAAAGTATGTGGGTGAGGAGCACCTTTTGCTCCCTAAAGAGTGTATCTTTTGCGTGTTGAAGCCACAAATATAACGGTCACTACTCCCCCGCTATTTCAGGCTCTGGTGCCTGTTCTGGTTTGCCGTTTTCTGCCGTAATTTACCGCGGCGGGCAGCACCGCCGACGAAACCCGGACAAAACCTACGCGAGCCAGCCTACGGGCACAGCCTACGGGTGGCGAATCGAAGCCGGCTCACGACCACCCAGCTCGGCGGTCTCCAGCTGAAACGTCGAATGCTCTACCGACACCTCAAAATGGCTCGCCACACACGAACGGATATGGTCCAGAATCGTCACCGCAGACCCGTCATGGAAGCACGAATCGGCAACCACCACGTGCGCGGTCACCACCGGCAGACCGGTCGCCACCATCGAGGCGTGCACGTCGTGCACCTCCACCACGCCCTCAACGCGGAGCATGTGCTCACGCATCGCGTCCAGGTCCAGGCCGTCCGGGGTGAACTCCATGAGCACCGCAGTCGTCTGCCTCATCAGACGCATCGCACGCGGCACAATCAGCGCCGCAATGAACAGACCCGCAAGAGCGTCCGCCTGGTAGAAGCCGGTCAGCCAAATCACGATAGCTGCCACAATCACACCCAGCGAACCCAGGGCGTCATTGAGCACCTCCAGGAACGCGGCACGCATATTGAAGTTCGCGTTCCTCGCCGTAGCCAGCACCGCAATACCAATAGCGTTCGCCACCAGGCCAACCACACCAAAAATCAGCAGTTCGGTGCCGGGCACCTCCGGCGGGGCGAACAGGCGATGCACGCCCTCCACCGCCGTGTAGATACCCACCGCCAACAGCAGCACCGACTGCCCGAGGGCGGCAAGCACCTCAATGCGGCGGAAACCCCACGTGCGGCGGGACGTTGCCGGGCGCGTCATGAGCGAAGCCGCCGTAAGCGCCACCAGCAGGCCCGAGGCATCCGTAACAGCGTGCGCCGTATCAGTCAGCAGCGCAAGACTTCCGGTGACCAACGAACCAATCGCCTGCGCCAACACAATAACGACCGCCAGACTGAACGCAATCAGCAGGCGCGGACGCATCGAGGCGGCGTCCTCCGGGCTCGGGGCATGCGAATGGTCGTGGTGATGCCCGTGATGCCCGCCGTGGCCGTGATGTGCGTGCGCTCCCATGAGTGACTCCTCAACTATGAACTGTGTTGTTGACTATCGAGAGTTATCGGCAGATAGCAAAATCGCCCGATTCACAAGAACCGGGCGACAAGCTCCTCAACCGAGGAAAACGTGGAGATAAGGGGACTCGAACCCCTGACCCCCTGCATGCCATGCAGGTGCGCTACCAGCTGCGCCATATCCCCATATTCTGTTAGTGACCTCAACGAGGCAACATGAATATATTACACACACCACGGACAGCGATGCAAACCAGCGCACCCAAAAATCCAAAAAGTTCCCGGCGGGTAAGCCAAAGGCTAAGCAAGAAGGGCGGACCCCGCGGCACCATACAGCGCCAGCAGAGCCCACCCCTCATCAGCTAAAAATCAAGCAGAAGCCTATGCCTCATCCTGAGCGGGAATGATGCGTGCAGCATCTTCCTCAGTCTCACCCTCAATGTCGAAGGGAGCCTCGTTCTCAACGCCCAGCTCAATACGCGGAGCCTCAGCCCACAGACGATCCAGAGCGTAGAACTCGCGGTCCTCCTCATGCTGAACGTGCACGACAATATCGCCGAAGTCCAGCAGAATCCAACGACCCGAGGAACGACCCTCACGGCGGACCGGCTTCAGGTCAGCCTGCTCACGCAGAGCGTCCTCAACCTCATCCGCAACGGCGTTCACGAGGCGCTCATTGTGGGCAGAAACCACCAGGAAGCCATCAATCAGACCCATCGCGTCGGATGCATCCACAGCGAACAGGTTCGTTCCCTGCTTCTCCTCCGCAGCGCGGGCGGCAATGCGCAGAGCCTCAATCGAGGACTGTGCAGCAGTCATATTTTCCTTCCTTGCCGGCAGAACACCCGCCGGCAGCACCCCGCAACAGGGGTGCATTGTTCACGGCCTACTTAGGGCCAAAAATCATAATCAGACCAACAACGACCAGGGCGAGCAGCAGCACAATCCACAGCCACGCCAGGGAGGCCTTCTGCGCAGGCTGCAGAACCTCTTCAGCCTTCTCAACAGCGCCCTTAGAAGCGGACTCCTTGGAAGCCTCAGCGGAAGGTACCGGAGCAGACTTGGACTCAGCAGACTTGGACTCGCCGTCTTCTGCGGCTTCCTCAGACTTTTCAGCGTCCTCGGTAACCTCTTCAACCAGAGCAGCCGACTCTTCGGGATCCTGACGATCCACCATGCGCTGCAGCAGCTCCTCCACCTCATCCGGGCTCAGAGCAACAGTCGGGTCGCCGTCCACCGAATCCACGGTGTCACCAGCGGAGGCGCTATCCAGCACGCTCAGGTCAAGACCCTGCGCGTCCACCGCGCTCACGCGGGTGGGCAGCTCGTCAGCAGACTCTTCAACCTCAGCAATCTCAACGGCTTCTTCCTCAATGGAAGCAACCTCGGTCTGCTCAGCCTCAACGTCAGAGCTGTCCAGCTCCTCAACTTTCGGCTCATCGCGCACCAAGTACTGGTGCAGCTCGGGTTCCGGCTTCTCCTCCTTAACCACGGCAATGACCGGGATCGAAGAAGTCATCGGGTTATCCACCGCGGAGGGGCTAGTCGCATCCACACGGTTCTGCGCGATCTCTTCGGGGCGAAGAACACGCAGGCTACTGGTCAGAGGAGCAGGCTCATGCAGCTTCTCCTCATCGTTCGCCTCAGTGTCAATCTTGCCCTGAGCCGCCAACGCCGCAAAACGACGCTGAACAGCCAAAACCTGCGGGTCAATAGCGTCCGTATGAATCACGGAGCCCATGTTCGCAACAGGCTTCGCGGGCTCACCGCGGCGGTTCGCACGCAGGTACTCGGCAACTTCTTCACGGTAACGGGCAAGACGGCGCGGACCCATCACCTTAGTAGGCGGCGGCACCTCAATGCCGTCCTCGGTCACGTACGTCTCGTAGAGGTACGCTTCGTCCTCGCTATAGGGCTTCGAACCCGTAGCTTCACTCATGTGTTCCCTCATTATTCGTCGATTGGGGTGCCTGCCCAGACTCATCCTTCACGCGGGGCAAGCCATCACGGTACGCCGTCAAGGCGTCCTTCTTGTACAGGCCGTACTTAGCAATGTACTGCACCACACCATCGGGCACCAGGTACCAGATGGGGGCATCTTCAGCTGCGCGGCGACGAATATCGGTCGAAGAAATCGCCATCGCAGGAATCTTCAGGGTCGTAATATGACGACCCTCTGCCAGCGGCGGATCCAAATCATGATCGGGGCGGGTCACACCCACAAAAGTCGCCAAATCCCACAGCTTATGGGCATTGCGCCAGGTCATAATCTGGCTGATCGCGTCCGCACCGGTAATGAAGAACAGGTCAGCATCCGGGCGCAGGGCGCGCAGCTCGTTAAGCGTATCAAAGGTGTAGGTGGCGCCGCCACGGTCAATATCAATACGGCTCACCGTAAAACGAGGGTTCGACGCGGTCGCAATCACCGTCATCAGGTAGCGATGCTCAGCGTCACTCACGTGCCGCTCCCCCACCTTCTGCCAGGGCTGACCGGTCGGAACGAAAACGACCTCGTCCAGGTCGAACACGGCGGCAACTTCACTAGCCGCCACCAGGTGTCCGTGGTGAATCGGGTCAAAAGTTCCACCCATCACGCCCAGACGCACCCGACCGGGAGTGCGCGGGGGGATAGACTCGGTGCTCGGGGCACCAAAATCAAGGTGAACAGGCTGGTCAGTCACAAATGCCGTCCTTGCTGGGACAGAGACCGCACCACGGCAGCTAAAAAGCCACCACAGGCGCGGATGCGGGCAGGTACACAGAAGGTACGCAACACCGAAAACGGTGCCCGCGTACATTCCCCTCTATGCTACCTGCTTACGGTCAAAAAAACCGAAATGACGGGGGGTGAGCTAAGCCGCCAGTGGAATACCCAGCCAGCACGCCCGACCACAGGTTCACCGCAGGCTCACCCGCATGTTCCAACACACACATCCGGCGCGAGAGACAACCGCACAGCACACAAGAAAGTGCCGCGCACCGGGGCAAACCCCGGTGCGCGGCACCATTCACTGTCTAGGCAACAGCTGTCTAGGCAACAGCTAACGCTTCAGCTATTAGTCCTCGACGTTCGGCATGTCGATATTCTCGTCGACCTTGCCTTCCTTCAGCTTCTTGCGGTACTCAACCGACTCGGTCCACACGCCTGCAGCGCGCTCGGACTCCAGCTCGGCACGAGCCTCCGCCTTCGCGTCCATACGCTCCTTGTACTCCACACGCTTCTGCGCACGAGTCGGGCGAATGATCTCTTCCAGACGAGCGTCCGTACCACGCGGGGAGGACAGCAGCTCAGCGCCACCGACCATGGTCGGCTCCCAATCGAAGATCACCGAGTTGTCGTTCTCGCCAATCACCACGGCGTCACCGGCACGAGCACCAGCCTTGAACAGCTCATCCTCAACGCCCAGGCGCGCCAGGCGGTCCGCCAGGTAGCCGACAGCCTCATCATTATTGAAGTCAGTCTGCTGAATCCAACGCTCAGGCTTCTCACCAATCACGCGGAACAGCGGCTCAAGGTTACGTTCCTCGCGGCGAATAGTGAATTCCTGCTTCTTCTTACCGCGGAAGCCCTTCGGGCGAACCACAGGAGCCTCAACAACCACGCGCTCCGCTTCCTTCTCGGCAGCGGCACGAGCCACGCGGTCCTCCTCAACGAGCTGTGCCATCGCAAAGATCAGGGACTTCAGACCCTCATGGGAAGCCGTCGAAATCTCGAAGACCTTGAAGCCCATCTCCTCAAACTCGGGGCGAACAAACTCAGCCAGCTCACGAGCCTCAGGAACGTCAATCTTATTGAGCACCACAATCTGCGGACGCTCATGCAGCGGCACGGTCACACCCGCAGTCGGGTCAACCTCATAGTTCTGCAGCTCGCCGCGGATCACCTCAAAGTCGCTGATCGGGTCGCGGCCCGGCTCCAAAGTAGCGCAGTCAATCACGTGCACCAGAGCCGAAGAACGCTCCACATGGCGCAGGAAGCGGTGGCCCAGACCGCGGCCCTCCGAAGCGCCCTCAATCAGACCGGGAACATCCGCGACGGTGTAGCGAACATCGCCCGCCTGCACCACACCCAGGTTCGGGATCAAAGTGGTGAACGGGTAATCAGCAATCTTCGGACGCGCCGCAGAAATCGCAGCAATCAACGAAGACTTACCCGCCGACGGGTAACCCACCAGAGCCACATCCGCAATGGACTTGAGCTCCAGAACAATATCAGCCTCTTCACCGGGGGTGCCCAACAGAGCAAAACCGGGAGCCTTACGCTTAGCCGAAGCCAACGCAGCGTTACCCAGACCGCCCATACCGCCACGGGCCGCAACATACTCGTCGCCCACACGCAGCAGGTCAGCCAAAACATTACCCTCGCGGTCCTTCACCACAGTACCCTGCGGCACGGTCAGAATCAGGTCCTCACCGTTAAAGCCGTGGTGCATATCGCCACGACCAATATCGCCATTCGGGGCGTGCTGGTGCGGGCTGTGGTGGTACTCCAGCAGGGTCGTGGTCTGGTTATCCACGCGCAGAATCACCGCGCCACCATTACCACCGTTACCGCCGTTAGGGCCGCCCAGGGGCTTAAACTTTTCACGTCGCACGGAGACGCAGCCGTTACCTCCGCGACCGCCAGATACATGCAAGACCACGCGGTCCACGAATTCTGCCACGGGTTCTCCTTATCTTGGAAAATCTTCACTTCGCCACCGCACGGCACACACCAATCATGCTGCGGATGCGGCGGCAGGCGCGACCGGGTTGGGGTGCGCCTCATCGTGGAGCCCAGCACAGGCGTCCACGGCATTCGAGGTCATAGCGAGAGGGGGTAGACTAACGCCTACCCCCTCTGCCCTAGCGGTGAGTATTACTCAGCTGCTGCCAGGATGTTAACGACCTTGCGGCCCTTGCGGGTACCGAATTCGACGGTGCCTGCTGCCAGAGCGAACAGGGTGTCGTCGCCACCGCGGCCAACGTTCAGGCCGGGGTGGAAGTGGGTGCCGCGCTGGCGAACGAGAATCTCGCCTGCGTTGACGGACTGGCCGCCGTAGCGCTTAACACCGAGGTACTGGGGGTTCGAGTCACGGCCGTTACGGGTGGAGCTTGCGCCCTTCTTGTGTGCCATTCTGTATTCCTACCTTAGGGTTGAATTCCGGTCGTTTCGATTACGCGTTGATAGCGGTAATCTTGACGGTGGTCAGCTCGGCGCGGAAGCCCTGACGCTTCTTGTAACCGGTCTTGTTCTTGTACTTCTGAATAACGATCTTCGGACCGCGCAGGTCCTCAACCTTCTCAGCAACAACCTTGGCGGAAGCCAGGGACTTTGCGTCAGCGGTGACCTTGTCACCGTCGACGAGCAGCAGCACGGGCAGCTCGATGGTGCTGCCGGGCTCGCCTGCAACACGGTCAAGGGTAACGAGGTCGCCTACGGAAACCTTCTCCTGGCGGCCGCCAGCGCGTACAATCGCGTATGCCACTATGGGACTCACTTTTCTCGACAACTTGCTTCTTGAATCTCACACGAATGAGCAGCCTGCGCTTTCATTGCTGTGCGCCCTCCCCCGCCAGTCGAATGACCGCGAACAAGGAGGAACGGCCCGTGCGTTCCGGCGGGATTGCCCGCCGAAGCCAACACGCGAGGCTCACCGGTGGTGTCTCTCTCCCGCACGTTTCGACTCAGCCGAATACTCGACCGCGCCGAAGACGATGCGGGTGGGAGCGGTGTCTCCCGCTGGCCCTGCGTCGATAGGGCTTCACTGAGATAAACACCAGTCCTTAAGGATACGGCATGATCTACGCGCCGCGCAATAGATAATTTTGCGGAACACTCGAAGTCGGCACGTGATGCTCCTCTAATACTGCACCGCACTCTTAGTAGCGCCTTTAATAATGACGCAGCACACGCACAGAAAAAAATAGCCTCGGTAGGGAAGTTCCGGCTCGCCCTACCGAGGCTATCTCATATACACACACCATCGGATTTCCGATGATCGGAAGCTAAAGACTAATCGTCCTTACCTTCACGCTTAATGTCGGCAGCGGCAACGCCAATGCCGAACAAGACAGGGGCCGAAGCGTCATCAGCCACCGGAGCCACATCCGCAACAGAAGCGGAAGCAACCACAGAACCCTCAGCACGCTCGGAAGCGTCCACGGTCACGACCTGAGCACCGGCACCGGCGCTCGAAGCCGCACGGCGAATGCGACGCTTACGCGGGGTCGAACCGGGCACCTGAGCCGCAGGCTTCTGAGCCTCCTCAACCGGAGCCTCAACCGCTGCAGGAGCTGCGCCCACCACACCGGTCACAGCCGGAGCACCAATCACGCCGGTCACAATCGGGCGAGACTCAGACTTCTCAACCTTATCAGCCTTCGCGGGTGCCTGCTCGGATGCCACGCTCTGCTCAGCTGCCTTCTCGGCGCGCTTCTCATCAGCGGCACGACGAGCACGGCGGCGAGACGCACGCGGAGTCTCACGAACATCCTCAATGCGCAGGTCCTCACGCTCAACACGCTTGGACTCCTGAGCCTTCTGCACACCCGAGTTTACCTCAGCGGAGGTTGCCTCAGCGTTCTGCTGCTCGCGGTTCTGACGCTTGGACGAACGACGCTCCTCCGAACGATCCTCACGGCCCGAACGGAACGACTCACCCTCGGCGCGGGCAAGACGGCCAGCCTTCTGAGAAGCACGAGCCTTCGCCTCACCGGCGCGAATCGCCTCAAAACGATCCGAGGAGCGGCTAAAGCGCGGGTCGAGCTCCGGGTCAACGTGGTGCTCGTCCTCCAGCGCACCCGCGCCGGAATCCTCAACAGCGGCAATATCCGCATCGGTCAGCTCGCGACGCTGGCGGTTAAGAGAAGACTTCTTCTCGCCACGCTTGGACGAACGACGCTCTTCCGAACGTTCCTGATCAGAACGCTCCTCAGCAGAGTCCTTCGAGGAATCCTCAGCGGACTCTTCCACGCGGTCAAACGCGCTCGCCAGCTGCTCCAGGGAGAAGCCGCCCTGCTCACCAATCCAGTTGCCCTCGGTGACCTCAGCGACCTTGTCCTCACGCTGAGCAACCTCGGCGTGAGCCTGCTCGCTGGCGGCCTCGGCAATACCCTGAATCTCCTGCTCAAGCGAGAGCTCAGCGGTCTCCGCGCGGCGCGAACGCTTACGGCGCTTACGCTTCTTGCGGGTCGAAGCAGTCTCCTCCGAAACGTCCTCGCTCTGAGCGGATGCGGCAGCCACCGCAGCCATAGCGTTACGGCGCTCAGCCTTCTTCGACTCCAGAGCATCCTGCTTCTGCTGGTCACGAGAATCCTCGCGGGCAGCGGCACGGCTACGCTTACGGTCATTACGCTCATGGCGGTGGATGTAATCCGACGCGCCACCGCTACGACCGCTCAGCGGCTGATCGTGAACCACCAGGCCACGACCGGCACAATGCTCACAGGGCTCCGAGAAGACCTCAAGCAGACCGGTACCCAGGCGCTTACGGGTCATCTGAACCAGACCCAGCGAAGTCACCTCAGCCACCTGATGCTTGGTACGGTCACGGCCCAGGCACTCAATCAGGCGACGCAGAACCAGGTCACGGTTCGACTCAAGCACCATGTCAATGAAGTCAATGACGATAATGCCGCCGATATCGCGCAGACGCAGCTGACGGACAATCTCCTCAGCAGCTTCCAGGTTGTTCTTGGTGACAGTCTCTTCAAGGTTGCCGCCGCTACCGGTGAACTTACCGGTGTTCACATCCACCACGGTCATGGCTTCGGTACGGTCAATCACCAGCGAACCACCCGAAGGCAGGTACACCTTACGGTCCAGTGCCTTCGCCAGCTGCTCGTTAATGCGGTAGTGGTCGAAGAGGTCGTCATCGCCGTCCCACTGCTGCAGGCGGGAGACCAGGTCCGGCGCCACGTACGTCACGTACGCCTCGATGGAATCCCACGCGTTCTCGCCCTGAACGATCATCGCGGTGAAGTCCTCGTTGAAGACGTCACGGACGGTCTTAATCATCAGGTCGGGCTCCTGGTAGAGCATCTCCGGAGCCAGCACCTTGCGGGAGTTAGCCTTCTCCTGAATCTCTTCCCACTGCGCACGCAGACGGTTAATGTCGTGGGTCAGCTCCTCCTCAGAAGCACCCTCCGCCGCGGTACGAACAATCACGCCAGCGCCCTCGGGCAGCTTGTCCTTCAGAATCTTCTTCAGGCGAGCACGCTCGGTGTCGGGCAGCTTGCGGGAAATACCGGTCATCGAACCACCCGGCACGTACACCAGGAAGCGACCGGGCAGGGAAACCTGGCTGGTCAGGCGGGCACCCTTGTGACCAATCGGGTCCTTGGTGACCTGCACCAGCACCGAATCGCCGGGCTTCAGGGCGTTCTCAATCTTGCGGGGCGCACCGTCCAGGCCGGTGACATCCCAGTTGACCTCGCCCGCGTACAGCACAGCGTTGCGGCCGCGACCAATGTCAACGAACGCAGCTTCCATGGACGGCAGAACGTTCTGAACCTTACCCAGGTACACGTTGCCAATCAGGGAATCCTGCTGGGTCTTGGACACGAAGTGCTCAGCCAGCACGCCGTCCTCAAGCACACCAATCTGGATGCGGCCGTCCTTCTGACGAACCAGCATCTGACGGTCCACGGACTCACGGCGAGCCAGGAACTCAGCCTCAGTCACAATGTGGCGGCGGCGACCCAGCGAACGGGACTCGCGGCGGCGCACACGCTTCGCCTCCAGGCGGGTAGAACCGCGCACACCGGTCACGGTGTTGGATGCGTGAGAGTCAGCCAGGCGCGGCGCACGCACCTTGGTGACGGTCTCAACGTCATCATCAACGCCGCCCTCAATCTCAATATCCTCGGTACCGCGGCGACGGCGACGGCGACGGTGGCTCGTCACCTCAGCCTCAGCGGCAGCCTCCTCGCGGCGGCGCTCCATGCGCTCCTTACGCTTCTGCTCCTCAGCAGCGGCGCGGCGGGCTTCGCGCTCCAGCTTGGCGGCAACAGCGAGCTCGCTCAGCTCCTCCGGCTCGGGTGCCATGAACAGCGGCATCGCACCCATGGGGGTACGCGAGCGCAGCTCCTGCAGCTTTTCGCGCTGCAGGTCGCTAATGGTCTTTACTGGCTCGGGAGCCTCTGCGGGATCCTCAGCTGCGGGCTCCTCCGCAGACTCTTCTGCGGCGGGTGCCTCAGGTACAGCTTCTTCGGTTGCGGATTCTTCAGCAACCGCAGTAGCCTCGGCGGGCTGCTCAGCAGCTTCAGCGGTAGCCTCGGTCTTCTCAGCCTTCTCAGCTTCCTCAGCCTGTGCCGGGGGCACGACCTCAACCTTGGCGGTCTCTTCCTTCACCTCAACGGCAGACTCGGCAGCGGGCTCAGTAGCGGCGGGCTCAGCAGACTCAGCGGCGGGGGAAACAACTTCCTCCACCTTCGCGGTCTTCTCGACGGTCTCAACCTTCGCGGTGTTCTCCACAACAGCAGGCTCAGCCGCCTTCTTCTCAGCAGCCTCAAACAGGCTATCCAGAGTAGAAGCAACCTCGGTCTCAGATGCAGCGGGAGCGGCAACCTTCGGTGCCGGCGCGTGCTTAGCCTTAGCGTTACGCAGGTTGGTCAGGCCAGCAGCAATCGCCTCATCCAGGGGAACCTCAGGAGCTTTCTCCTTCTTCGGGCGACCCGGACGGCGGCGCTCAGTACCCTGCTGGGCGTCAGAGCTCTCACGAACATTCTTACGCAGAGTTTCACGGGTCTCTGCAGAGGCGTTCTTTTCCTCCGCGAGGGCGTTCAGCGCCTCAAAAACCCCAAGTTCGACGTTCTTCTCGTCAGACATTAATCTTCTTTCGTTACACCCTGCTCCGCACCGCAAGGATTTTAACAGCGCGCATACAGCGCAAAGCCTAGTTGCTGTCACCGCGGCTCAAGCCTCACCCTACGGCGCGCGTTCATCAGCACTACCGGGCACTATCTCGTTCAGTGCTTCTGCCGTAGGGGGCGAGCGGGCGGAACGCAGAGCGCGCCGCGACGGTCACAGCCACCTCGCTCTCGAGCACGGCACGCTCACACCTTCCTGGGTGCCCTGCCGGTCTTCGGGTTTCTTCGCCGAGGCGGGCGGCCCGCGCGGTGCGACAGTTATGCTCCGCGGCTTATAGCCGGCGCTCTTCGGGTACTCTCCCTCGATGCGTTGGTGGGGATCTTTATGCGCGTGCGGGGCGCACAAGACACCGTGTTCCATTATACCCGGTAGAGGGTACCTCTAAGCCACCCCACCCATCCTATCTGGGCTCCACCTCCCGGCAGGATGCGCGAGTACATTGCCGCGGGCACACTGCGGCGGGCGCATGGCGGGTACAGCAAAGCCGGGCGTGCCACTACGCACCACCCGGCTTCAAAAACTTTCACAGAGGAGGGGCTAGTCCAGACCCAGCTCCGCATCGCGCGCCTCACGAGCCTGCTGAGCAAGCTTCGGGTCGGTCGGCAGGTACTCCGGACCGGAACCGGTCGCAAACGGAACGCCCAGAATGAAAACAAACGGAGAAACAACCAGCAGAATCACCCACAGCAGCGAGAAGTGACCGGCGGTCAGCAACAGCAGGGCAGTCAGAAAAATAACGGCAGCAACGCCCATTGCGGCAATTCCGGCAGTCTTCACGGTTCTCCTCGAAGGGGTATCAAGAATCTAGTGTCCAGCAGAACGGCAGGCAGTCAACGCCGCAGGCAAAACCCGCGGACGGCTGCGGCTGACGCCGCTCAAGAATATACCTGACCATTATACGCACCCGCGCCGCCTCCCCGCTGACTGCCACCGGCAAAGTCACCGGCGCCTCCCCCACTACCCGGCGCCCCAGCCAGGCGTATTCTGCCCGGCACGATCAGCCCGGCGTATTCTGCGCAGCCTCACCCACCCGCAGACGCAACAACGCCCCGGCACCAACAGGCACCGGGGCGTTGCACGTTCGGGGCATCAGCCCTCAACTGCTTAGCGCATCATATTCACAATGACCTCGAAGAAGCGGATCACAATAATGCCGAAAATCAGGATCAGCCACAGGCTAATCGCAAACCAGGACCAGCCGCGAGCGCTCTCACGCATCGACTGCGACGCCGGAATAACACCCGCCGAAATATTGCGGACCGTAGTCTTCACAAAAAGCGTGATGGTCATAACCCACACGATCATGCAGAACAGGCACAGGGCATTAATCTGGAACGTCGTCTGGTACCACAGCCACATAATGAACGCGGTTGCCGCAGCCAGACCAATGTTCATGCACACCCAAAACCACTTCTTAAACTGTGCGCCTGCCATGATTGCGGCACCGATAGTCACCACAATCGAGAAGCCCACCAGACCAATGAACGGGTTCGGGAAGCCGAAAGCTTCCGCCTGCGGGGTGCGCATCACCGTGCCGCAGCTGAGCAGGGCGTTGATATCGCAGACCGTGGAGTGGCCGGCATCAATGTAAATCTGCAGGCGCTCGTACACCAGAATCGCTGAAGAAATGAGTGCGATCAGGCCGGCGCCAACCAGCCAGAATCCGAGCTGTCGGTCTGAGTAGCTGCCCGGGGTTCCCGCGTGCCCGTGCTGCGCTTCTTTTGCAGCGCGGGTGGGCTCGGTAGTACTCGATGCGGCGGTACTCATACGACTCCTTTAGATAGTGTTTTACGGTGATACTCACCGGCGCGGCATAGCCAGCACCCCGGAAGCAGTACCCCATTTATCCTAGCCTCTCACATTGCTCAATAGCACGCCATTAGCTTCTACATTTACTATATGACGCCTCAGATCATGCAAATAGGCGCATTTTTGTGACGTACCTTAAACACAAAAGCCCCGGAAGGAGCCCGCAACGTAGCGGCGGGCGGGACCTTCCGGGGCATGGTGCGCATGTTTTCTATGGCATTCGCCTTATCGACGCGCGGCGGCTCCCACGGCAACTACCGTGGAGCGCACAGACGGCACGTGAGGGCAGTGCGTTAGGGCAGCGGGTGGGTGTACGACTCGTCAAAGAACTGCTGCTCCAGCTCCACCGCGCGGCTAAAGAACTCGCGGGCACGCTGCGCATCCGACGGGCCCACACGGTCCAGTTCGCGGCGCAGGAAATCAACCAGCTCACGGAACTCCGGGTAGTCGTGCAGGGTAATCCACTCGTGGTGCACAAACGATTCGGGACGCTTGGCGGGAGCCTTCGACGCCCAATCCAGGTACAGGCCCTCGCAAACCACCAGCACCGACAGGATCGCCGCGTAGCTGCCGCTAGCCGCCGCGTCGAGGAAGAGACGCTTGAAGCCGGTGGTCGCCTCCGTATCGGGCATGGAGTCACGCTGATGTTCGGTCACGCCCAGAGTCTCAAAGCAACGCAGGAAGTAGGTGTTCTCATCGCCGGCAATTTCGCCCGCGAACTTGGAGAGGCGCAGACGACCCGCGAGAGTATCAGCGTTAGCAATCGCGCCACCAATCAGGGCGAGGAAGGTATCGAGGAAACGGTAGTCCTGCACCAGGTACCCCGCCATGACCTGCGGGGCGATTGAGCCGTCAAAAAGCTCAGCAACAAAACGGTGATTCGTGGCGGAAAGCCAGGTGGCGAGGTTCTCCTGACGCAGCGTCTCCGTGAACGAATCGGTGCCGATCAAATCGTTGAAGGGTGCGGGCATGATGGGTGCCTTTCACTATGTGGCATACCGTCGCTGGTATGCGTATGTGTGCGGGTGTGTTGGTGCGGCCTCAGGCGTTGGGGCCGGCGCCTCAGCGAATATAGCACCGTGACGCCAAGGCGTGCCCGGTTTTGCGCCCCCGGTGCCCACAATTTTTCGTTATTTTCGATTTATGGGTGGGTGGAGGCGGAAGATACCGGTTGCACTCGGGCGATTGGGGTTAGGTGAGAGCCCATGGGAACACGTGAGAAATCATGCGTTCGAGTGGGAGCACGAGGGCAGAGGCGCGAAAAGGCGGGGCACAAAAAACGGGGCGCCGCTCCCCCAGCCGGTAAAACCAACTAGGGGGCGGCACCCCGCCTTCTCATCAATAACCTCAGTGGGCTTTATTCGTCTTCGGAATCATCGTCACCGAAGAAATCATCGGTGTACGAGTCACCCAGCGGCAGACCCAGCGAATCCTCCAGCGAAGAACCCGCCGCAGACTCGCCACCCAGCTCAGCCATGATGCCGTCCAGCAGCTCATCCGGCTCAGCAGAGGCAGCCGCAGCCGCAGCGGCAGCCAGAGTCGAAGCCGACGCCGCACCCGCAGAACCCGCATAAGCACCCTCGGCGCCCAGCTCATCCGGCAGCTCCTCAGCCTCAGCGCCGGGGGTCTTCGCCTGCTCATGCGCAGCCAGCAGGGTACGCGCCTCACCGATGACCGTAATCGAACCGGTAATCAGCACGCCCGCCGACTCCTGCTCGAAGAGGGCGTTCTCCATGGCGGTGGCAATCGCCTCGTCCAGGTGCTCGAACACCTCAATCGAGTCTTCGTCTAGACCAGCGTCCAGGGCGAGCTCGTGCAGACGCTCCGGCGCAATCGCACGCGGCGAATCCGACGCCGCCAAGTACAGGCGGAACGTGCCGTCCGAAGCGTCCACGTACTCTTCGCGCATGGTCTCAAACATGCCCAGAGCATCCTTCTCACCCAAAATACCGACCACGGAATGCAGGTGCGACAGCTTGAACGCCTCAGTCAGCGCAGCCGCGGAAGCACGCACGCCGTGCGGGTTGTGGCCCGCATCCAGGATGGTCAGCGGCTCGGTGCGCACAACCTCCAGACGGCCCGGCGAGCGCACCGTCTCAAAGGCGGTACGCACCACGTCCTCGGGTAGCTGACGCTGACCGCCGAAGAATGCCTCCACGGCGGCGAGAGCCACCACGGCGTTCTGTGCCTGATGCGCACCGTGCAGGGACAGCGGAACATCCGGGTACTCGCCCGCCAGGCCGCGCAGGGTCAGCAGCTGACCGCCGACCGCAAGCTCACGGGAGACAACGCCGAACTCCACGCCCTCAAAGGCGAAGGATACTTCCTTCTCGCGGGCGGAGGCGAGCAGCACGTCCGCCGCTTCCGGGTCCTGTGCGGCAGAAACCAGGAAGCCGCCGGGCTTGATAATGCCGGACTTTTCGGTTGCAATCTCGGCGAGGGTTTCGCCGAGCATGTCGGTGTGGTCCAGACCAATCGGGGTGACCACGGAAACCACACCGTCGGCAACGTTCGTGGAGTCCCAGGTGCCGCCGATACCGACCTCGAGCACCACCACGTCCACCGGCTCGTCCGCGAAAATTGCGAAGGCGAGCACGGTAACGGACTCGAAGAAGGTCAGGGCGGGCTCGCCGCGGGAGGTCATCTCCGCGTCCACAATCTGCAGGTAGGGGGCGATTTCCTCCCAAATGCGCACGAAGGTGGCATCCGGTACGGGTGCGCCGTTAATGCAGATACGCTCGGTGACGCTTTCGAGGTGCGGGCTGGTAAAGCGGCCCACACGCAGGTCGTGGCCGAGCAGCAGCGCCTCAATCATGCGGGCGGTGCTGGTCTTGCCGTTCGTGCCGGTGATGTGGATGACCGGCGCGGCACGGTGCACGTCGCCGAGGATTTCGACGGCGCGCGCCACAGCGTCCAGGCGCGGCGCCATCTTGTTTTCGGGTGCTCGCGCCAGCAGTTCACCGTAGACCCGCTCCACGCCCTCGGGGTCGGGAATTGCGGGGTAATTCTTCTCGCTCATTGTTCTCCTCACTGGGATAGCCGGCCGGTGCCGGCGGGGGCCCACCGTGCGGCGGGATAACCGTGCGGCGGGATAGACGACGGGCCGCCCCGCCCAATCAAGGGGGCGGGACGGCCGTACGGTTCAGGCGTTTTATGCCTTGGCGACGCTAATGCTCAGCTCGTCTGCCTCGCTCAGCTGCAGGGACACGGCGAGGGTCTCGCCGGTCACCAGTGCTTCGTTGGTGCGCAGAGCTGCCAGAGTTTCCTCCGGTGCCGCGATGCTCAGGTTGATGCGGTCCGCAACGTTCAGGTCGGCGTCCTTACGTGCCTGCTGAATAGCGCGGATGGTATCGCGGGCGATACCCTCGGCAACCAGCTCGTCGGTCAGCTCAATGTTGAGGACAAGGAAGCCACCGGGCAGAACCGCAGCCGCAGTGTGCTCAGCACCCTCAGCGTCAGCGGCAACCACGGTTGCCAGCTCGTATTCGCCCTCTTCCAGGGCCAGGCCGCCGTCCAGAGCTGCCACGCCGACCAGGACGGTACCGTCCTCGGTCACGGCCCAGTCACCGGACTTGGATGCCTTAATGGCAACCTGCACCTGCTTGCCCAGGCGCGGACCTGCCGCACGTGCGTTGACCTTCAGCTGCTGGGAGATGCCGTAGTCGGCGGGGTCGACGGTGTCGGCGCTGACCAGCTCCACCTGGCGCAGGTTCAGCTCGTCCTCGACGATGTTCGCGAAGTACTCCGCGCCCTTCTCGCCGAAAGCGGTACCCAGCGCAGCGAACTGCTCGGGTGCGATCGCCACGGTCATCTTCTGCAGCGGCTGGCGCACGCGGATCTTCTTCTCCTTGCGCAGTGCCGAACCGGCGGAGCAGACCTCACGCACGGTCTGCATGAGAGCCAGCAGGTCGGACTCATCAGCGAAAGCGGATGCCTCGGGCCAGTCAGCCAGGTGCACGGAGCGTTCACCGGTGAGGCCGCGGTAGATTTCCTCGCTGCTGAGCGGCAGCAGGGATGCGGCAACCTTCGACACGGTCACCAGTGCGGTGTAGAGGGTGTCGAATGCGTCGGTGTCTTCGTTGAAGAAGCGCTCGCGGGAGCGGCGCACGTACCAGTTGGTCAGTGCGTCGGCGTACTGGCGCAGGGATTCGCAGGCGTTCCAGATGTCGTAGGAGTCCATCGCTGCGGTGACCTGCTCGATGAGTTCGCGGGTCTTGCCGAGGATGAAACGGTCCATCACGTGCTGCGAGTCGTACTTGAGCTTTGCGCTGTAGCCTTCACCGTTGTTGGCGGCGTTAGCGTACAGGGCGAAGAAGTGGTAGACGTTCCACAGCGGCAGCATGACCTGGCGAACACCCTCGCGGATGCCCTGCTCGGTCACGATCAGGTTGCCGCCACGCAGGATCGGGGAGGACATCAGGAACCAGCGCATTGCGTCGGAGCCGTCGCGGTCGAGGACCTCGGAGACGTCCGGGTAGTTACGCAGGGACTTGGACATCTTCTGACCGTCCGAGCCGAGCACGATACCGTGGCTGATGACGTTCTTGAACGCGGGGCGGTCGAAGAGCGCGGTCGCCAGTACGTGCAGCACGTAGAACCAGCCGCGGGTCTGACCGATGTACTCGACGATGAAGTCTGCCGGGTAGTGGTTCTCGAACCATTCCTGGTTCTCGAAGGGGTAGTGCACCTGTGCGTAGGGCATGGAGCCGGAGTCGAACCAGACGTCGAGCACGTCTTCCACGCGGCGCATGGTGGACTTACCGGTCGGGTCGTCTGGGTTCGGGCGGGTCAGCTCGTCAATGTACGGGCGGTGCAGGTCGGGTTCGCCGTCCTTGTTCAGGGGCAGGCGGCCGAAGTCTGCCTTGAGCTCTTCGAGGGAGCCGTACACGTCCATGCGCGGGTAGTTCGGGTCGTCCGAAACCCACACGGGGATCGGGGAGCCCCAGAAGCGGTTACGGGAGATGGACCAGTCGCGTGCGTTCTCAACCCACTTGCCGAACTGGCCGTACTTCACGTTTTCCGGGATCCAGTTGATCTGCTTGTTCAGCTCGTACATGCGGTCCTTGAAGTCGGTGACCTTCACGTACCAGGAGGTGATTGCGCGGTAGATGAGCGGGGTGCGGCAGCGCCAGCAGTGCGGGTAGGAGTGCACGTAGGACTTCTCGCGGATCAGCACATCGTCTGCCTTGAGGGCGTTGATGATGGTGCGGTTCGCGTCGAATGCCTGCACGCCCGCGATTTCAGCCAAGGCGGTGGAGCCGGAGGCGGTAGGCTCGGCGAAGAGGTTCAGGAACTTTGCGCCTTCGTCGAGGGAGAGGATCACGGGGATGCCGTAGCCTTCACAGACCTTCTGGTCGTCTTCACCGTAGGCGGGTGCCTGGTGGACGATGCCGGTACCGTCACCGGTGGTGACGTAGTCGGCGACGAGAATCTGCCAGGAGGTTTCGGTGCCCCACTTTTCGGCGTCTACGAAGTAGTCCCAGAGCGGGGTGTAGCGTACGTGCTCGAGCTGGGAGCCGGTGTAGCGTGCGGTGACGGCTGCGTCTGCGTCCTTTTCGGGCTGGTCGCCTTCGTAGCCGAGATCCTTGGCGTAGGAGCCGAGCAGCTCGGAGGCAATCAGGAAGGAGCGGCCCTCAAACTTGCCCGCGCCGGGCACGACGGAGTATTCAATCTCGGGTCCAACGGCGAGCGCCTGGTTGGTGGGCAGGGTCCAGGGGGTGGTGGTCCATGCGAGTGCTTCGACGCCGTCGAGTTCTGCGGCGACCTTCTCGTCAGCGCCGAGGGCGGTGTCTGCGGTGAGGCGGAATGCGACGGTGACGGTCTGGTCCTGGCGGTCCTTGTACACGTCGTCGTCCATGCGCAGCTCGTGGTTGGAGAGGGGGGTCTCGTCCTTCCAGCAGTAGGGCAGCACGCGGAAGCCCTGGTAGGTCAGGCCCTTATCGTAGAGGCGCTTGAACGCCCAGATGACGGACTCCATGTACTCGACGTTCAGGGTCTTGTAGTCGTTTTCGAAGTCGACCCAGCGTGCCTGGCGGGTGACGTACTTTTCCCACTCGTTGGTGTACTTGAGCACGGATGCGCGGGCAGCGTCGTTGAAGTTGTCGATGCCCATTTCGAGGATTTCGCGCTTGTCGGTCATGCCGAGCTGCTTCATTGCCTCGAGTTCTGCGGGCAGGCCGTGGGTGTCCCAGCCGAAGCGGCGTTCTACCTTGTGGCCGCGCTGAGTCTGGTAACGTGCGACGAGGTCCTTGGCGTAGCCGGTGAGCAGGTGGCCGTAGTGGGGCAGGCCGTTAGCGAAGGGAGGGCCGTCGTAGAAGACGAATTCGTTTTCGCCGTTTTCGCCTGCGGGGCGGTTCTCGACGGATGCGGAGAAGGTGTTGTCCTTCTTCCAGTAGTCGAGGACTGCCTCTTCGAGTGCGGGGAACTTGGGCGATGCGGTGACGCCGCTTCCTGCGGCTTCGAAGGCGCTCGCCTTGGGGTAAACATGGGACATGTGTTTGTGCGCCCTTATCTGTTGTTCTCAACGCTGAGAGGTTGGGGCGACAGGGTACGTAGCACTCGTCGTCCCACCGTTTCAGCGGGTGAGGATTGACATGACGGGTGCAAGGACGCCTGGGCATCGCTGACTTGCCCGGGTTGTGCCGGGGGTCGGGATGCGGCGCGGTACCACCTTGCTTACTGATTTAACAGCTCAACGCACCGAACCCTCCCGGGGCTACGTGGCGTCGCGTGTCCGCGATACCTAGCCACCGGAAGAGCGGCGCGTTGGGCGGGTATCAGTCGCTTATTACAGCTATATCGGGCTTAACCGTCCGGTTCTACTGGGACTACATCTCTTCCGCTAAGACACCCTCGCCGCAGCGATTGGCGGGTGCCCGCAGGTGCGGTCCGTTCTTCCGAATTGCTCGCCGGTGATGGCCGGGTCGTTGCAAACACTAATAGTTTATGTGGCTTTTGTGTCTGTATGCAACCCCGCAGGGTGTGGGTTTGAACAGCACTTTTCAGATGCGCCGATGCCGAGGGCGTAAAACAGAATGGTTCTTCGTTCGGCGATATTTAGAGCAAGTAGGGGGTTTAAGGGGTCTTGCCTCACCCTGCACTCGGGCGTGTTTAAGGATGTATGTTTTTACATTCCCCCAGTGTTGCTTTAAGTGGGTTTCAATTTTTTCGAGGGAGTCCATGGGATTGCAGTCAGTGCAACCACAAGATATGGGGTGAACACCGATGTAATTCCACTAGATATTCACCCCTGCACGTTTTCATCTCTTCAACACCCCGTGTGGGAACCGGTTTTTCTGAATGATTCAGCAATGCATAGCGGGTGAATAGAGTGCATATTTGGGGATTACCGAACGGGTTTCCCCTTATTGAATCGGGTATTTCTCCTGAACTACTGAAGGCCTCCTCGCATTCAGAAGGTTGATCCGATCCCTCCCCTATCCCCCATTTTTTGCAAACACTGGGACGAGGCTCTTTCGTTTTTTAGGCCATAAATATGATTGAAATCACTTAATTTAACATACGTGCCGCCTCTCACCGAAGCGCCCACTCCCATCAAATAGCTCCCCATCGACAGAGCATAGTCACAATACTTTACGGTGATTGATATCTTGAGTGATCCATAGACTCACAGAGATTACTAAGGTGTATTTTCGTGCATTTTGAATTCAAAATAGTCTAAAATGAATCGTGCAACACATCAATGATGATTCGATAGCATCTACCCTCTCACCGGAGTGTGAACATAGCAGTCTCAAAGATGAGTTCACCGCGTATCCGTTCGCTCCACCAGCAGCATGTACGCGCCCGAGGTCACTTCCGGATGTGGACTGAAACCGCGGCATTTGCCTGAAGTTTTACCCCCTTTCACGACCTCACCCAACACGCCATACAACCACGCGCCCGCCGCCGGGTGCCCCGAGCCCGCCTCGGGAATAATCAAGGAGTTCACCGATGCTCTCGCCCTCTTCGAGCACCCGTTCCGTTGCTTCCCGCCTTATGAGCCGCCGCGCCCTACTGCTCGGTGGCGCGGCAACCCTCATGGCTGGTTGCGCCTCCGATATTCGCCCGCTGAGCGAAGAAGCAAAAGCTAAGGTAGGCTCCCCCACCCCGTCCGCGAGCGCGACCGCTTCTGCATCTAGTTCACCAGCTGCTTCACAGTCTGCTACCGCTACGTCCTCTGCGAGCGCTTCAGCAAGCGCTAAGAGCAGCTCGTCCAGCGCGGCACGCGTACCCGTATCTAAGGATGCACTCGTTGAGGGTTGGGAAAAGTACCCCGGTCCCCTGAAGCTGACCGGCGAATACATGGGCGAGTACCAGCCCGCAACGGATTCTTCCCCTGCGAAGAACGTACCTAAGCCCCTCAAGACCGTTCCGCACCGTGAGGAACCGACCTTCCAGGGCGCCTACGAGACGTTGCGTGCCTACTACAGTGCTCAGATCACCGCACTCAAGGATGGCCACTATGCAGATCAGGCGATTGAGCTGACCTACCCGGCAGACAAGAGCGCCATCGACGAGGTTAAAGCAGTCAAGGAACTGTATGAGCAGAACGGCTGGTACATGGACTTCACGTGCAGCATTTCCATGCGGAATACGGAGCCTCGAACCGCCCTGAAGAACGGTGACGGCTACGTAGAAATCATGATGGACGCCAAGTATTCTGCCACCGCCATCCATCAGCCGGACGGCACCGAACGCAAGATACCGGCAATTACCCAGGTAGCCATTCCGCACGTGATGCTCTACACCGAGGGTAAGTGGTGGCGAATCGGCAACGATTATCTGAACGAGCGTCTGAATGGCGGCAAGGGCTCTTCCGCCTCTTCTGGTTCCGGAGGTTCCAGCTCTGCCGGTTCTAGCGGTTCTTCGTCCTCGGGCCGAGGCTCCACTAAGGTCTAAATCCGGCAAAGTCTAATTCCGGCGAGGTCTAAACTAGCCCCGTTTCATCAATTTCATACGCACTAGCCCAAAGTCGAGGAGGCGCACTCCCCTGCACCTCACCGACTTTGGGTTATTGCGTCTTAAAGACAATGTTCAGGGTTTTTTGACGAAGTTTTAAAACCAGTCTTCTATAGTAAGAAGTGGATACTTCATACCGCCGCAGTTCACGCTCCGGCACACCCGTATCCCGGTACCCCCCCCTGTACCGCGCACCATACAAAAACGATGAGGCGGATCCTTTCGTACGCATCACAGCGTTGTGAAGCGAGCTACCTCGATCAACCACTTTCAGGAGATACCATGTCCTTCCGGCCGAGTGCACACACCAGCTTCTCTGCTAACGACCGAAACGGATTGACCCGCCGCGCCGTTCTTTTTGGCGGTCTGACCGCCGGTGCTTTGACTCTAGCAGGATGCGCCTTCAACAAGGATATTCGCCCCACCGGTAGCGGCGACACTTTCTCCGGCTCCCCGAGCGCCTCTCCCTCGGCGTCTGCGTCGGCTTCGCCTTCTGAGTCTGCCTCGGCTTCGGCATCCGCTTCGTCTTCGTCCTCGTCAAGCCGTAACAGCGCGAAGATTATTCCGTCTGACGAGTTCTTGAAGGACTATAAGAAGTACATTGGCGACGTCAAGTACGAGTACAAGCCCGCCATTGCGCACTATGTTGAGCCGACCGACACCTCCCCCGCGAAGAACGTTCCGATCCCGGTCATTGATACTGTGGCTCAGCGTACCGTCTCCCTCGAGGGCGCCTACAAGACCCTGGCTGCTTACCAGAGCGCGTATATTGCCGCGATGTACAACGGCGACCTGCAGTACCTCAAGGGTCTGGTCCACGGCGCTGACAGCGGTCTGGTCAACAACCTGAAGGCTATCGCTAAGCTCTACGCTGCGGGCGGTTGGACTAAGGACTACGAGAGCAAGCTGAGCATCCGTGACGATCTCGATGCGAAGGCTCTTGCCTCTTCCGATTTGGCTGTTGTGGCGTTCCCCTGCCGGGATGTTGTCAAGGAATACACCATCTACCAGAAGGGCACGGGTGAGCCTCAGAAGGCAAGCACCCTGGATGTCGTGATTTACGTGGTGTACGCCGAGGGCAAGTGGCGCGTGACCAGCCGCGAGTACTTTGTGTCGGAGTACAGCGACCGATTCCGCAAGGTCTTTGAGGGTCCCTCCTCATCGGCTTCGGCAAGCAAGTCCAGTGGTGGCGGCTCCGGTAGCTCTAGTTCCGGTAGCAGCAGCGATTTCAAGATCTAGGCGCTGAGAGCAACACCCCTGACGAAAGCGGGGCGGGTATCAGTTGATACCCGCCCCGCTTTCGTATGTTTTTGTGCCGCGGCGCTCCCGGCGCCACTGCGCCTGTGCGCGCCTCAGTCGCCCAACATCTAGCATCTACGCGCAGCAATAACAGCAGGCACAGCAACAGCCCCGCCCCTTGGCAACTAGGAAAACCAAGGATGCGGGGCCGTGCAATACTATCTGGCGCACCGCCTCTAGGAGGTGGAACGCTCACGCAGACGCTCGTGAACCTCGCTCACAAAGCGGTTCTGATTATCGCGAGCATAATGCACGACCTCACCGATGACGGTAATAGCCGGCGCCTTAACCGATGCGCAATCTACCTGAGCGTTCTCAAGGGTCGTGACAGTCACGCGCTCCTTCTCAGAGAAACCGTTCTCAATGGTTGCCAGCG
This sequence comes from Rothia sp. HMSC069C04, assembly GCF_001812895.1. Lineage (NCBI taxonomy): Bacteria > Bacillati > Actinomycetota > Actinomycetes > Micrococcales > Micrococcaceae > Rothia > Rothia sp. HMSC069C04. Next base: position 102,750 of record NZ_KV810746.1, read on the forward strand.
GCGTGTCAGCCTCAATCCCACGAGAGAGCAGAGACGCCACCGTATCGGGCAGGGTACGAACGCCCATCAGCAGCACCACGGTGCCCTGGGCACGCAGGGTCGCCTCAACCGCCGACACTTCGGTCTCCGACAGGCCGGAGTGACCAGAAATGACGGTGAAAATCGAGGATACCTTACGCAGGGTCACCGGAATCGCAGCACGCGCAGGAACCGCAATGGCGCTGGTAATGCCGGGGATAACCTCAGCCTCCAGGCCGGCGGCGATGCACGCATCCAGCTCTTCAGCGCCGCGACCGTACACGTACGGGTCGCCGCCCTTCAAACGCACCACGGTCTTACCCGAGAGCGCGTAATCAATCATGAGCTGCTGAATGCGGGACTGCGGAACAGCGTGCTTACCGGGAACCTTGCCCACATCAACGATGAGGGCGTTCGGTGCGTACTCGCCGTACTCCTGCGGGGCGAGGTGATCCAGAAGGACCACGTCCGCCTCGCTCAGGGCACGTGCCGCACGCAGGGTCAGCAGGTCAGCGGCACCGGGGCCGCCACCCACAATGTAGACCTTGCCGGGGTTCTCAGCAGGCTCGCCGGGCAGAAGAATGCCGCGTTCCGTCACGCTATCGTCCAGGCTGTGCCCGGGCGCCCCGCCCGCGAGTACTTCGTCGATAGTGGCGAACTCGCGGGGCGGGAACGGAGGAATCTTCGGGCACATACTATGCTGCCGGGACCGGGTTGAGGTCACTGGGCTTACCCACGGGAATCTTGGTACCGGTCAGCAGGACGGTGTCGGACTCGCCAGCTTCTGCCGCCGCAATTTCCTCGGGGGTTGCGGGGCGAATCTGCTCGCGCTCCAGCACGTACAGGTGCGAACCCTCGTCGCTGCCGTTGGGCTCGTTGATGAAGGCACGGAAGCGGCGCAGGCGGCGCTCGTCACGCAGGGTTGCTGCCCACTCGTCCTCGTAGGAGTCAACGTGACGCTGCATGTCGCGCTCCAGGTCCTCGCACACGCCCAGGGAGTCCTCAATGAGGACGGACTGCAGGTGTGCCAGACCGTCGCCGTGCTCCTCATCCAGATCCTCGAGCCAGCGAGCGGTACGCTGCAGCTTGTCTGCGGTACGGATGTAGTACATCAGGTAGCGGTCGATGTAGCGGATGATGTCCTCGCTGGAGGCGTCCTTGACGAAGAGGCGACCGTGAGCGGGGTTTGCACCACCGTTACCACCCAGGTACAGGTTCCAGCCGTTGGTGGTTGCAATCAGACCAACGTCCTTGCCCTGTGCCTCAGCACATTCACGGTTACAACCGGAAACACCGAACTTGAACTTGTGCGGGGAACGCAGGCCGCGGTAACGGTTCTCCAGCTGGATTGCCATGCCGGTGGAGTCCTGAACACCGAAGCGGCACCAGGTCGAACCCATGCAGGACTTCACGTTACGCAGGGACTTACCGTATGCCTGACCGGACTCGAAGCCGGCATCCACCAGGCGCTCCCAAATGTAGGGCAGCTGCTCCAGGCGAGCACCGAACATACCGATACGCTGCGCACCGGTGATCTTCACGTACAGACCGAACTCTTCAGCGACCTCTGCGATGACGCCCAGCTTCTTAGCGGGAATCTCACCTGCGGGAATACGCGGAACGACGGAGTAGGTACCGTTCTTCTGCATGTTTGCCAGCGCACGGTCGTTGGTCTCCTGAATACCACCGCGGCCAGCGTCCAGGACGTAGGAGTTGCGGAAGGAGGAGAGAATCGACGCAACGGTCGGCTTACAGATTGCACAGCCGTCGCCACCGCGGCCGAAGCGTGCCAGCACGGAGTCGAAGTCGTCCAGGTTGGTCAGACGCACAGCCTCAGCCAGCTCTGCACGGGAGAAGTCGAAGTGCTCACACAGTGCCTTGGAGACGGTCAGACCCATCTTCTTCATCTGCTGTTCCAGAGTCTTCTGTAGCATCGGAACACAGGAACCGCACTGGGTACCCGCGGTGGTGCAGGACTTCAGGGATGCAACATCGTGGTTGCCGTCAACGATTGCCTCGCGGACAGCACCGAAGCTGATGTTGTTGCAGGAACACAGGATTGCGTCGTCGGGCAGTTCGGTGTCGGGGATGCCGTCGCCGCCGCCAGCTGCGGTCAGGTAAACGTTCGGTTCAGCGGGCAGTTCGCGGCCGAGCAGGGGCTTGAGGGAGTCGAAGGGAGCGGTGTCACCGACGAACACGCCACCGAGCAGGGTCTTTGCGTCGCCGCTGGTCACGATCTTCTGGTACATACCGCGTGCGGGGTCTGCGAACAGAACCTCGAGGCAGCCCTCGGTGGTGCCGCGGCGGTCACCGAAGCCAGCCACCTGAACGCCGGAGAACTTCAGCTTGGTTGCGATGTCGAACTCTTCAACCTGAGCTTCTTCGTTGTCGTTGAGCAGGTTAGCTGCCACAGCATCAGCCATAGCGTTAGCCGGTGCGACCAGGCCCCAGGTGCGACCCAGCACGCAGGCAACCTCACCGATAGCCCAAATGTGCTCGTCGGAGGAGTGGCATGCGTCGTTGACGAGAATACCGCCGCGCTCACCCAGTGCCAGGTCAGCGTCACGTGCCAGCTCGTCGTTGGGGCGAATACCGGCACCGAAGACCACCATGTCGGCGGGCAGGGTGCGGATTTCTGCATCCTCGGAGGGAGAATCTGCGATGGAGACGGAGACGACGTTGCCGTCAGCGTCCTTGTTGATGCCGGAGATGTACACGCCGGTCTCAATCTCAATGCCGGTTGCCTTGATCTGGGCGTTCACGGCGTAACCGCCGCCCTGGTCAACCTCAACGGAGAGCAGCCAGGGTGCCACGTCCAGGATGGTGGGCTCTGCGCCCAGGTCCTTCAGACCCTCAGCTGCTTCGAGGCCGAGCAGACCGCCACCGACGACGACACCGCGGGGTGCGCGGCCCAGGGTGGACTGCAGACGGTTGACCTCGGAGACCATGTTCTTCACGTCGTCAATGGTGCGGAAGACGTGTGCGGCGTCCGAGTTAAGAATGGGGATACGAACCGCGCGGGAACCGGTTGCGAAGACCAGTACGTCGTAGGGGTACTCGTTGCCCTCGGTGTCGGTGACGACGCGGCGGGTGCGGTCAAGCTTCTCTGCGTGGCAGTTGTTGACCAGGTTGATGTTCTCTGCATTCCACAGTTCGGGGTCACCGAGGGTCAGGTCCTTCTCGGTGTCCTTGAAAATCTTCTCGATAGCAACGCGGTCGTAGGGGATGTAGGGCTCATCGTTGAGGACGGTGATGGTGTCCGCTGCGCGACCGGCAGCTTCAGCGCCTTCGTGGTACGCGCGTACAAAACGCCACGCAGCGGGGCCTGCGCCGACAACGAGAATGTTGCGGGGGGTGTGCGACATGGATTTTCCTTCCTAGTTGTAATGCAGGTAGTTCATGGCACTTATCTACCCTCAGTGTGCGGCTGGATTGTGCCCGGTATTGGAACTCCTAGTTTCCGTACCGTTGGGCTCGTACCTGATGCGTACCGAGTAGTTGAAGCGCCCGCTTCTTTAGAATGCATCTGAAAATTACGAAACATTTTTGTGTGGGATTATGTTGTTTTCTTCAGGCAGTCAAAAGGCGTTTTAAACTACGACTTTTATCGTACACTCTAGCGCGGGGTCGAAGTATCGAAAATCCGTATTTTTTGGGAAAATTTTCCAAAAAATCCGCGGAATACCGGGCTGGAATAGGGTATTCTTACCTTATCTAAACCTAATTTAGGTAAGGCTAATCTATAAAATTTGAGATCATCTTTTAGGGTAAAAATAACCTTTAGCACCCTCCGCGTGCCCCATTTCCAAATGTGGGTTTCATAAGGTAAACTCCAAACAAAGAACACACGAACCGCTATTGTGTCCTGCACCCCGCGCGGCGCAGACCACCACTTCGAAAGGAAACCCCCATGGCTGAGAACTGGGTACGCATCTGCGCCGAATCTGACCTCGAAGAAAACTGGGGTGAAGTCGCCCTGGTCGACGGCTACCAGTACGCGATCTACAAGACCAAGCACGGCATCTTCGCCAGCGACCACCTCGACCCGCACAGCCAGGCACTGGTCCTCGCACGCGGCATCGTCGGCGAGAAGAACGGCAACCCCACCATCACCTCCCCCCTCTACAAGGAGGTCTACGACCTGACCACCGGCGAGTGCGTCTCTGACCCCTCCTACTCCATCAAGGTCTACCCCGTAGAGGTCCGCGACGGCGACGTCTACCTCAAGACCGCCTAAACGCTCAACACTTCTCACTCAAAGACAGCAACACAAAAAACCTCGGGACGTAACAGTCCCGAGGTTTTTTGTATGGGTTTTCAGAAGCCCCTCATCAGGTGGTGTGAGCAGCGAGCACACTAGCCTGACTAGGTCATCTAGGCGGCGTCCAGCTGCGCAATAGCCGCATCCATGCGGTCAATAAAGCACTCCGCCACCACGGCAGCAGAAGCACCACCCTGCGCGTTCACCAGCGGCGCGGCAACCTTCACCGGCACACCGGTCGACTCAGCGTCACGGCGCATCTTACCGGAGAAGAAACCCTCCGCCAGCAGGTAGGTCGCAGCAAATTTAGGCTGATGCTCGGCAACAACCTCGTGGAACTTCGGATCAATCGCGGCAACGAAGCCGTGATGCACCGGAACGTGCAACTCCTCAGCCAGCAGCTCAGCCGCACGGCTCATATCCGCGCGACCATCTGCACGAGAAGAACCCGCAGCACCCTGAACCACAGGGCCATCGCCGGGAGTCCAGCCAATTTCCTCCAGGCGAGCGCGAGTCAGAGCGGCAAGGCGCGCATCCGGGCCCAGCGACTCACCAATGCTAATACGCTCAATACCGCTATTGCGTGCGGCACGGCGCAAATCCACCTGAGTGTGGAAGCCGGTCGACAGCAGAATCGGCACGATCACGCAGGGCTCATCATTGGGCAGGGAAGCTGCGGCATCATCAACGCTGGGAGATTCCACATCCACATATGCGGCGTGGACACGGTACTCCACGCCGTCATTACGCTGGGCAAGCAGGAACTTGATCTGCTCACGAATCAGCGTGATAGCTTCACGACCGGCGACCGAGTCAGTGCCGTGCGAAGTTGCGATTACATTCAGAATAGTCATATTTCCATTGTATGAAAGGAACACCCCGCTCCCCCACTCATGAACACGAGTGGCGAAGCGGGGTGTTGCACGAAGGCTAAATTTTAGCTCTTGCGGCGGCGAGCCACGACCAGTGCGGTACCCGCAGCCAGGGTGATAGCACCAGCTGCTGCGGCGAACATAGCGCCGGATGCGCCGGTCTGTGCCAGCTTCGAGGAGGAGCTACCGGAGGTCGAGGAACCACCTGCGGAAGAACCACCGTTAGAGGAGCCGCCATTGGAGCCGCTCACACCCAAGTTGTCGGAGGTGCCGGAACCTGCGTCAGAACCGCCGTTGGAGCCGCCCTTGTGGCCGGCTGCGTTCTGGTCGGCGGTGCTGCTCTCAGAAGCAGAAGCGCTCGCGGATGCAGACTCGCTCGCGGAAGCACTCGCGGACGCGGATGCACTCGCAGATGCAGACTCGCTAGCCGATGCGGTCACCGAAGCGCTACTGGAGCTGCTTGCGGAGCTCGATGCACTCGCAGAAGCGCTCGAAGAAGCAGACGCGCTAGCGGACGCCGATGCAGACGCGCTCACCGAGGGGGTCACGGCGGGAATGCTCGGAACCGCGGTCGGGGAAGCGCTCACCGATGCGCTCGGAGTTGCAGAAGGTGCTACAGAAGGTGCCACGGATGCGGTCGGCAGAGACGGCGAGGTGGGCTCCTCCGAAGGCACTGCGGTGGGTTCTGCAGTCTTGGTGGGCTCAGCGGTTGCGGAAGGCTCCATAGTCGGCTCTGCAGAAGGTTCTGCGGTCACGCTAGGCTCTGCAGTTGCCGAGGGCTCGACGGTCGGCTCAGCAGTTGCAGAGGGAACCTCGGTCGGTGCCACGGTCGGTTCTGCAGTCTTGCTAGGCTCTGCAGTCGGTGCCACGGTGGGCGCGACAGTCGGCTCAGCAGACTTAGTGGGCTCTGCGGTCGGTGCCTCGGTCGGAGCAACAGTCGGCTCCGCAGTGACGGTAGGCTCAGCAGAAGGCGCGGCAGTCGGCTCAGCAGTCGGTGCCACGGTCGGAGCTACGGTGGGAGCAACGGTCGGCTCAGGTGCCTTGGTCGGCTCGGGTGCCGGGGTCGGTGCCGAGTTCGCTGCCAGGCGGTTCAGCCACAGCTGATCCTCGTAGGTGTTCGGGTTCTCGAAGCTGGTCGGGTAGATAATATCGCCGTTGGGCAGCTCGAGAGCGTTGTAGCCGCCGCTCTTGTCGGTCTTGCGCATCGAGGAGAGCACCACCTCGTTCACCTTGTTCAGGGTCTCATCCATGAACACCAGGCGGGAGCCGGATGCGTCCACCACAACCACGTTGCCCGCACGGGTCAGGAACATGGTGGCAACCTCGGTCTTCTCGAAGCCCTCAAGAGTTGCGGACTCACGGACCACGCTGAAAGTGCCGTTCTCGTACTTGAGGATCTGCACCTTACCGCCGTACCAGTTGTTCCAACGGTAAATGTAGCCCTTGGGGCTGACCAGGGTCGAGGGCAGGGCGGTGTCGTAGCCTGCGGGTGAAGAGTTCGGCACCAGGGACACGCCGTTGCTGCTCATGTGCAGCAGGTGACCCTTCTGAACCGCCTTTTCGCCGGCCGCATCGTAGATGGAAGTCGACGGCGCGTACACGAAGCTGCCGTCGGGCAGCGGTGCGAGGGTCACGGTGTTGTTGGAGAACGAGTCGCCGTAGTACTCGTCGAGCGAGTAGGCGTTCACAACCTGCGGGTCGATCGAGTCGGGCTTCGGCAGAGCCTGCGAGGTTGCCTTGCCGGATGCGTCAATGATGGTGAGCTTGCCGCCGCCCTGGCCGTCAATGCTGACGATACCCCAGGTGTTGTTGGCGGGGTTGTAGCCGATTGCCTTGACGGTGGTGGTGCCGAGGTCTACGTCGGAGTAGGTGCCGGAGGAGACGAGCTTACCTTCAGCGGTTACGGTGTACAGCTCGGGCTTGTTGGTCTCGCTGTTGATGACGAGCATGCGGTTGCCGTCAGCATCCACGGCGAAAACGCCCTTGTTGGCCTTCAGTACGCCGGTGTCGGTCATCTTCAGGTTGGAGCTGGTCAGCACGGTGTAGGTGGTGTCGCCGCCGAAGCTCGGGGGTGCCACGTGCACGATGTGGTTCTGGCCCAGACGTGCGGTGTTCTGGGGCAGGTTCACGCCCGCACCGGTGTTGTAGGACTCAGCGACGCTGTAGGCGCTCTTGGGGGTGTTAGCTGCGCTACCGTTGTAGGAGATGCTCAGCGGGTCGAGGCTGGCGCCTTCGTTGTAGAAGTCAGAGAAGGCGTGGTTACCGTCGGCGGTCAGGTTCGCGGAGATGCCGCTGATGCTGACCACGCCGTCCTTCTCGCTCTGCTTGGCGGTGCCGGTGCTCAGGGTCGCCATCTTGACTTCCATGGGGCCCTCGAACTTGCCGGAGGCGTAGTTCTTGGTGCGCACGGTCATGTAGAGGGAGCCGGTGCCGTCAGCGAGGTTCAGTTCCACGCGGGGGTTGGAGAAGGTGAGGTTCAGGGCGCAACCAGTTTCGGGGTCCTGACCTTCGGCGCAGTGGCCGGTGAACCAGAGGCGGCCGGCAGCCTGCAGGGTGACCTGCTTGCCGTCTTCAGAGACGGTGGTGGAGGTCGGGGTGAAGGTGAACTGCTTTGCGGTTGCGTCCCAGGCTGCGCCGTCGGTCATTTCGCGGGGCATACCGTTGTAGGACAGGAAGGAGGCGCGCACGCCCCAACCGAAGGATGCGCCGGCGGTTGCCTGGTCGCCTGCAGCGACATTCTGTGCGGCAACGTTCTGGGCAGCGATATTAATGTTCTCGGCGAGAACGGGTGCCAGGGGCAGGGCAACAGCGCCAGCAACGGCGAGGGCGCAGGCTCCCTTGGAGAGGCGGGTGCCAGATGTGAAAATCTTCATTGGTGTGTATCCATACTATCGACATTGTTAGGACAGGCTTACTATATCGATAGCGTGAGTATTTCTCAACATCAGGTTCCAAGAAACCGTTTTGTGACAAACCACCCCACAGCACACTGACAGGGCAATAAACCCACCCCGTACCAGCACACTTCAACAGGCAACAGGGGCCGCTACTCCCCCACCCCCTACGCGACTAATCCTTCTTCGAAGCATGCATACGTGACATGCCCAGAGCACCAAGAATCAGGCCACCACCCAGGGTCACCAAAATCGGCAGAAGCGGCGAACTCTTATCCATGTTGCGGGTAATCTGCGCCTCCGTTGCCTTCACACCATTCGGCGATCCGGGATCAGTACGAACCTGAGAGGAAGAACCGTTCAGAATCGCGGCACGGCGAGACTGAGCCGCCGAATCGGTACCCGAGGGCAAATTAGACTCGGGGGTCGCCACCTCAACAGGCTGCGCCTCCCCGGTGCGGTACCCCAGCGCCGAGGAAGACGCGGTGGCAGGGCTACCGGCAGCGCGCGGAACAGAAATCGTGGCGTCATTAGTACCCGGAGCCATGGCGGTATCAGCCTGAATACCGCGGGTCTTAGACTTAGAACCCGCAGCGGGTGCATCCGCAGTCTCAGAGGCAGACGCGGAAGGTACAGTAACCGGCTTCTCCTCGTTCACAGACGAAGAATTGGACGATGATCCACCGCCCTCAGAGGACGCCTGAGTCACCGTAAAACGCACCGTGTTGAGCTGAAGGTTACCGTCACCGGCAGCGTCAAAAGCCGCCACCAGGTACGTCTTACCGATCTGTAGGGACGCACCGGGCACGCCAATCACCGCCTCGAAAGCACCCGCAGAAATAGATTCTGGACCAACGTGTACAATGGCGAGCGCATCACCCACAGTGTTGCCGTTGGAGTCGATTTCCATGACGATCAGGTCGTAACCCTTCTCGTTCTGGGGGAAGTTCGTGGCACGGACTGTGACCGGCTTCGTATCATCCTGAGAGTCACCCTGCGAGTCCTGAATGGACAGGTGCGCCTTGCCCTTGCGCTGGTTCATCGGGTCGTACACGCTATTGTCTTCGGAGATAACGTACTGGCCAGAATCTTTGTTCTGCGGGTTGTCTACGGTACGGCGAACCGCGTCACCGTTCGCATCGGTGGATGACGTAGCGGTCGGCGAAGGCAGGTTTACCGCCTCGGGACTTGGGGTAACAGTTGCGTCAGCGGTTTCTGCTTCTTCACGCTCAATATCGACCGGAGGTTCGGTGGGCTTTGCTTTGCCGTTGCGCGGGTCAGCAGCCTCTACCAGGCGGTTCCCCCGCTCGGTCACAAAAAATTCGTAGGAGACACCGTGCGCGGTATCCTCCAGAACGATTACGTACACGACATTAGAGTCCGTCGCCGGGCTCATCAGGAGGCGAAACTCCCCCTCCTTGGTCCCCTCAGTTAGGGCGGGGCTTTCCAGGACGGAGCCGCCGTACTCACCGGAAGGGGTGTAGAAGTTCACGTCAACCAGAACGCTGGAGGCCTCCAGATCTTTAGGGAAGCCCGTCCAACGTAGAAGATAGCCGCCATCCTTGAGCTGCGCCTTCATGGTGATGGTGGAGGCGGCGCCCTGTGCCTCCTGATTGTCTTCAGCCTGGTTCGCGTTCAAGGTCGCGGTTTTTTGCACGGCAGAGTGCGTCGTGACGGGTGCTTCCGTTGCGACAGAGGGTACAACAAGCCCGCACTGAAGCCCCGCAGCCAAAACGGTTGCGGTGACAATACGGTGCTTCGCTGAATAAATACTCATGCAATGCGTCTTTTCATGGTGGAAATGTGCTTGCTACTGCCCGTTCCTCATGTGCCGCGCGGACCCCCGAGTGCGCCATACACCCGGATTCGTCGTACCATACTCCGCTTCATATTTCAGGTGAAGAAGACCTGACAATAGCTCGCATCTATTTATCGGTTATTTCAACCCTATCACGAACCTTAAGGTTTATTCACGCGAGGGTAGAGTTTTTTTGAACACCCTGAACGCACGACTCGCCCCCGCGATCTGCACCAACAGATAGCGGGGGCGAGCATTCCTCATGAAACAACGAACATACTATGCGATGCCGTCGAAAAGCACGGATTAGGGGCGTTAGCCGCCGAGGACTCCCCTGCGGTGAGCCATCCACGCGGCACCAACCACCAGCGCCAAACCGGCGCCTCCAAGAGCCCAGAAAGCTACACCGTGCTGCGCAACCTCTTCACTAGCGGGAGACGCCGCCGAAGCTATAGCCTTCACGCCTTCCTGACGATCATTATTCGCGTTAGAGTGCACCTGAGTGGTGGTCGAGTTCACCGTAGCTGAACGATTATTAGGCTCCGAATGAACCACGGGGGTGAAACCCTTATTTCCGTTACCAGAAGCTGCCGACGCTGCCTTTTCTTCATCCGTCAAAGCATCCAGCTTCGCGGTAGCAGCGATAGATGCCGGATCAGAACCCGAACTGTACGCCGAAATCTGATTGGTGCGAGTCGGCTCAAAAGCCGAACGCGGAGCCATCGTACGTGCCTGAGCCAAAGCCTGCAGAGCCTGACGCTGACGCTCAGCCTTCGCTTCCTTTGCCTTGGACATGGCGCTCACCGCATCCAGAGTGGAGCGGGGTGCGCTCGCGGCAGACTGACCCGAGCCCGACTGGGTGTCATCAGAACGAGTCGAGACGGCGTTAGTCGAGACGGCGCTAGTGGCAGCGGAGGGGCTACCCTGAGTGGCGCCGGTCGCCTCGGCCGCATTGGTGCTGGGCATGAGCGATGCGCTGGCATCCTGGCGGGGCGACTCATCCTTCGTCAAGGAGGTTGAGTTGCCGGTCGCCTCGCCACTGACCTTGAATCGCACCGAGACAACTTCTTCCGCGTACTCAGTATCGTCCGCATGCACCAGGTAGGCGGTGTACACCGAGCCGGTCTTCAGCAGAGAGCCGGGCATGCCGACCTCTTCCTTGAACGCGCCATTCACAATGCGATCAGAGCTGATGTGTGTAATGGACAGCGCATCGCCCTTATGGTTGCCACTCATATCGGTTTCAACCACGATTAGGTCGTAGCCAGCCGCATTCGCGGGCAGACGCGCTGCACTGATAGTCACCGGCTTGGTTTCCTTATCAGAGCGAACCTCAGCATAGGCGACCTTCAGTTCCGCAACACTCAGGGTCTGAGTATCGCGAGAAGAGGTCGATCCGCCGGGGACCTGCTCCAGCTTCTGCGTGTGGGTTTCGAGGTTCGGGTTTTCAGCAGACTCGGAAGGCACCTCAGTCTTAACCTTATCCTTGCTACCCTTCTGATCTGCAGCCTGCTGGTTCTTCTGCTCCTCTTCACGGAGCTTTTCCATCGTCTTTAGCTCGTCAATGGTCGGCACCTGGTGGGCGTTTTCCTTCTTGTCCATCATCACCTCGTCAGAGTCATCCTCAATCGGGATAGCGTGCGGAACGAGGGAACCCTCAGAAATCATGAATTCGCCATAGCCCGCGTCGGAGGTCGTCAGGTCCATGACGCTCATGGAGTAGTAGCCCTCCTGGGGCATCTGAGGCATCTCAAAGGTGACGAGCATCGAGCCGTCGTCCGCACGCTCAACCTGCATTGCGGAGGGCTCGTAGGTATCAGATCCGAGCACCGTGCCGGTGGTGCCGTAGTACTGCACTACCAGGTACACCTTGGAGGCATCGCCCACGTAGCCGCCCTCATAGAGGGGTGTGAGCTTGATGGTTGCCTGACCGTCCTTGATGGACTGAACCTGAATCTCGATGGTGTCAATTTCAAGTTCGAGGTCTTCGTAGGGGCAGCTTGATTCAAATTCGCTATTAACCAGAGCCGTCAGGCAATCATTCACGTTAATTGCTTCAGCCTCTACTGCGGAGGCGCCAGGAAGCACAAAAGCGCTTGCACCTAAAGCGGTTGCAAGGGAAAGAGCATGAATGCGTTTCGGAAGTCGAGTGATAGTCATGTGTGCCATTTCGATCGATGTAGGCGCAAAGCGTGGACTAGGGGCGGCTCACCACAAGCCCGGTTTTTCTATCCAAGTATTTGCGCACCAGTACGTCGGTTACACCCTAGCCTAACACGGATATTGCACTAAATGTTGCATTGCATTCATGTGCTAAAACTTTATGTCGCAATAATTGCCGAAATAAAAGGGAATTAAATACTTTACTGAGATATAAATAACGTAAAATTCGAATGTCATAAAATATTCCCAGCAGTGCACTAAAAAGAAATTTTTACACCGCCCCAAGGCGCGACAGAACCACTGTATAACAGGGCCACTGTATAACAGGGCCACTATAGAACTGAGCCGCTGTATAACAGAGCCAACACTCGGGCACACAGAAGGCGCCCCACCAAACACGCACCCACACGGCACGCACTCGGCAGAGCGCCTCCCTCTCAACAGCTCCCCTACAGAGAGCCACGCTTCACAGCGCGAAGAAATGGATGCACTGATTTACTCAGCACCCAGCTCCTCAGCACCCTCAAGGCGACGACGATACACATTCACCGCCACAGCAGTACCCACAAAGGCAACCGAACCCAGCAGAGCAATACTCAGCGGCAAGGTGCCCTCCGGCAGTGGGCCGTTATCCTGAGCACTCGCCTCCAGCTTCGAACCGGAAGAATCACCTCGCGACTTCGAGCTACGCGTATAGAAACTACCCGAACCGGCAGCACCCACATTCTCCTGCGGCGAAGCAACAGTCACCGTCTCCCCCTCAGGAGACTGGTAACCCAGCAGGTTCACCACGGTACGCCCCGGCAACATCACCGCATAACCAGACATCACCATCGTCGAAGGAACCACCGCAGTCTCAGCCACAGAACTACGAGCCTGCGCGGTAATCGCACGCGCAGACTGCTGCGCCTGCACAATGTAGCCCAGAGCGCTATCCACCGACGGGATCTTAGCAACAGAATCAATCACCAAACCCTGAGCGTCCGCAAAGGTATCTGAAGAGCCCACGCGACCCGAAGGGGCCGAAGGGCTCACACGCTGATTCGCATCAGAAATCATCGGGACCTGCGGGTGAACAACAGTATTCGTAGGCTTCGGAGCCCGATCAACAGAAACCGCACGCTGAATCACGCTCACACCAAAAGCACTGGTCGCCATGAGCTGCAGCTCCTCAGTGGAGTTACCACCCACCACAACCACACGGTAGCGCTTACCCGCATTCAAAGAGGTACCGGGAACCTTCAAATCAGCAGAGAAAGAAGCATCAGCCACCTGCTGAGGGCTCACATGCGTGGTCGCCAGCGGTGAACCCACGGCACCGCCGTCAGCAGGCATCTCAAAGACCATCACGTCATAACCCAGGCCACTCTCCGCAACGTTCCTAGCGCGCACGCTAATCGGCTGCAGCTCATCCGATCCGCGCAGCTCTGCGGTGGAAATTTCCAGGGTCGCCTCACGGGTCTCCGCGGGAGCCCGATCGGAGCGGGAGTGCACCAACAGACGATCCTCGGTCACCTCAGCGGGTGCCGCATCATTGGTAGAAGAACTCACCGAAGCAGAAGCACTGGCAGACGCACTCACCGAGGCGCTAGCAGATGCACTCGCAGAAGGACGAGCCGAAACTTTCTGCGATGCAGACGGCGCTTCAGAAGGTACCGGGGCGACCGTCGGGCGCGGGCTATCCTTCGCGGCACTCGGGGATGCGCTGGGGCTCAGGGACACCTCGGGGGCAGGATTCGCCTCCACGCGGTTAGCACGGGGAACACCGGGGGTGTCCGGGAAGAAAATGTTCTGGCTGCTAGCCATAATCTCGTCGACTGTTACACCGTACTCGGGCATAAACTCAACGGAGACAGTCTCGCCGTTGCTCAGATTCTCAATTTCCACCATGTACGGCTGCTCAACGTTGAGGCGCTGGTGGATGCTCAGCTCAATATTGCCTTCTTCATTCTTTGAGGCAGTCATCTGGGCTGCGGGTACGGTCATGGTCGCCACAACGCCATCTTCAACGGAGATGGCGGACAGGCGAACCCTCAGATTCTCCAAAGAGGTTACACCGGTCAACGACAGCAGGGTGTAGTCATTGCTCTGAGCAACCAGGTCCAAGGTAATGTCGTGGCTAACCACATCGGCGGCAACGGCGATGGGAAGTTCAGGCTTCGGGGTCTGCTGAGTCTGCGCGTGAGCGGCAGAGGCAAAGGTGGCGGGGGCCAGAGTTGCAGGCGCGACGGAGCCACCCAAACCGAGGGCGGCAGACGCTACTAGCGCCGCGCCGCGAGCAGTTCGCTGCGTGGAAAACATGGTCACCTATTTTCGTGAGTGAGTGTGATGAATCGTCGTGTGACTCCTGCGCCCAAAGGTCGGAAGTAGGCACAGAATAACGGTTCTCTGATATCGGTGACCGGAGGCGCTTCACAGCGACTCCTCACCTCGGGTGAACGAGGTGGTAAAGAGTGATAGTACCGTCTATGACAGCACTCTAAATTATAGGTATAACCTTAGAAAAAGTTAAAGATGTAGGGACGCCCGAATCTTGCATTTCGGACATCCCTACATCTATATGCGTATTTTGCCTAGTGGGGCAATAATTGACCCGTTTTAGCGGCGAGAACTGAGCTGCATCTCACTACGGCGACGGCGGCTCAAACGCATACCGGCAAGCAGTGACAGCGATCCTGCGGCACTAATGACCAACATATTGGAGGCGCCAGTAGCCGCCAACTGCTCACGCTTCTGTTGGGCACCGGAGGCAACCTTCTGGGAGCCAGATGCCTGTGCTTCGACCTTCTGCGCGTTGCCCTTCTGCGCTTCAGTCTTCTGCACAGAGGTATTCTGTGCAGAAACATTCTGCGCGGGAGCACCCTGAACACCAGCCGGAGCGTCCTTCTTCTGCTCAGCACCGCTCTCCCCCGCCTTCTGCTCGGTAACAGAAGCCTGATCAGCCGCAGGCTCAGTAGGCACCGAAGCATCGACCGCGGGAGTCTCGACAGCGGGAGTGTCGGCTACGGGAGCCTCGACAGTGGGCGCATCCTGCTCAGGGGTAGTGGGCAGGCTATCCACGCTATCGCGCTCGACGGTAAAGCCGCCATTGACCATGCGCACAGTACCCTGCTCATCCTCCGCCACAGCGCTCACACGGTAGGTGGTGCCGGGCTTGAGCTCCGAGCCGGGAATCTGCACCTGTGCGGTGAAAGCACCGGAGTCGTCAATCTCAGAGACATCAGCCGACGCAATCACGCCGCCGGTAGCCACTCCGTATTCATCGATAGCGCTAACCATCAGGTGCACCGAGCTGACGCCGGTGAAGCCCTCTCCACGCAGGGTCAGGGTCTTTGCGGAATCGTTTTCGGGAACTACGGTTTCTTCTACGTGCAGGCGGGCGGTCATCACGGGGTTAGCGGTGTTGTTGGTCTGTTCTTCGGTGGTGTCGTGGACGCGGTCAAAGCGAGTGTCGCGCGGCAGGCTGTAGTGGCGGCGCGGGTCATCCTCGGGCAATACGTGGTCGAACTTCTCGACGGGGCTCACGGCAACTACCTGCTCAGAATCAGCCTGGGCGTTCTGCGCGGGCTGCGCCTCCTCTGCAGACTGCTTCTTCTCAAACTGTGCCTGCTCCGCCATTGCACGCTCAGCGGTCGCAACCGGAGCGGAGCCATTCTGTACATTCCAACCATTCATGAAGGGAACCTCAACTTCCTGGGCGGTGTAACCATTAGCGGCAGAGGGCGCAACCTCAACGCTCAGCACGTAGCGCAGGTCTTCGTGAACAGCCTGCACTTCTTCCAGCCTGGATCCGGGCACTTCAATGCCGTCCAGGAGGGTGCCGTTCATAACGTCGGCGCGCGCGGGAGAGGCAGCGAGCAGGATGCGATTACCCTGGCTATCCAGGGCGTAGGCGTAGGTCATGACTTCGAAAGCCTGCGCCTCGCCCAGGCCGGTGACCTTGTAGACGACCAGGTTCTTCTCCTGTGGAATTTCCATCTGGCCCGAGAGAATCTGAACGTTGAGCGGCTCATCCTGGGTGTCTGCGGGCAGCACTTCCAGGGGTGCGGAGGAATTGTAGGAGGGGTCCTCGGTTGCGTAGCCCTTACCGGGGTCGACCACGGCAGTTGCGACGACGTACTGCTGGTTGGGGTCGAGGGTGCCTGCGGGCAGGGTCAGCTGGGTGCTGAAGCGGCCGCCGTCCACATCAAGTTCGGGCACGAGGGTCATCGTCACTGCGGAACCGCGACCCAGCGCGTAGAGGGGGTACTGGCGGTATTCGCTCACGTACACTGCCACGCCGTAACGTTCGACAGGTCCGCCGGTGAAGCCTTCACCGGTCACGGTGATGCTCTGGGAACGCGCCGGGTTAATGACAACACCCTGCTCGACGTACACCTGCGGGGAGTTCTGGGTAGCAACGTTTTCGATGGGGGTTGCGTTTACAGCGGAGGGAGGATTGTCGAGTTCCACCGCAGTCGGTGAAGCCATTCCGCCGGTATTCTGCACCTGCACATCTGCGTGCGCAGCACCAACACCGGTGACGGACAGGACGGAAGCAGCAATAGCGGCTGTTGCTCGGGTTTTTGAGTGAGCGGGTTCGGGCATGAAACACACCTTCTTCTGTGAGTGTGAACGATACCCTCCGGAGGGTGCCACGGATCGAAGCTGGACGGGTGTCTCTTCGGGATTGACCGCTATAACGTACGGACTAGTCATAACGTTCATGTAATGGTGGAAGTTACCGCGAAGGGAATCGCTCTATTTATCGGTAATTCCACACTAACAATACTTTTCTTGTTATTGCTGTAAAGACGCTTTACGTCCCAACTATTTTCCTGTGCAATAACCCACACAGCATATTTTTTACTCTCTATAACATCACCAAGAGCACTCAAATTGCATGGACTAGGCAAAATTTTTCAACTCTCCCTTGAAACTCAAGGTTTTATTGCATGCATATGCAGTTTTAATGGATTTGAGATAAAAATATTCTGCACATCCATGCATTTAATTTATTTCTTTTAAGTGAAAAAATTGCAGGTCACAGCGCTTTCCCCGCACATTGATTAAAAGCGTGCGTACCAATAACCACGCACAAAATAAGTCGACAAAATCATTCCGCTACACCACCCCACCCCAGCACCCTCAGTAATAAACTCCCTATGAATCGGTAATACGAACGACTCTCTTGCCGCGCGTATGGCCAGCCTTCAAATCGCGGTATGCTGCACGGACGTCCTCAATCGTGAACCCGTACACGCGATCCAGCCGAATTGACACCTTTCCCTCGGTAACCAGCTCGGCTAGGGCTTCAAAATCCCCGTGTTCCGAGTGGCGGGGGCCCGTAAACTGCGCTCCCCGGATAATGACCTTGGGTGAAGGAACGAGAGTTCCAATGTCTTTACCTTTCAGACCCAGCGAGAATGCCAAGCTGACGTAGTCGCCACCATAGCAGTCCAGGAACTTCGTCACGCGGCCCTCAGCAGCCTTGAGCACACGCTCCCTAACACCCTCACCGTAGGCAACCGGAACAGCACCCAGTGACCTAACAAATTCGGCATTCGCAGCCCCCGCGATTCCGACGACCCGTGCGCCACGAGCCACCGCATACTGCACAGCGGTGGACCCAATTCCGCCCGAGGCTGCAGAAATGACCACAGTATCGCCCGCACCCACGCCAATATGGCGGAAGGCGCCTCCCACGGTCAAGGCCGCGACACCCATTGCAGCGGCATGGTCAAAATCAATGGAGGCGGGCTTAAGCGCAATATCACCGGTATTCACACAAATTTCCGTAGCTAGAGACCCCCTCTTGGTACCCAGACCGGGGGCACTAACAATGGTTCCGAAGACCTCGTCACCCACATGGTAACCCGATACGCCGGGCCCCACCTCGAGCACCGTGCCGGAGAAATCACGCCCTACTCCACGAGGGAACTGCGATTTCTTTGATTCAAACCAGCGGCGGGGGTTCCTGATTTTCATGACGCGCGAGAGCATCCTGAGCTGCGGAGAGCCCTCAAAGATCTTATAGTCCACAGGATTCAGGCCGACCGCACGCACCGCAATCTTTACCTGCCCCTCTTCGGGGTTCTCCCCCGGTACGTTCGCGAGCTTCAGATTCTCCACGGGCCCAAAGCAGTCATACTGCACCGCCTGCACGCTCATCGTTTCTCGTTCCTTTCTTCCCGATTCGGGACTCCAAAACTCACAGGCTCAGGAAACCTGCAACAAACAAATCTGCACCGGCATGTCCAACTATCGCGATTGTTACGTTCCGCAAAATATCGCTTTGCACGTTGTTCCCACTGTTCTGAACACGCAGAAACGCCCTCGCGGTCTCCAGGAATATTTTACTCCCAAGGAAACCACGAGGGCGTTTCATAAGACTCTATGTGAAAGGATAAACCTTAGAGGCTGCGGCGGCGCAGGAGCATCAGTGCGGCACCAGCAATCAGAGCTGCGGCGCCAACGCCTGCGATACCTGCAACACCCTCAGCACCGGTGTGTGCCAGCTGCTGCTTCGAGGAGGAGGAAGCCTGAGCCGAGCCCTTGGTGCCGGAGACGCCTACAGTGTGGCCCTTGGAGCTAGAGGAGGTAGCAGCGGATGCGTTACCAACCTTAGCCTTGGGTGCCTGAGAAGAGGGCATGCGGGTCTCGGTTACGACAACCGAACCGTCTTCGCGCATTTCAGCGGTGAAGACGCTGGTGGTGCCGTCGCCGTTATCGCGAACGGTAGTGTTATCGTCCTCGGTAGCTGCCGGCAGGGTCGGTGCGGGGTTGTTCGCATCGCTCACGGTGGCGGTGGTGACTGCAACCTGGTGTACCGGGCCGTTGGGGTCGCTGGTTGCCACCATTGCGTAGGCGTAACCGGGCTGCAGCAGTTCAGCAAGAACGCTGACCTTGACGCGGAAGGTGCCGTTCACGATTTCAGAAGCGGGTACGTCGTGGGTTGCCAGAGCGTCGCCGGTGATGTTGCCGTTTGCATCCAGGCGGAAGATAGCGATCTGCACACCGTTAGCGACGGACTCGTGGGTGAAGCCGGAGCCGTTGAAGGTCAGGACGTTGTACTGATCGTTCGGGTTCAGGGAAGCGTCCTCGGTGGTGAGGGTTGCGTTCTCGGGTGCTGCGGGAGCCTCCGGAGCGGGGGTCTCGTCAGCCTTGGGGGTCTCAGTCTTAGGTGCTTCCGGAGCAGGAGTTTCTTCCTTGGGTGCTTCAGTCTTGGGAGCCTCGGGTGCCGGGGTCTCGTCAGCCTTCGGGGTCTCCGGTGCCGGGGTCACGGGAGCGGGAGTCTCGTCAGCCTTGGGGGTCTCCGGTGCCGGGGTCACGGGAGCGGGGGTCTCTTTGTTCTTGGGTGCCTCGGGAGAGGTGGACTCGGTGACCTTGAAGGAGGAGAGAGCCACGAGCTTCTGGTCAGCCTGAGCAGCCTGAGGGTTGCTCACAGCAACCAGAGCGTAGGAAGCGCCGGCGGGCAACTTGCTTGCCTCGACAGTGAAGGAAGTCTTGAAGGAGCCATCCTGAATCTGGTCCGCAGACACGGACACGGTGGTGATGGCGTCACCGGTAATCTGCTGGTTCTCATCCAGCGCGTAGATGCTGACCTGAACGCCGGGGCCGACCTTCTCGCCGTAGAAGCCGGTACCAACAACGCTCACGGTGTTAAACTGCGCATCACCGGAGAAGCGTGCGTTCTCGATGGAGACGAAGGGGTTAGCCTGCTTCGCCTCGGGAGCCGGGGTGGAGGGAGTGGTGGGCTCGGGGGTTGCGGGAGCAGGGGTCTCAGCCTTAGGAGTCTCAGCCTTGGGGGTTTCAGCCTTAGGTGCTTCGGTTGCCTCAGCCTTA
>NZ_KV810746.1:122679-147101 GCF_001812895.1 Rothia sp. HMSC069C04
GGTGCTTCGGTTGCCTCAGCCTTAGGTGCTTCAGTCTTAGGAGCCTCAGCCTTGGGAGTCTCGGTTGCGTTGCCGCCGGGCAGGGAAGAAGTCTGAGAAGATGCCTTCTGATCAACAACCTGCTGCTGCTGATCGGCGGGTGCTTCTGCCGCAAAGGTTGCCGGGATTGCTGCTACAGAACCAGCGGTAAAAGCTGCCGCAGCTGCGATCTTGTAAACGCGACGGGTAGTCTTCGACATTTTTCCTCGATCTCTGAATTATCGGTGGTGAACCTACGCGGTGTGCCTCCGTCTTTGAGGGGCGCGCAGATTCACACATGGGTGTGACTGCTAAAAGGTTAACACCCAACTCTGAGTCTTCTGCCCTCTTAATGCCCGCTTTAAGTAACTGTAATGAAATCGTTATAAAACCACCCCTCAAGTTGAGGGTTATTACAGACCAATTATGGTGTTTTGTGGTCATATACTGACATGTGAACACCGGTAACCCTACATTTTGATTGCATTTGAAGAAAATATAATACTTTCCATAGATGATTTCACCCCAACTATTTCACCATGGTGAACCTTAAAGTCTCACGTACCACTTTATAGTTCCATCAAGTACTCCTTGATACCTCTCCCCCACCTATTCCCGCCCCGCTTGGCACCCGGATCAAAGCTCCACACAAGCCACAGACCTCCCCGCGTACAAACAAAAAGCCTCGCCCGCATCCTAAGAATCAGGAATGCAGGCGAGGCAAGTTACCCCCGCATCAGCGGACGCAAGAGCACAAAGCTTAGCTCTCCTTGCGAATCACCTTGAACTGGCTCGGCTGCGCCACCGGGCGAATCGTAATGCGGTCAAGGTTCACGTGGTGCGGAACGTTCAACGCAAAGGTCACGGTCTGCGCCACGTCCTCTGCGGTCAGCGGCTTCTCAACACCCGCATAGACGCGCTCGGCGGCTTCCTTGGAACCCAGACGATTTAGGGAGAACTCCTCGGTGTGCACCATGCCCGGGCAAATCTCAATCACGCGAACGTTATGTTCCGCTTCTTCCAGGCGGAGCGCCTCGGTCAGGCCGCGAGCGCCGAACTTCGCCGCGTTGTATCCGGCGCCGCCCTCGTAGCCGTGCTCGGCAGCGGTGGAGGTCAGGTTCAGGATCGTGCCGTGACCGTTCAGGCGCAACGCCTCCGCGAAGGCACGCACCATGTGCAGAATACCGAGCACATTCATCTGGTACATCTTCAAATAATCGGTAGGCTTGCCGTCGGCAACCTTATCCACGCCAATAGCACCACCGGCAATATTGACCAGGGCGTCAATGGTGCCCTGCTCCTCCAGGATCTGCTCGGCAATAAAGCGGACGGAATGCTCATCGGTCACGTCGCAGGTCACCGGGTGAGCGCCGGTTTCCGCGTAGAGAGTGTAGAGGCGGTCGGTGCGGCGAGCCAGAGCGTACACCGTCCACCCGGTGGCAACCAGCTGATGCACGGTAGCTCGACCAATTCCGCTGGACGCGCCGGTCACCACGGCAACTTTGCCGACGCCGGTCGTGGGAAGAAAAGGAGATGCAGGAATGTGGGTGTTCTCAGTCATACTTTAATCCTAGTAGAGTGATGCCCGCGGGTGCTCAGTTCGAGCAGACTCGCGGGCATATATTTTGAAATTTTCGATAGCGAGATAGGTACCCGCCGCCGTTCAGAACAAACGATACAGACACCATCACCCGTGCTACTTGCGGCGGCGCGGCAGACCCCAGCGGCTCCTGCCGCCGTCACGGAATCCGAGGCGGTGCTCAAAGTACACGGGCGAGCTACTGCCGGTCTTAATCGTGTCCGGAGGGACCGTACCTTCACGCGCAGACAGCAGATAAAGAACCGCAGCGCCGGGCATGAACGCAATCAGAGGCAGTACGAAACGCATACGCGCCTCACCGTAACCGCTACGCACCGTCAAATGCCAGATGCACAACGCAACCAGCACCAGGTGCAGTATCAGCAGAACGGTTTCAGACGTGCCCAAACCAAAAATACTCAGAGAACTCATTGGCAACTCCTCAAAGGTCGTGTATCTTCAGTCTACGCCGCGCCCGCTCTGCTGAGAAGGATTCGTGGGCATTGATACTGCAGATTTTCGCGCATACACTGCAGGTAATCAGGGGCAGCAATATTAGGGGGTCTCTCCCCCATTACCGTTTCCACCGAGTTTGTCACTGAATCGCCAATTACTCCTCATATAGGGAGCCTCCACATGACAGCAACACCGCACCAGCACATCACCGACCTTAAAGAGCAGCGCCGCGCCCTCCAGCAGAGGGCGCACAGCATCCGTGCCGCCACCGGAACCCCCTACAGTTCTGAGGTTCACCTGCTGCTGGGGCAGAGCTACCTCGACCCCGCCAGCTGGCAGGAACTCACCGCCTCCAGCGGGGTACGCGCCGCAGTGCGCAGGGCACAATTTGTGCGCCGGTACCGGCACCTCCTGGCGCGTCTAGAAGCCGCCATCGAGCGGTACGAACAGCACAGCACAGCGCGGAATTCCCCTGAAGCTGAGAGAATGCCGTGAATATGAGAAAATAGCCGTTATGGCTGAAAACATTTTGGGCTCAGACTCGCCCGTACAGATTAACGTTCCCGACCGCCCCGCCCTCGAAGGCCTCGAAGAGAAGCTCTCGCAGCGCTGGGCCGACGAGAAGACCTACGCATTCGACGAGAACACCACTCGCGAACAGGTCTACTCCATTGACACCCCGCCGCCGACCGCATCCGGCTCCCTGCACGTGGGTCACATGTTCTCCTACACTCAGACCGACGTCATTGCACGCTACCAGCGCATGACCGGCAAGAACGTGTTCTACCCCCTCGGCTGGGATGACAACGGCCTGCCCACCGAACGCCGCGTTCAGAACTACTACGGCGTTCTCTGCGACCCCTCCGTGGCAGACAACGACTCCTTCCGTGACCTGATCACCTGGAAGGCAGACGGCACCCCCAAGCCCGACCGCAGCCAGGCAAAGTGGCCGCGCATCTCCCGCAACAACTTCATTGAACTCTGTGAAGAGCTCGCGGTTGAAGACGAGAAGGTCTTCGAAAACCTCTTCACCACCCTGGGTCTGTCCGTTGACTGGTCGCGCACCTACCGCACCATCGACGCGCACTCCCGCAAGGTCTCCCAGCTCGCCTTCCTGAAGGACCTGGAAGCAGACAACGCCTACATGGCTGAAGCACCGACCATGTGGGACGTCACTTTCCGCACCGCAGTGGCACAGGCTGAGCTGGAAGACAAGGAACGCCCCGGCGCGTACCACCGCATCAGCTTCCACCGCCCCAACGGCGAGAAGGTCTGGATTGAGACCACCCGCCCCGAGCTGTTGCCCTCCTGTGTGGCTCTCGTGGCGCACCCGGACGACGAGCGTTACAAGCCGCTGTTCGGCACCACCGTCACCTCCCCGCTGTTCGGCGTTGAGGTCGAAATTAAGGCGCACCCGCTGGCACAGCCCGACAAGGGTGCCGGTATCGCCATGATCTGTACCTTCGGTGACACCACCGACGTCACCTGGTGGCGTGAACTGCAGCTGGACACCCGCGCCCTCATCGGTCGCGACGGCCGTTTCTCCCGCGAAACCCCCGAGTGGATCACCTCCGCTGAGGGCCGCGAGCGCTACGAGCGTATGGCTGGCACCACCGTCTTCACCGCACAGAAGACCGTCGTGGAAATGCTGGTTGAGGCTGGCGAAATGGACGGCGACCCCAAGCCGATTACCCACCCCGTGAAGTTCTACGAGAAGGGTGACAAGCCCCTCGAAATCGTTGCTTCCCGTCAGTGGTACATCCGCAACGGTGGCCGTGACGCTGCACGCCGCGAGAAGCTCATCGAGCGCGGCCGTGAGATGAACTGGTACCCCTCCTTCATGCGTAGCCGCTACGAGAACTGGGTTGAGGGTCTGAATGGCGACTGGCTGATTTCTCGCCAGCGCTTCTTCGGCGTTCCCTTCCCCGTCTGGTACCCGCTGGACGCTGAGGGCGAGCCGGACTACGAGAACCCGATTCTGCCCACCGAAGAGATGCTGCCGGTTGACCCCGCATCTCAGGCTGCTCCCGGTTACACCGAGGATCAGCGCGGCGTAGCGGGCGGCTTCATCGCTGACCCGGACGTTCTGGACACCTGGGCTACCTCCTCCCTGACCCCGCAGATTGCGACCGGCTGGGGTGTGAACCCGGACCTGCACGCGAAGACCTTCCCCATGGATCTGCGCCCGCAGGGTCACGACATTATCCGTACCTGGCTGTTCTCCACCGCTGTTCGCGCGGAGACCCTGGCGTCCTCCGTGCCGTGGTACAACACCGCGCTCTCCGGCTGGATTCTCGACCCGGACCGCAAGAAGATGTCCAAGTCCAAGGGCAATGTTGTGGTCCCGAACGAGGTTCTGGAGAAGTACGGTTCGGACGCTGTGCGCTACTGGGCTGCTTCCGCTCGCCTGGGTGCTGACACCGCCTACGACGAAGGCCAGATGAAGATTGGTCGCCGCCTGGCGATCAAGCTGCTGAACGCATCCAAGTTCGTGCTGAACCTGGGCGCTACCGAGAAGTCTGTCATTACTTCTCAGGCTCAGGGCCGCGTGCTCATCAACGCCCTGGACCGCTCCCTGCTGGCTCGCCTGGCGTACCTGATTGAAGAGGCAACCGCAGCGTTTGAGAAGTACGAGTACGCTCGTGCCCTGCAGATTTGCGAGAGCTTCTTCTGGTCCTTCACCGACGACTTCGTTGAGCTGATTAAGGACCGTGCGTACGGTGCTCGCGGCGAAGAGGAGCAGGCTTCTGTTCTTGCCGCACTGGCAACCACCCTGGATGCTCTGCTGCGTCTGTTCGCTCCCTTCCTGCCGTTCGTGACCGAAGAGATTTGGTCCTGGTGGCGTGCAGGTAGCGTACACCGCGCCGAGTGGCCGCAGGCACTGCCCATCCTGGAGGGCACCCTGCTGGCTGAGTACTCCGCACAGAACCCGACTGCTGGCATTTCTGCTCAGTGGGTCCTGGCGGACGCTGACCCGGCTCAGATTGAGTCGCTCAAGCAGATCCTGCCGGATGTTGCTGAGGCTCTGGGTGGTCTGCGTAAGGCTAAGAGCGACGCGAAGGTCAAGCAGCGCACCGAGGTTGAGTCCGCTACTATTGCGGCTCCTCAGGCTCAGCTGGATCGCATTGCCGCTGGCTTGGCTGACCTGAAGGCTGCCGGTAACGCTCGTGAGCTGTCCCTGGTGGCAGCTGAGGGCGAGCTGGAGGTTCGCGACGTTGTACTCGTTGTGGAAGAAGCAGCTGAGTAATCGAATCTAACGTTCATTGCTTAGTGACATAACACCGAGTTGGTGTTGAGGACGGGGCGGTACCGATTGACGGTACCGCCCCGTTTTCTGTGTCTGCGGTTCGTTGGTTTCTGCAGGCAAGGTACCCGGAGAGCGTGATGCTCGACTGCGGGCGGTGCTTTGTATGGCGCTTTTACGACTCTGACTAGAGGCTTTACACATTCGGTACCCGCGGGTGCCCGTACCCATCCCTAGCACCTTCACAACCTCCTCCCCCAATAATGTGGGTTTTAGTCTGCTGTTCTGTAGGGATTATGTGGGATTTTCAATCCCTTTTTCTGTTCATCAATGTGCAAAGAGCATAATCAACCTTATGAGATTGACTGTCACTTTATGTATGATTGTTGATGCGAGGGTTTTACCATCGGGAACAACCCTCTATTCAACTTCAGCAACAGACAAATCACCGGTACGAGCAAGACATACCCCGACCAACCGCACGACAGTAAACCACCCGTCAGGCGCAGCGATGCGTCCTGACTCTGACCCGCGCCAAAGTAGGCGCACCCATAATTACTATGAATTCACACTCTTCATCTTCCGGATTACCGCAAGAGCCTCAGGCGAGGCAGAGCTCAACCCCGAGCACGCCGCCAGGAGCACAAGCCAACATTTCCCCCGATCAGCTTCAGCACTATCACACGAGCCTGAACGAGTACATCAGCCAGGCACGTGAACATGCCCAGGCGCTGCGTGCCAGCTACACCAACGAAGTGTATGAACTCTGGCTTCAGCATATTTCCACCAGCGCCGCCACCGATGAGGCGAGCATCGCCTCCGGTTCGTTGACCGCTCAGCAGCTTGAGGAGCTGACCCGCAAGTGGGTGCGCCTCATGCGTGAAAGCCGCGATATGCTGCACCACGAAAGCTCCATTGCCGCCGCACGTGCTGCGGTTGAGGCTAAGCCCCTCCCCGAGTAGGGTCACCCTTTATTTCTTTCGCGCGGCAACGCCAGCACTCCGCGTTGTACCGCGTTTTTCTGCGGCGGGGCTATCGAGCCAAGCGATTAAGCCCTGCCCGGAATGCGTACTTCACATAACCTGCCCCTTGCTATAGTTATGGATATTCAAAGACCCTAACTATGTTGCAGAAAGGGCGGGAATGTCCCACCAAAAACGCGTCCTGCGGCCTATACGTAGCGATGTTGCTCCCCCAGTCACCTCGCCACCGGTTTACCGTGGCGATATTGACACGCGCGGTGCGGCGCAAGACCTCGTGCCGCGTAGCTTCTGGGTTGATTTCTGGGACACTCTCTTCTTTATCTTCGCCGGCGTCGCCGCCCTCGTGCTGACCTTCATGATTCTGGCGAATACGGTCGGCCACTCTTTTTGGGGCGTGCCCATCGCCTTTATCTTCTGGGCGGTCACCGCGTACCTGACGCTACCGCGTTTTCACGCCATCATGACCCGCATCTACGTGCCCGATTACTTCATTGGGCGCACCCGCACCCCGGACGGCCTGCTCGGCGACCCGGTCAATATCGGCCTGATTGGTACCGAGGAGCAGATTCACCAGGTCATGCAGGATGCAGGCTGGACCCGTGCTGACGACGTCACCCTCGTCTCCTCCTGGAAGATTATTCTTTCCACCATCACCCGCCGTTCCTACGCGGAGGCACCCGTCTCCCCGCTGAAAATTTTTGGTAAGACGCAGGCTTTCGCCTACCAGAAGGAAGTGGACGGCAACCCCGAGAAACGCCACCACGTGCGCTTCTGGAAAACCCCGGACGGCTGGCTTCTGCCTGGCGGTCACCAGGTGGATTGGTTAGCGGCGGGCACCTACGACTCCGGTGTGGGTTTCAGTTTCTTCACTCTGCAGGTCACGCACCGCATTGACGCTGAAACCGACTTTGAACGCGACTACATTGTGGAGTCCATTCAGTACGCTCACCCGGAAACTCACGTTGAGATTCTGCACGATTTTTCCTCCGGCTACCACGCCCGTAACGGCGGTGGCGACGCGATCCGCACGGACGGCGCGCTCCCGGTCATCGTGCTGAACAATGAGGGCCTGGAGCCACAGGAGCAGGAAGAAATTCACCTCTCCAGCGCGCACGACCTGGCGTACCGCATGCCGCTGAGTCTGCTGGTTGGTTCGGGTATGCTCATCGCCGTGACCCTCGCCGATATTGTCAACAGCGTCATTCTGGCGCTCAGCCGCCCGGCTCTGCGAGCCAAGCTGCTGGAGGAAGGATCCGGCGACGATCTTGATTTGCTGAGCCTATTCGATCAGGTGGATAGCGACGTGCTGCTGACCATCACCAGCGCGGTGTTGGTGGGCTTCGTAGCCGTCTATTCTGCGGCCCACCTCTTCCTGCTGTGGAGCACGCTGCGCGGCTCCTCCAAGGCTCGCCGTCTGGCCCTGCTACTGACGGCGCTAAACTTCATGGCGATTACCGGCGGCGTGCTGTGGGGACACCACTCCCTGCCGCTGTCCACGATTTTCTTCCAGCTGGGCGTTGCGGTGTTCGCAATGTTGGCGTTCACCTCGGACGAGGCGGTCCAGTACACCGCGACCCGCACCTTCCACATGCGCGACACGAAGATTGTGCAGCGCGCGACGCACCCGAAGGTTCTGGAGCGCAGGGCTCAGCGCAAGGCGCAGAAAGCACGAAAGACGGTTTCTGAAAACCGAAGCCGCCAAGTCTGACCCGCATCCGGCAATTCGGCACCGTTAGACAGAAATTACCGCCCGGTCAGTGTGACCGGGCGGTACTTTTATGCTCTGTTGAGGCTCTATCGCCGAGGGGCTCTGCCGAGCTCGGGGTTTTCGAGTCTTGGGGCTTCAGTCCCCGGCGTTTCGAGCCTCAGTTCCCGCTGTGTTTAGGCTTCGCCGTCCTCGCCGTGGAAAATCGGGCCCACGGTGCGGGGGCGCTTGAGCTCAAAGAAGCCGGGGTAGGAAGCCAGCGCCAGGGCGCCGTCGAAGAGCTTACCGGCCTCTTCACCGGCAGGGCTCGGGGAGATGACCGGGCCGAAGAAGGCGGTGCCGTTAATGGAAATCAGCGGAACACCCACATCGGTGCCACCCACGGTCTCCAGTGCCAGGTCCAGGGAGGCGCGCATCTGCTCATCGTACTGGTCGGTGAAGGCCACATCCGCCAGCTCTGCGGGCAGGTTGACCTCTTCCAGCGCCTTGACGATTGCGTCGCGGTAGGAATCAGCCTTGTTGTCGTTGTGGTGAATCTGCTCGCCCAGAGCGTCATAGAGGGGCTTGATGACCTCATTGCCGTGCAGCTCACGCACAGCGGTAATGAGGCGGGTCGGCGCCCAGGACCGGTCCATCGCTGCCTGGTAGTCGGCGGGCAGGTCGCGGCCCTGGTTGTGCATGGACAGGGAGAAGGGACGCCAGGTCACCTCAATATTGCGGACCTTCTGCACCTCGCCAATCCAGCGGGAGGTAATCCAGCACCAGGGGCAAATCGGATCGAACCAGAAATCAACCTGTGCGGGGGCGTTCTCAGCCATGGGTGTTCCTCTCTTGTACGGATGCGCGTACCGCCCGTGCAGCCCGGCACCCTGTGTTCACCTTTAATATCTGCACCAGCCAAGCCCGCGGTTTCTGAGCGCGGCACCTGCTAGTGAGCCGTCACCCCGTATAACCGGGGCGACGGCTTCTTTATTCCCTGGCCTCTTCGGCCGGAAGTATTCGATTAGGCCACCTTGCGCCCGGCCTTCGCGGCCTTCAGGGAGGCGGTCTTCGCCTCCCCCTTCACGGTGCGGGTGGTCTCGGGGTCCGGTGCCTGCAGCACGTAGCGGGGTTCTGCCCCGTTGAGCACGGTGTCCTCACCGATGACGATAGACACCACGTCGGTGCGGTCCGGGATGTCGAACATAATCGGCTGCAGAATCTGCTCCATCATGGAGCGCAGGCCGCGGGCACCGGTACCGCGCTCGGCGGCAAGGCGAGCAATAGCCGCAATCGCTGCGTCGTCGATGATTAGCTCCACACCGTCCAGGGCGAAGAGGTGACGGTACTGCTTGAGCAGCGCGTTCTTCGGCTCGGTCAGCACGCGAGCCAGCTCTTCTTCGTTGAGCTCGTTCAGGGTCGAGATGACCGGCAGGCGACCAATCAGTTCGGGGATAATGCCGTAATGCGCCAAGTCCTCGGGCATGATCTGGTCCAGCGGGTTCTTTACGGAACCGCCCAGCTCGGCACCGAAACCGATGCCACCGGCACCCACGCGGGCTGCGATGCGGTCGTCAATATTGTCGAAGGCACCAGCCACGATGAAGAGAATGTTCGAGGTATCAATCTCAATGTTCGCGTGCGCCGGGTGCTTGCGGCCGCCCTCCGGGGGTACGGTCGCCACGGTGCCCTCGATAATCTTCAGCAGCGCCTGCTGCACGCCCTCACCGGACACGTCACGGGTGATGGAGAGGTTCTCGCCACCCTTGCGGGCAATCTTGTCGATTTCGTCAATGTAGATGATGCCGCGCTGAGCCTTAGCAATATCGCCGTCAGCGGCGTTAATGAGGCGCAACAGAATGTTCTCCACGTCGTCACCCACGTAACCCGCCTCGGTGAGGGTGGTTGCGTCAACCAGGGCGAAAGGCACATCCAGCTTCTTCGCCAGGGTTGCCGCCAGGTAGGTTTTACCGCAGCCGGTCGGGCCGAGCATCAGAATATTCGACTTGCCCAGCTCCACCTGCTCCCCCGCGGTCGCCGAAAGAATGCGGGAGGTCAACACCGGGTTATCAATATCGTGGATGCGCTTGTAGTGGTTGTACACCGCCACCGCCAGGGTGCGCTTCGCCGCGTCCTGACCGATGACGTAGTCGTTGAGGTAGCTGTAAATTTCGCGCGGAGTAGCCAGCTGAGGCGCGGGCGCAGCGGCGGGGGCCTTCACCTTCAGACGCTCTTCAGCGAGGATCTCTTCGCACAGCTCCACGCATTCGTCGCAGATAGAAACATTCGGGCCGAGCACAATCTTAAAAACCTGCGCGCGAGTCTTCTTGCAGAAGGAGCATCGCATGCTGGCGTTGGGCTGTTCGGGAGGCACAATGACGTCTGTGGCCACGAAAATTCCCTTTCGATCGGCGTGGTGAAATCGGCGCAGAAGGGTCAGTGACCTGATGTCTGCGGTGATTTCTCAGGAGGAGCACCGGCGGGTGGTGGGCGCCCTAGTTTGAGTGAGAAAACGGTATGAAATACTCGAATTTTCTCCTTTTCTAAGGCTACCGGAGTTCACCCCGGAACCAAGAATTACGCACCGCAAATGAACGGACTTACCGGGCATATGACAAAGCGCGTCTTTTATGACGGCGGCAGGAACTTCCACACCCCGATATGACGGTGATTCACAAGGGTAAAGTGCAGGTCAGAGTCACCTACTGAAGCACCACACGGAGACCCACCAAATACACCCACGGTGCACAAAAAGAAGCGGCACCGCACCGCGCACCAGCCCGAAGGCTCGCACACGGGGCAATGCCGCCCCTCCCCCGAAAAATACTCGGGGATATTCCTCAAAACTAAAGTTTAGGTGTGGGAAATAGCGGTGTTGGTCGCAGGCTTACGCAACTTACGAGACTCCAGCACCTTATCGACCAGGCCGTACTCCAGAGCAGCAGCCGCAGTCAGAATGTTGTCACGCTCAATGGAGCGGTCAACTTCCTCGTAGGTCTTGCCCGAGTGCAGCGCCAGGGTCTGTGCAGTCCACTCACGCATACGCATAACCTCGTTCGCGTGAATCTCAATGTCAGATGCCTGACCGCCCTGCTGGCCGCTCAGAGCGGGCTGGTGAATCAGCACGCGAGCGTTCGGCAGTGCCAGACGCTTGCCGGGGGTACCGGCAGCCAGAAGAACCGCCGCAGCGGATGCCGCCTGACCCAGGCACACGGTCTGAATCTCGGGGCGGATGAACTGCATGGTGTCGTAGATGGCGGTCATTGCGGTGAAGGAGCCGCCGGGCGAGTTAATGTACAGGGTAATGTCACGCTCGGGGTCCTGTGCCTCCAGCACCAGCAGCTGAGCCATGATGTCGTCAGCGGATGCATCGTCCACCTGGGTGCCCAGGAAGATGATGCGGTCCTCGAACAGCTTTGCGTACGGGTCCTGACGCTTGTAACCGTAGGGGGTGCGCTCCTCGAAGCTGGGGAGCACGTAGCGGTTGCTCGGCATAGCCGGCGCCGAGGTGGTGATATCGTTCGGCAGGTAGTTCATGTGCATCTCCCTTATGCGTTCTTCGATTCGGGCAGCTTACCGGCGGTGGTCGCAATGTGGTCGAAGAAGCCGTACTCCAGGCCCTCTTCCGCGTTGAACCAGTTGTCGCGGTCGTTATCCTTCAGGATGGTTTCCAGGCTCTTGCCGGTGCGCTCAGCGGTAATCTCTGCCAGGCGCTTCTTCATGTCCAGAATCAGCTCAGCCTGGGTGCGGATATCAGATGCGGTACCGCCAATACCACCGAGGGGCTGGTGCATGAGGATGCGGGCGTTCGGGGTTGCGTAGCGCTTGCCGATGGTGCCTGCGGTGAGCAGGAACTGACCCATGGATGCTGCCATACCGGTCACCACGGTCACCACGTCGTTCGGGATGAGCTGCATGGTGTCGTAGATAGCCATGCCGGCGGTGACGGAGCCGCCGGGAGAGTTGATGTACAGGTAGATGTCTGCCTCGGGGTCTTCAGCCGAGAGCAACAGCATCTGGGAGCAGATGAGGTTAGCGTTGGAGTCGCGCACCTCGGAGCCGAGCCAGATAATGCGCTCCTTCAGGAGGCTGTTGTAGACGTAATCTTCCTGGGCACCAACGATGGGGGTTGCCATAGACGGCGCGGGCGCCACGCCGGCTGCCTGGGAGGCGCCGATGGGCAGAGGCATGTAGCTGGACATTCTTCCTCTTCTTCTCTAATGGGTCTTCGCTGCATCTTTGCGCGATTTACGCGCCGGAGCGCACGCGAAAAGTTTCGTTGCTACTACCTTACCGATAGTTGCTCTCCCCCGCTTCCCTTCGGGTTGTTCGTTCGCCAGGGGGTGAAGCACAGCGTGAAGCACAGCGCCCAGCATATGCGGTACTGACGAGCCTGCATGCGCATTCGGGGTGTTGCGGGGAGGAATTGCGGGCGAAGTAACTTGGGGTGAAAAAGAGCCTCAGCGGGCACCCAACCGGTAATTCGGTGGATGCCCGCTGAGGCTACACGTTTCAAGCAATCAGCGCACGCCCTCTAGCGGGGTGGCTTTTTGCAGACCGTGGCGGGATTTAGGCAGCTGCCTCTTCGCCCTCGCCCAGGTACTTGGACAGGTCAACAACGTTGCCCTTGGTGTCCTTGACCACTGCGGTCTTCAGCACTGCTGCCAGAGCCTTGGAGCGGCGAACCTCGCCGACCAGTGCGCCTGCCTGGCCGGAGCCGTCCAGCATCTGTGCGAACTGGTTGGGGTCCATGCCGTACTGGGAGCTCATGGTGATGATGTAGTTGATCATCTCAGCCTGGTCAACGGTCACTTCTTCCTTGTCCGCAACAGCGTCGAGAACCATCTCGTTCTTGAATGCGGTCTCGGTGTTCTCGCGAACCTCGGCGCGGTGCTCCTCGGTGTCGTGGCCTGCTTCAGCGTTGGGGTTGTTGAAGTGCTGCTCGAGCTGGTCCTCGATAACCTTCTCGGGGACGGGGATCTCAACGAGCTCAACGAGCTTTGCGAGGACCTTGTCGCGTGCCTGGGTGCCCTGCTCGGCAACCTTAGCCTCTGCAACCTGCTTCTTGATGTCTTCCTTCAGTTCTTCGATGGTGTCGAACTCGGAAGCCAGCTGTGCAAACTCGTCGTCAGCTTCGGGCAGCTCGCGCTCCTTGACTGCGGTGAGCTTGACCTTGATGGTTGCCTGCTCGCCTGCGTGCTCGCCACCGGAGAGCTTGGTCTCGAAGGTTGCATCCTCGCCAGCGGACAGGCCGGTCAGAGCCTCGTCAATGCCGTCGAGCATGGTGCCGGAACCGATCTGGTAGGACAGGTCGTTTGCTGCGTCAACCTGCTCGCCGTCGATCTCAGCTGCGATGTCGATGGTCACGAAGTCCTTGTCAGCTGCGGGGCGCTCAACGGTCTTCAGGGTGCCGAAGCGCTCACGCAGAGCGTCCAGTGCCTGGACCTCGTCCTCAGCGGTGACCTCTACCTCGTCAACCTCAACCTCGAGGCCCTCGTAGTTGGGCAGCTCGATTTCGGGGCGGACGGTGACGGTGATGGTCAGCTTGAGGTCTGCCTCACGGTTCTCAGTGGAGGGCTGGGACTGAACGTCCAGCTCGGGCTGTGCCAGGGGGGAGAGTTCGTTCTCGCCCAGTGCCTGTGCGTAGTAGTCGTTCAGAGCGTCGTTCAGGGATGCCTCGACGATGTAGTCGAAGCCCGCACGCTGCTCGATGAGCTGCTTGGGCAGCTTACCCTTGCGGAAGCCGGGAACGCTGATCTGACCCGAGAGGTTCTTGTAGGTGCGGTCCAGGTAGGGCTTGAATTCTGCGAAGGGAACCTCGACCTCAATCTTTGCGAGGGTCGGGTTGAGCTTCTCGACGGCGGTCTTCACGTCCGTGATCTCCTCATATAGTTTCGGTGCGGCACGAATCGTGTGTGCCGCGGTTGCTTAGTGGAAAGAGCGCCACGACCCTGTAGCGTCGCGGCAACCGTTTCACGTCGGGGCGACAGGATTCGAACCTGCGATCTCCTGCTCCCAAAGCAGGCGCGTTAGCCAAGCTACGCCACGCCCCGTGAAACCGACCGTGTTGCGCACTTGCGTGTTTAACACAGTCAGTGCCCTAGTTTACCTGTTTTCCCGCTAAATGCCCAACACAGCGGCTCGTGCGCGGTTTATTTCCACTGAGCGCGTACTCCCCTATCTCCCTTGGTTTTGTAGGGTGTTTTGTGTGGATGCGAGGTGGAGGGGATGACGAGCTGGAGCGTGCGGATTCCGAGCGCGCGAGGAAATAAATCCGCATGCGTAAGCGAATCCCGGAGATTAGTTCTCGAGGGGATGACGGGCTGGAGGGCGAAAATCCCGAGCGCGCGAGGGAATGTATTTTCGCCCGGAAGCGATTCCCGGCAACCTTAGCTGGGATTTGTGCGAGGGGATGACGAGCTGGAGCGTGCGGATTCCGAGCGCGCGAGGAAATAAATCCGCATGCGGAAGGGATTCCCGTCATCCCCTCGAGGGAAAAAGAAAGGGCCTCGACGCGAAAGCGTCGAGACCCTAAATCTCGAGGGGATGACGGGAATCGAACCCGCGTAATCAGTTTGGAAGACTGAGGCTTTACCATTAAGCTACATCCCCGGAATGGAACTTGACTATAGTATCGAGGTTCCATCTGGACTGTCAAATATTTGAGCAGTTTTTAGACCTGGCAGCCGGGGCACCAGTAGAGTTTGCGGCCTGCGATTTCCTCCATGCGGATGGTGGTTCCGCAGCGGCGGCAGGGCTCGCCGTGGTGCATGTACACGTAGTTGGCGTGGTCGGGCCACGCTTCGGTTTCGGGTACGCCGGGGCGGTCTTCGGGTTCGGTGGTGATGATGCGCCCCACGCGCACGCCGATGACCAGCAGGTGCTTATTGTCTTCCCAGAGTCGCTCCAGTTCCTCGTCACTGAGGCTCTTGCCGGGGCGTAGCGGATCAATTTCCTGGCGGTACAGCGACTCGGCGCGGAAGATATTGCCCACGCCGGAGATTGCCGCCTGGTCCATCAAAATCACACCAATCGGGCGGGAGCTCTTGCGTGCCGCGCGGTAGAACTGTTCGGGGTCGGCGTCCGGGTTGAGCGGGTCGGGGCCGAGCTTGGAGCGGACGGTGCGCACCTCCTCCGGGGTGAGGGTGCGGCAGATAGTCGGGCCCACCAGATCCGCCCAGCCGTGCTCCGAAACAATACGGCAACGCACCGTACTCTTCGGTTCGGGAGGACCGGCGTAGGGCTGCTCCTCCCCCGCCGCATATTCCTTCTCACCAATCTTGCGGGGCGCGCCAATGCTCGAAGCACCCGTGAACGTCTCGTCCCCGCCGAAGCTCCAGTTACCGTAAATACCCAGGTGCACGTTCAGGGTCAGGTCGTTTTCGAAGGTCACGAACAGGTGCTTACCGTGCGCGTATGCCCCGGTGATGGTGTGACCGTCCAGCAGGGCGGCACCCTCAGTGTAGCGGCCCTGCGGGGAGGAAACCTGCACGCGCTCGCCGGTGAAGACGTCGCTGATTTGGCGGGCGATACGGTGGATGGAGTGGCCTTCGGGCACGGGTTCTCCTCGAAAACTTGTGGGCTGGAAATAGCGCGGCTAGAAATAGTGCGGATTATATGGGGCGCAGAGACGACTGAGGCGCATAGCCTGCACTATGCGCCTCAGATTTTAGAGCTTAGGCAGCGTCAATCTGCTTGCCGGCAATGTCGCCGGTCTGCTCGTACTCAGCCAGCTGGCCGATACGGCGTGCGTGACGCTCCTCGTTGGTCCAGGGGGTAGCCAGGAAGACCTTGATGATTTCCAGTGCTTCTTCCTTGCTGTGCTGGCGGCCGCCCACAGCTACAACCTGTGCGTTGTTGTGCTCGCGAGCCAGTGCCGCGGTGTCGTGGTTCCATGCCAGAGCTGCGCGGATACCATCAACCTTGTTCGCCGCCATCTGCTCGCCGTTACCGCTACCGCCCAGCACGATACCCAGGGAGTCCAGGCCAGCCTCGCGGTCACGCTTCACACCAAGGGCTGCATTAATGCAGAACGAGGGGTAGTCGTCCAGCGGGTCGTAGTCGGCGGGGCCGTGGTCAATCATTTCGTAGCCCGCAGCGGTGAGGGACTCAATCAGGTAGTGGCTCAGTTCGAGGCCAGCGTGGTCGGTTGCGATGTGTACGCGCAAGGTACTCTCCTGGTGATTTGGTGTGACGTGCGTTTGTGCGTTCGTGGGAGGCGCCGGGTCTCAGTTCTGAGCGCCGTTGCTAGAGTGCGCCGCGCATCCATCAGGTGGGATACGCTTCCCCGTTTGGGTTTTTTCTGTCTTAACTGTATCGAATTCGCGCGGGTTCGGGTAATGCGAAGCCTTCTATACCCCCACCTATACGGTAGACTGTGGGATATGGCACTTTTTGGTGTCCCGATTCGCCGCGCCCAAGCTTGAAGGCCTCCAGCGCTACGTATGCAGCGTCGCAGGAGCCGCGCACCTCGGGAACCAGCGCACCATGACAGGGCGTGTCAA
The DNA here is from genome assembly GCF_001812895.1 of Rothia sp. HMSC069C04. NCBI lineage: Bacteria > Bacillati > Actinomycetota > Actinomycetes > Micrococcales > Micrococcaceae > Rothia > Rothia sp. HMSC069C04. The sequence goes on from NZ_KV810746.1 coordinate 139,148, forward strand.
CACGGCACGCTATTCACATCTAAGGAGAGGGAGCTGTATGCCCGGCCTGAACCTAACCCGCAATGAGGCAATCGAACGCGCATCCATTATTAAGCGCGTGCACTCGTACCGTATTGAACTCGACCTTCCGAAGGACAAAGACGTCTTCTCCTCGAAGGTTGAAATTCGCTTCGACGCTCAGGAAGGTGCCTCCACCTTCATTGACGCCATCACCTCCTCGGTCAAGTCCATTAACCTCAACGGCGAAGAGCTGAGCACCGACCTGGCGGACGGCGAGCGCATCCAGCTGCCGAACCTTGCTGCTGAGAACACCCTGGTCATTGACGCAGAGATGTTCTACACCAACACCGGTGAGGGTCTGCACCGTTTCGTGGACCCCGCCGACGGCGAAGTGTACCTGTACTCCCAGTTTGAAGTGCCGGACTCCCGCCGCGTGTTCCCCGTCTTTGAGCAGCCCGACCTGAAGGCTGAATTCGAGTTTATTGTGCGCGTTCCCTCGCACTGGGTGGTTGTGTCTAACCAGCCCGAGGTGAAGGTTGAGGAGAAGGAGTGCGGTTGCGGCCGTGCGAAGACCTGGTTCTTCAAGCCGACCCCGCGCATGTCTTCGTACATTACCGCGATTGTGGCTGGCCCCTACGAGAAGGTCACCAGCGAGCTGACTAACTCTGAAGGTCGAGTGATTCCGCTGGGCGTGTACGCTCGTAAGTCCCTCATGCCGTTTGTGGATGCTGAGGACATGTTTGAGCTGACCCGTCAGGGCTTCGAGTTCTACGAGGAGCAGTTCAAGACCCCGTACCCGTTCGAGAAGTACGATCAGCTGTTCGTGCCCGAGTTCAACGCCGGTGCGATGGAGAACGCTGGCTGCGTGACCTATCTGGAGACTTACGTCTTCCGCTCCAAGGTTGCGGAGGCTCTGCGTGAGCGCCGCGCTATCACCGTTCTGCACGAGCTGGCTCACATGTGGTTCGGTGACCTGGTCACCATGAAGTGGTGGAACGACCTGTGGCTGAACGAGTCCTTCGCTGAGTTCATGTCGACCCTGGCTGCTGCGGAGAACACCCGCTACGCGAAGGAGGCGTGGGCCACCTTCGCCGCGTCGGAGAAGACCTGGGCGTACCGTCAGGATCAGCTGTCTTCGACTCACCCGATTGTGGCTGAGATCCGTGACCTTGCCGATGTTCAGGTGAACTTCGACGGCATTACGTACGCGAAGGGCGCTTCGGTGCTGCGTCAGATGGTGGCGTGGGTTGGCCAGGAGAACTTCATGGCTGCTCTGAAGGTGTACTTCGATAAGCACAGCTGGGGCAACACCGTTCTTGACGACCTGCTGGTTGAGCTGGAGCGCACCTCCGGCCGTGACGTGCGTGCGTGGAGCGCTAAGTGGCTTGAGACCGCTGGTGTGAACACTCTCGCCGTTGAGATTGAGAACGACGAGGCTGGCAACATTTCGAACCTGGGTATCCGCCAGTCCTACGCTGAGGGCTTCGAGACCCTGCGCCCGCACCGTGCCGTAATTGGTTTCTACAACCTGGTGGACGGCAAGCTGACCCGCACCGACCGCATCGAGCTGGACATTGACGGCGAGCTGACCGTGGTTGAGGAGGCTCTCGGTAAGAAGCGCCCCGACCTGCTGCTGCTGAACGATGAGGACCTGGCGTACGCCAAGATTCGCCTGGACGAGCGTTCCATCGAGACCGCTATCAAGCACCTGGGCGACATTGATTCGTCCGTGGCTCGCGGCGTGGTCTGGGGTTCGCTCTGGGATACCGTGCGTGACGCTCAGATGCCGGCACGTAAGTACGTTGACCTGGTGCTGAACAACATCGGTAAGGAGACCAACTCCACCGCTCTGCGCACCCAGATCAACAACCTGTCCGCTACCCTGCACTCCTTCGTGGCTCCTGAGGCTCGCGAGGAGACCCGCCACCGTGCCGCTGACCGTCTCTGGGAGCTGGCATGCGTTGCAGAGCCCGATTCGGATGCTCAGCTGCAGCTGCTGCAGGCGTTCATCAACCAGACCCGCACCGAGGAGCAGTACGACAACGTGCAGCGTCTCTTCGAGGGTGAGCTGACCCTTGAGGGCCTGGATATTGACGCTGACCTGCGTTGGAACCTGGTGTGCCGCCTGGCTACCGGTGGCCGTTTCTCCGCCGAGCAGATTGCTGCGGAGCTGGAGAACGACAACACCGCGAACGGTCAGCAGTACGCCGCTCAGGCATACGCGTCGATTCCGACCGCGGAGGCTAAGGCTGAGTACTGGAACAAGATCATGGTGACCGGCGAACTGTCGAACATGATTCAGCGTTACGCTATTTCCGGTTTCAAGTCCGGCAAGCCCGAGCTGATTGCCCAGTACGATGAGCCGTACTTCGAGCAGATTGAGGGTATTTGGCGTTCGCGTTCGCACGAGATTTCCATGCAGATTATTGGTGGCATGTACCCGAGCGAGCCGACCGCTGAGCTGCTGGAGCGTACCGAGGCGTACCTGGCTTCTCTGCCTGAGGATGCTGCGGCTCTGTACCGTCAGATTGCGGAGGCACGCGACGGCGTGGCTCGTGCGCTGAAGGTTCAGGCGGCTGACATCTAACAATGCTTGTGAGCTGAGGCGGGTTCATTGCCTGCTCTCATAAGTTTTTATTCGTCCCCTTCTACCCCGATTCGGGGTGGGAGGGGACGTTTCTATATGGGGGGTATGCCGGTTCTATTTTGAGTTGTGCCCCAAGTTGCGCACCGAGTCTAATTCTTGTCACTGCGGTGCATATTTTTTGTTATTTTCATTTGAATATCCCTCAAAAGCTCTCTACTTGGGGTTGCGCCTATCGTATACTGTTGTGCATGCCTTCTATCAAGTCTCCTATCGCGAAAGTTTCTCTGACCGGCACAATCCTTGCTGTGGTTGCCGCCGGTTCCTTTGGCGTGTACTCCGCAGGAGGCTTCATCGCGCCCGGTGGCACCGCCGCTACCGCTGCTGCGGGCGCCGAGCCTACCCAGTCGGCGCAGGAAAGCCCCAGCGAGTCCCCCTCCCCCGAGCCGACTCCGGAACCGACCACCCCGGCGCAGAAGATGGAACGCACCGCGCAGAACGCCTTCGGCAAGGAGGGTGCGCAGGCAACCGGTGAGATTCAGGCGCCGTTCCCCACCTCCGCTGATGCCGCCGACATGCTGGTTCAGCAGTTCAAGGGTGGCGTGGTCATGTACACCCCCAAGTACGGTCCGGTTGCGGTGGAATCCGGCGTCTACGAGCACTGGTGGAAGCAGCGTGGGTACAGCGACTTTGCCGGTTGGGAGGGTCTGCCGGTGAGCTGGCGATCCAAGAAGGGCGTTCTGTACACCAAGTTTGAGAAGGCTGAACTCTACTGGGATAAGGCGAACGGTCTGCCGCGTAACACCAATGTTCTTGGCGCTAAGGATGCCCTGGTGATTGGTGACTCGCAGGTGACCGCAACCTCCTGGGTTGGTTTGGGTCTGAAGCAGGCTGGTTTCGTCCCGTACCTGTTCCGTTGCGGCGGCATCGGTTTTGTGACTGCCCGCGAGGGTGTGTGCCCCTCCTACTATCAGGGTGTGATGGGTGGCCGTTGGGCTCTGCCGAGCGGTAACCCCGGCGTGATTTACCTGGACGCCTCCGGCAATGACATTTACATTCACGAGGATGAGACGAAGGCGCGCGAGCACGTGAACGCTCACCAGACTCAGGTCATTGAGCAGCTGCGACGTATGTACCCGTCGTCGAAGATCGTGTTCGGCGGCGTGGTGTCGATGAGTGAGGATGCGGCGACGGATAAGCAGGTGGCGCATAAGCGTCACGTGGCAAACGAGGTGGCAAGGCAGGGTGCCCGCGAGACCGGCGTGCTGTTCATGGACACCTCGGGCTGGCAGAGCCTCTACCTGGCTGAGGGTGACATGGCTGATGGCGTGCATCTGAAGGAGAAGGCGCACCATAAGCTGGCGGGCCCCTTTGCGACTCGTCTGCGTGAACTGCTCGGCACCGCGTAAACTAACTGTGTAATCAGCCGAGTACATCAGCTTCGATCAACGCATATAGCATTAGAATGAGGCGCCGGGAGGATTGAATCCTTCCGGCGCCTCATTCGTTTGAGTGGGTTACCCACCGCAGCTCTCAAGTTGGTGTGCGGGTTTTATGCCGCGACGTTTGCCTGGCGTTCCTTCGCCTCGGCCTTCTGGTGTGCGAGCACGCCCTCCGCAAGGCGACGCTTCTGACGCTCACGAGCGGCTTCCTTCTCACGCTGCTCGGCAGCCCAGGCGACCGGGTCAATGTCGATCGACTCGTAGTGCCATTCGCCAATGTAGTCGCGAATCGGGGCGACCCAGGTGACGGGAATGCCGCGGCGCAGGTACACCTCGTGGTCGGTGTCTTCAAAAGCGTGGATAATGCGGTTGCCGTCAGCAATCAGGGACTCAATGACGGAGTCCTTCCATGCGGGGCTGTTGGAGCCGTCGTTGCCGGGCTTAGCGAACACGTGCTTGGGTTCCAGACCTGCGCGGGCGATGAACTGGTTCAATTCCTTCATGTAGGTGCCATCGCGGCCGGTAATTACTACGACCTCTGCGCCGGTGTCTGCCGCGATTTCGCGAACACGGTCGGCAATTTCAACATTGACCGTGGCGTTGCGGATGGCCTTGAAGAATCGGCGGTTGCTTGCGAAGAAACCGGTCAGGTACTTGTCCATCTGATCTCGGTTGCTGGCAAGGGTGCCGTCGATGTCGACTGCAATCAGATCCATGAAGGTCTCACTTTCGATCCGTACGGGAAGGATGCGCCTGGTGAGGGCGTAGCGGAAGAGTTCCCGTGCGGTGTGGCTGGTAATCGGTGTGTCAAAGACGCCCCGGTGAAAGGGCGTAGTTTCTCTAGAATACCCTATTTTCGTAAAGTAATGCCCTATCGAATGTCATTATTACAACTACCCCGTTGATGTCATACGGCATAGAAAAACCGCTGGTGGCGCAGGCAAAGAGCCCACACCACCAACGTAAAAAGTCTAGAAATGTCTCGAGGAAAGTTAGAGTAGCGAACCGGAACCGCGGCGCACCAGCACCATACCGGCGGGCGCCACAATGCGCAGCCACTCCTCCGAACCTACATGCGCAGCGAAGAGCGGCAGATCGCCCGTGAAGCCTTCCGGGATGAAACCGAACACGCGCAGGGCGAATGCCGCGCCGGTCGGTACAAGCACGGTATCGAACTCAGGTAGGTATTCCAGCACCATATCGGAGGACCAAATACGCGAGCGCACCGTGGAAAGCACCGCGGCACCGGGGTTCTCGGGCAGGGCGCGTTCTACCGCCTCCAGGCCTTCTGCGGTGGCGCGGTGGAATTCTTCAACCGGGACGGCACCAACCTCGTACCAGCCGCTGAGCGGGGCTGACTTGCCAGCCCAGCTGGCGTTGACGGTCACCGGCGGCATGAACAGCACCAGCTGCGAGTTCTCTTCGTTACCCTGTTCTTCTGCCTGCTTCTGCAGACGCGCCAGTCGGTCCAGTAGCGCCTGCGCCTGTACGGTCATGTCCAGGGTCGAGTCAGCCAGCAGGTGCAGGGCGCGCAGACCCATAATGACCGGGGTGTCCGAGGAGGCGTCCTCCGGCTCCAGGGAGCAGGCGAACACCGCCACCACGCGGCCGCGCGCGGTCAGGCGGATAGCCGCATCCGGGTTGACCGCCAGAGCACGAGAAATGTAGGTGGCAAGATCCTTGACGACTGCGGCACCCTGGGCACCGCCGGGCAGAATCAGGTAGGGCTCCTCCACGCCTTCGTGGGGGTTGTACTTGAGCTCGATGGGTGCGGGCGCGTTGTTCTGGTCGGGAGCGTTCTCCTGCACGGGGGTATTGTCAGGGGTGGTTTCAGACGGCGTAGTCATTTCTGCTCCTTTTCGGCGTTGGCCTGCTCGGTGGCAAGTTGGTGGGTGATATATGCGATGGTGTGTTAGGGGAACGTTCCGGATTGTTCATCCAGATCGATAATCCGGGCCGTTGTTCCTAGTCAATGTTCCGAATCAACCTGTCGTGGTTGTCTCAGAGTATGCTCTCCCACTCTACGCCAGAAACCGGCTCATTGAAAACGTGCGAGAATAAAACCATGACCAAGCCCACTGTGACCCAAAACCTCATGCGGATGCTGGACCTCTCCCCCGTGGAGGCGGCGCCCGCCTCCTTCGGTAGTGATGAAGTGTCTACCGGCGTGACGCTCACCCGCGAGCAGCCGCGTACTTTCGGTGGTCAGGTTCTTGCCCAGTCGATTATTGCCGCCGACCGCACGGTGGAGGGCAAGGACATCCACTCGATTCACGCCTATTTTCTGCGTCCCGGCGATATTGAGCGTGAACTGTTCTTCGCCACTCAGCGCCTGAACGATAGCCGTTCCTTCTCGACCCGCCGCGTGCAGGTGTTCCAGGATGAGGCGCCCATGTTCTCTGCAATTATGTCTTTCCAGGCGGATAGCCGCGGCCCGGAGCACACCGCGGTCACCATGCCGGAGGTTCCGGACCCCGAGTCCCTTCCGAAGGTCAGCGATTATCTGGGCCAGCTCCCCCACCCCATTGCACAGGCGGTAGCGTGGGAACGTCCGATTGATATGCGCCACGTGGATGCGCCCCTGTACACTCAGCCGGATGCCTCCTCGACACAGCCGCGTGCCTGCGTGTGGTTCAAGACCTTTGACCGCCTGGTGCATGCTGATGGTTCTGAGGCGTCGGAGGCGGAGCACCGCGCCGCTATCGCCTACGCTTCGGATTACCTGCCGCTGGAGCCTGCTCTGCGTCGTCACGGCAAGTTCTGGCTGGAACCGGGCCTCAAGAGCGCCTCGCTGGATCACGCGATGTGGTTCCACCGCCCGGCGCGCGCCGACGAGTGGCTGCTGTACGTGCTGGATTCCCCGAGCGCGCAGGGCGGCAGGATGCTCGCGCAGGGTTCGATTTTCAATCGTTCCGGTGAGCTGGTGGCGACCGTGGCGCAGGAAATGATGTTCCGCCTGCCGGAATATCGATAAAGCAGAGCACCGCTAGGACTACCGGAAGGCGTCAGGCGAACCTGGCAGAGCATACAGAAAGACCGTGTGAGGTGGTTGTCTCACACGGTCTTTCTTATGTTCTAGTGTACGGTCTAGAAGCCGTTTGGAAGCTCTTATTTAGCTTCGCCGTCAATCACACCGTCCGGGGAAATGTGCACGGTGCTCTTGGTGCGGCGGGAAACAAAGAAGTCACCCACGAATACCAGACCGGTCACCAGAAGACCCAGTGCTGCCATCCATACTGCCGCCACGCCGTAGATTATCGGGAACAGCACCACGAGCAAGCCCAGAATAAGGGTACCAATAGCAGAGAGCTGCAGGTGGCGTCCGGCGGCGTAGCTCAGGTATTTCATGCCCTGGGCAGTCATCAGACGAATCAGCGCCCACATAATCATCCACGTACCCACAATGGTCGGGATGAAGGTTGCCTGTGCACCCACCGAGGCAGTCAGCAGAATCAGGCCAGCCACCACGGTCAAGATGCCGTCAACCAGGTCCCAGCCGGTACGTGCCTGCTTTGGCGTGCCGAAGTAACGTACCAGTTCAAACACGCCACCAAGCCACACCGAAATGGAGAACACATAACCCAGAACTACCAGCGGAATAGCGGGATTGGCGAACATGTAGATTGCCGCTGCAATCAGCAACAGACCGGTAACCAAGGACATCCAGTTATATTTTGAAAGCATAATGCTCTTCTCTTCGTAATCACATGTGTCAGTTGTACTTACGCACATACCCATTATAAACCGTAAATATGAAGTCCGCCACGATATATCGGTCGCCACTGAGCGAACTATTTCTACCGACGAATAACCCACCACGTAGCGGAACAACACGTGAGATAGCAGGACTATACCCCTTCCCCAGCAGACACAGCAAAGCCCCGCCTCCCCACGCTGAACTGCCTCCCGTTTCTTGGACATCGAAAAT